>CAXTRS010000064.1:13613-16637 GCA_964246635.1 uncultured Chthoniobacterales bacterium | reverse complement strand
GCCGCGGCCGCTGGCGGAGATGCGGGCGAAGAGTTCGCGCAGCGCGGCGTGGTCGGGCGTCGGCGGGAGGCCGCACTGGTATTGGAAAAAGCCACGCCGGCCGTAGATGCGGTTCCAGCCACGGAGCTTGTCGAGCGGGTAGAAGAACGGATCGTAGTGCTGGACGAACGTTTTTCGGCGCGCGCGCTGTTTGTGGAAATATGCGGTGTTGAAGGCGCGCAGCGACCATGCGTTGAGCGCGAACGCGGGCGCATCGAAAGGGAGGGCGAGGAGCGGCGCGGCGCGGTGCGGTGTCAACCCACGGCCGGGCGAGACGGGGGAGTGGTTGCCGCGCAGGGAGAGGCCGCGGCCGAGCGCGCGGCCGCGCGCCAGGCAATCGACCCAGGCGACGGTGTGCTCCCAGGCGTCGTCGGATTTCGCGATGTCGAAAAATTCGTCGAGTCCGCCGAACTTTGTCGATTCGACTTCGAGAAATGCGGACTCGATTTTGCGCAAGCGGAACTCGACCCACGTGAGGAGTCCAGTCAGTCCGAGTCCGCCGATCGTGGCGCGAAACCAGTCGGCATGGTCTTCGCGCGAGCAGACGCGCCGGGAGCCGTCCGTGCGCAGCAGCTCGAAGCGCGTGACGTGGCAGCCGAACGTGCCGGCGCGGTGATGATTTTTGCCGTGCACGTCGTTGGCCAGGGCGCCGCCGACGGTGACGAATTTCGTCCCCGGCGTGGTCGGCAAAAACCAGCCGCGCGGGACGACGAGGCGCAGGACCGCGTCGAGCGACACGCCGGCTTCGCAGCGCAACAGGCCCGAGTCGGGGTCGAACGCGAGGAAGCGATTCAGCCCGTCGGTGACGAGCAGCGCGCCGCCGTCGTTCAGGCAACTGTCGCCATACGAGCGGCCGAGGCCGTAGGGAAGAAACGTTTCGTCCGGCGTCGCGGGCGAGGGCAGGCGCTCGGGCAGCCAGTCGAGCCGCACGGGGCGCTGGTGAGTCGCAATCGGGTGGCGGCCCCAGGATTGGTAATCAAATCTCTTCATCTCGGCTGCGCGAGGAGCAGCACGAGCACACCGAGCGCGCCGAGCACGTAGCTGCGGCGGTCGTGCAGGGCGAAGACGACCGGGTCTTCGTGGAGCTGGTCGCGGTGCGTGAGCAGCCAGACGCGGCTGACCCAATAGAAGATCATCGGACAAAGCGCCCAGAGCGCGAGCGGGCGCTGGTAGAGTTGCCCGCCGTCGGGGCTGTTCACGTAGAGCGCGAGCACGAGGACGGCGAGATAACCGCTGGCGATGCCCATGCTGGCGATCGGCTCGGCGTCGCTCACGCGGTAGCCGCGGCCCCGCGTGAGGGTAAGGTTTTCTTTGCGCAAGGTTTGCAGCTCGTTGAAGCGCTTCACGAGCGCGAGGCTCAGGAACATGAACATCGAAAACGCGAGCAGCCACGCGCTGAGCGGCACGTGCACGGCCGCGCCGCCGGCGAGCAGTCGGATCGTGTAAAGGCCGGCGAGGATGAGCACATCGACGATCTCGGCGCGCTTGAGCCAAAGCGAATAGGCGAGCGTGGTGGCGAGATAGACGAGCGTCATGAGGAAAAATTCCCACGACACCAGCGCGGCAAAGCCGACGCCGAGCACGAGCAAGGACGCCGCCATCACGGCGCCGCCGAAGAGCGGCAGGCTGCCGGCGGCAAACGCGCGGCGGCGTTTGCGCGGATGGTTGCGGTCGGCTTCGAGATCGAAGAGGTCGTTGGCGAGATAGACGCTCGACGCGCACAACCCAAAGGCGACAAACGCGGTGATGCTCAGCAGCCAGTAGCCCGGAGTGGCCCATTGGTGGGCCGCGAGAAACGGCACGAAGAGGAGCACGTTTTTCACCCATTGGTGAACGCGCATCGCCTCGAACCAGGCGCGCAGTGTCACCGGTTGCGGCGGGTCGAACACGGCGCCGATTTTCCCGGCGAACTCGCGCTCCGCGCGCCGGCGCAACGCGGGCGCGGCGTTGACGACGATCACCTCGCCGGTTTCGGACCAGACGTGCAGATCCGCCGGTGAGTTGCCGGCATACGCGAAGCCGCGCGGGCCGAACTTTTCCGTCAAGCGCGCGGCTTTGCGCGCGCCGACGAGATTGACGCGCTCGCTCGAGCCGAGCGCTTCGTCGAAAAGGTCGCCGAACGCCGAGGCGACGCGATTGGCCATCGCCTGGTCCGCGCCGGTGACGAGCACAAGCCGGCGGCTGGCGGCTTTTTGCGCGCGCAGAAATTCGAGAAATTCCTCGTGATACGGCAGCGCGGCGACGTCGAGCGCGACGCGCGCGGTGACGAATTCCTTGAACCCCGCACGCCCGCCGCGCGCATACGCGCCGAGTGCGAGAAACAGCAGCAGCGGGTTCGCCTTGAGCAGGAGCAGCACACATTCGCCGAGCGTGTCGGTGCGCGTGAGCGTGCCGTCGAGATCGACGCAAAGCGGCAGCAGCCCAGACGCCGCACCCTGGACTATGACAGGGTCGGCGGCGAATGGCGGAGCAGGCAGCGGTGCGACGGGATTGGGCATGAGCGCTTCTGGTTGAAGAGCAGATTTCGCGCGATGCGACCTTTGCCGGTTGCCGCGGCGACCGGGGATTGCCCCGGTTCAAGCCGGTCGCGGCGAAAGAGGGGATGTCAAAGCGCTGTGATCACGGGGCTGGCAAGACAGGGCTTCTGCAGGCAGTGGTTTATATTTGAATGGTTGAGGCGGTGTGCTGAGGCGGGTCGGGCGGGCGTCCCGCCCGCCGGTTCGGGCGTCCTCGCCCGAGTCCTACTCCTAGCTCAAGAAGGTGTTGCCGGCGAGACGCCAGCAACGGCAGGCGAGACGCCCGCCCTACCTAAAACCACACGTAAATAACAAACTGACCCACTACCTTCTGCGCGATGAATCCTCAAGCGGCGTCCAAGGCGGCTTTGTTGCGGTGCAGGTCGCGTCGCACCACGTTCGCCATCCGGCCGGCCTGCGGCAAGGCTTCCGGGCCGAGAAATGCCGCGAGGCGCTTCACCCACGGCTC
>CAXTRS010000064.1:9916-13491 GCA_964246635.1 uncultured Chthoniobacterales bacterium | reverse complement strand
CTTGGCTTGGGAACGCGCGATTTCTTCCGACGGTCGCTGCATGAAAATGACGCGGTAGCGGTGCTGGCGCGGCAGTGCTGGCAGGAGAGCGGAGATCACCTTGATCGCCCGGTGCTCGAGGCCGGCTTCGTCGAGAAGCTCAGGCTGTTTGGCAATGCGTTTGATGGCTTCCCATTCCAGATACCCTTCCGGGTTGTCGAGGTCGGCGGCTCGTTCGTTGTCGGTGCGCGCGGGCAGGCCGCCGGCTTGGAGCATTTGCATCATCAGCGAAGTGCCCGAGCGCGGCAGGCCGCTGACGATGAGAAAAGTTCGCCCGGAATCTTTCGCCGCTGCTTGCGAGCGGGAAAGCGGGCGCGCCTCTGCGGCGAGCCGTTCGCGTTCCTGGCGCGACGGGATGGTCGGGATCGGGCGGAGGGTCTCCGCGCGCGAACGCTGTTGGGCCTTGTCCCCGGCGCGCTCGCGACTGAGCCGCTGCGCTTCGTGGCGGTGGGCGCCGGCCAGAAAGCTGTTGGGGCGTTCCGTGGAATAGATCGCCGCCAGCCAGCGGTGCGCGTCGATCAAGCCCGGGCGCATGCCCACCGCGCGGCGCAAGGCGACGAGCGCGTCGTCAAAGCGTTTTTCCCGCGCGAGACCAATGCCCAAATTCAAATGGGCGCGCGGCAAATAGTAGAGCCGCTGGACGGCCTCGAGCGCCGCGTCGATGGCGGCGGCGTTCTCGCGTCGGCGGAGGTGGATGGTGGACAAACCTTGGAACGCTGCGGCCGCGTCGGCGTCGAGTTCCACCGCGCGGCGCAAGGAAAACTCGGCCGCGTCGAGCGCGCCCAGCTCCAGCCAGAGCAGGCCGCTCTCGATCCACACGGAAGGAAAGCGCAACATGCAGTCCATCGTGTGGCGCAGATAGCGGGCGGCGCCTTGGCGGTCGCCGTTGCGCAGCCGCGCTTTCACCAGCATCTGCCAGACGACCAGCGGCGGGTCGGTGTCCGCGTCGTCGGGCGGATAGGCGCGGTCGAGCAAGTCCTGCGTGGCGCGGTCGTAGCCGGCTTTCAGATACGCGTTGGCCAGTTGATGAAGGTAGCGCGACTCCCAGGCGTGCCGGGCCACCAGGTCTTCCAGCAAGGGGATCGCTTCCTCGGCCCGGTTGGTGGAAAGATAGACCGCGGCCAGGTTGTAGCGGTTTTCGTTTTCGGCGCTTTCGCCGGCTTTCTCGCGGTCCGCGCCGGGGTCGTCGATGTAGCCGAGCGCGGCGAACTGGCGCATCAATTCGTCGGACGCCTCGGGCGGTTCGTTGTCCTCTCCCTGAAATCCCGGCGAATGGCGGCCGTCGCGGCCGGGCACGCTGTCCCAGGAAGGGATCGGCGCGGGCGGCTGGGGGTTTTCCAAGGCTTCGAGCAGCGGCTTGCCGTCCATGTCGCGGCCGACGGGCAGACCGGCGAGGGTCAGCAGCGTCGGCGCGATGTCGAGCAGACCGGCGCCGTAGATGCGCTCATCGCGCTTCACGCCCGGTCCGCTCATGACGAACATGCCAAGCTCGCGATGCCAGAGCACCGGACCGGCCGGCTCGCGGGGATGCGTGATGGGCCGCGCCGCTCCGCTTTGGAAACCGTGGTCGGAACAGAGCACGACGGTCGCCTCGGGGCCGGCGAGCTCGAGCAGCCGGCCGAGCAGGAGATCGTGGAAACGATAGACGCCTTCCATCACGCCGCCGTAGATCGCGAAGTCGCGCTCCGCGATGTGTTCCTGGCGCGGCGGGTGATACGGCATGAAGGCGTGGGCAAAATGGTCGATGGCGTCGAAATACACCGCTGTGAAATCCCACGGCGCGCGCTCCATCAGCGCGGTGGCGACCGCCTGCACGCTGCAGCAATCGCTCATCACGGAGGCGAATGGCTCAAGCCGGCCGTCTTCCTTTTGATCGATCTCCGCGCCGCGCGGAATGAAAGGCAGCACCATTTCTTCGCCGATTTCTTCGATCTGCATCCGCAGCGGCGCCAGCTCGCGCGCGAGGCCCGGCGGATGGACGGAGTGAGGCGGCACGCTCCAACCCTGCGGCGTCTTGCGGGTGCGGAAAAACAGATTGGAAACCGTCGCGCCGTCCAGCGGCTCGGCCGGGTGGCTCGCCCACCAGGCCACCACGTTGCAGCGCCAGCCGAGCGCCTGTTGAAAAATGTTCCAGAGCGCCTTGGTGCGCCGCGAAGTGGAGGCGAAGGGGCGGGGGCCGCCGTGCCGCGGATCGCGCTCCGTGAAGCCGTGAATGCCGTGCTTGTCCGCCAGCTTGCCGGTCGCGATGGAGGTCCAGAGCATCGGCGAGACGACCGGATGCAGGGTGGCGAGATTTCCCATCACGCCGCGGTCGATCAAGCCCTGGAGCACGGGCATTTTTCCCTGTTCCAGGAGTGGGTCGATCATCTGCCAGTCGGCGGCATCCCAGCCGATGAGCAGGAGGCGTTTGAGCGGCGACGAAAACGGAGGCGCGGGCGTCATAAAAACGGGACTTCGGCGGGCTGGCGATGGGGGAGGATGGCGGTGCCGGCAGCGGTTCGATGCCAAGGGTCCTCGGCTGGCGCAAGCTGTATTTCAGGCGCCTGCCGGCAGTGACCGGCGAGCCAGATGCGGATCCCGGAAAAACGTGTCGATTTTCGCTCGACACGCTTGGACAACTCCCCTATACGGGTCCGGCTCGCTTCGTTTGCTGTAACCAACCAAAATCATGTCTCTCCCGCCTTCGACTTCCACCCCTGCCGCGCGCGACGAAAAATTCCGCCGTTATTGCTCCACCGGCATCGGCGTCGCTGTGCTCGCCGGCGTTGTCACCACGACCGACGCCTCCATTGTTTTCACCGATTACGGCAACACCCTTTATAAGGACACCAACACCGGCGATAACCGATACACTTATTACGATTTCGATTTCAACCACGACGGCATTACCGACTTTTCGCTTTCCGCCCGCCAAGTCGGTCCTGGGTCAACCGCCCCTCGCAATGCCACCGCGCTGACGACTTCGCCGGACAAACCCAGTGTCGATGTGGTGGGGATTACTGCCACATCCGGCGGCCAGACCTATTTCTATCCCTCGCGGTTGACGCTCAACACCGTGATCGGGCCGGGCGCTGGATTTATCACGCTCGGCCTGGGAGGCCCTCCGGGTTCCAGTTATCTCATTCCTGGGTTTCTCGCTGCCGGCAACGGTTTCCCGAACTCGAAATGGACGACCGCCGGCGCCAACTCCGGCTTTCTCGGCATTCGTTTCACCATCGGCAGCGAGGTGCATTACGGGTGGGTCGGCTTGACCGTGACGCCCGAGAACAGCACGAACCCGCCGCCGCGCTCCTTCACCGTCAGCGGCATCGCGTATGAGACCACTGCGAATACCCCCATCGCCGCGGGCGCGGTGCCGGAGCCGAGCACGCTGGCGCTGGTCGCTTTGGGCAGCGCCGGGCTGGCGGTTTATCGCCGCCGCCGCGCCGCGTCGCGCGACGCCGCGGCATCATCGCGCGACGCCGCGACGCTTTAGAGCGGTTCTCGATTGGCTCAGCCCCGGCAGGGGCGACAGAACCCTAGCCCACGGCGTGAGC
>CAXTRS010000064.1:5884-9906 GCA_964246635.1 uncultured Chthoniobacterales bacterium | reverse complement strand
AATCAAGCCCCGGCAGGGGCGTAAGAACGTCCGTGCGGATCAGCGCGCCAGCCGCGCCATGGGTTCTTCCGCCCCTGCCGGGGCTTGGGGCGTTCTACGATCTGATCCCATGGCTCACGCCGTGGGCTAGGGCTCTGTCGCCCCTGCCGGGGCTGAAAGGCACGGCTGACTCGACCGAGGAGCGCTCTAACTTTTCGCGGCGGGCGCGGCGGTGATTTTGTTGCGGTGCAGGTCGCGCCGCACCACGCCGGCCATGCGCTCGGGCTGCGGCAAGCGCTCAGGACCGAGAAACTCGGCGACCCGCGCCGTCCAAGCTTCCGGCTCGGCGACCAGCGAGGGGTAATCGACTTCGAGCAGCGCGTAGGTCCCCGGGAGGCTGCGCAGGAACTGCAAAGTTTCCTCGCGGTGGGCCTGCAATCTGGCGGCCATCTCGGCTTCGTTGCCCTCCAGCCCGCTGGTGCCGCGGCGGGCGATCATCGTAGCTTGGGAACGCGCGATTTCTTCCGGCGGCCGTTGCATGAAAATGACGCGATAGCGGTGCTGGCGCGGCAACGACGGCAGCAGCATCGAGACGGCCTTGATGGCTTTGGTTTCCAAGCCCGGTTCGTCGAGCAGGTCGGGCTGTCTGGCGATCTTTTTGATGGCTTCCCATTCCAGATAGCCTTCTGGGTTGTCGAGGTCGGCGGCCCGTTCGTTGTCGGTGCGCGCGGGCAGGCCGCCGGCCTGGAGCATTTGCATCATCAAGGATGTGCCCGAGCGCGGCAGGCCGCTGACAATCGTGAACGTCCTGTCTGTCGCCTCGGGCACCGGGCGGAGCGGCCGTTCCTCGGCCTCTATGCGGGCGCGCTCAGCCGGTGGCAGGACCTCGGGCAGCGGGCGCACTTCCTCCGCCCGGGACTGCGTCTTGGGTGACTTGGCCGCCTGTTCACGGCTGAGCCGCTGGACTTCGTGGCGGTGAACGCCGGCGAGAAAATCATCCGGCCGCTCCGTGGCATGGAGCGCGGCGAGCCAGCGGTGCGCTCTGGTGAGACCCGGCTGCATGCCCACGGCGCGGCGGAAGGCGACAATCGCTTCGTCGGGCCGGCCTTCGCGCACCAGGCCGATGCCGAGGTTCAGGTGCGCGACGGGCAGATGGTGGAGCCGCTGCACGGCTTCGAGCGCGGCGTCGATGGCCTGCCCATTTTCGCGCCTGCGCAGATGCACCGTGGAAAGCCCCTGCCAGGCCGCGGCGCTGTCGGCGTCGAGCTCGAGTGCGCGGCGGAAACAGCGCTCGGCCTCCTCCAGCCGCCTGAGTTCGACCCAGAGCCAGCCAGCCTCCACCCAGACGTAAGAATGGCGGAGCATTTGCTGCATGAGCCGCGTGAGCAATTCCGCCGCGCCCTCGCGATCGCCGCGCCGCAGGCGGGCTTTCACCCGCATCTGCCACACCACCAGCGGCACCTGCGCTTCCTTGTCCTCCAGTGGGTAAGCGCGCGCGAGCAATTCCTGCGCGGCGCGATGCCAGCCGCCCATGATATAGGCGTTGGCCAACTGATGAATGTAGCGCGATTCCCACGGGCGCTGCGCCACGAGTTCCTCCAAGATGGCGACGGCCGCGTCCGGCCGGGCGCTGGACAAGTGGACTTGGGCGAGATTGTAGCGGTTTTCGAGCTCGGTGTTTTCGCCGTCTTTCTGGCGATCGGCGGTCGGCTCGTCCACGTAGCCGAGCGCGGCGAACTGGCGCACGAGGTCGTCCGCGTCTTCGCTGGCGGTGTCCCAGCGAGTGTCGGGCGGGTGGCGGCCGTCGCGGCCGGGCACCTCGTCCCAAGAAGAAATCGGCGTCGGCGGCTGCGGGTTTTCCAGTGCTTCAAGCAGCGGTTTGCCGTCCATGTCGCGGCCGACGGGCAGCCCGGCGAGGGTCAGCAGGGTCGGCGCGATGTCGAGCAGGCCGGCGCCGTAGATGCGTTCGTCCTTTTTGATGCCTGGCCCTTTCATGACCAGGATACCGAAGTCACGGTGCCAGAAAGTCGGGCCGGCCGGCTCGCGCGGATTGTCGCGCGGACGCATGTCACCGCTTTGAAAGCCGTGATCCGAGCACAACACGACGGTGGTCTCGGGACCGGCGAGCTCGAGCAGGCGGCCGAGCATGAGATCGTGAAAACGGTAGGCGCTCGTCATCACCTCCCGATACATCTCGAACTCAGCCTCCGAGATGTGCGGACCCCGCGGCGGGTGATACGCCATGAAGCCGTGGGAAAAATGGTCGATGGCATCCGAATACACCGCCGCGAATTGCCACGGCTCGCGCTCCAGCACTGCGACAGCGATGGATTGCTGGCTGACGGCGTCGCTAATCAACTGCGCCAGCCGTTCCATCCGCAGATCGACCTTTTGATCGATCTCCGCCGCCCGCGGAATGAAGGGCAGCACGAGGTGTTCATCGACCTCGTTGATGCCCATGCGCAACGGCCCGAACTCCGCCTCCAACCCCGGCGGATGAATCGAGTCTTTCGGCACGCGCCAGGTATTCGGGCCAGTGCGCTGGGTGCGGAAGAAGAGGTTCGACACCGTCACGCCGTCGAGCGGCTCCGCCGGATGGCTGGCCCACCAGTTGGCGACGTGGCAGCGCCAGCCGAGCGCCTGCTGAAAAATGTTCCAGACTGCCTTGGTGCGCCGCGAGAGCGACGAGAAAGGCCGCATCCAGCCCGTGTCTGGGTCGCGCTCGGTGAAGCTGAGGATGCCGTGCTTGTCGGCGGTCTTGCCGGTGGCAATCGAGTTCCAGAGCATCGGCGAAACGGCCGGCTGGAGCGTGGCCAGGTTGCCCATCACGCCTTCCTCGATCAACCGGTTCAGCACCGGCATCTTCCCGGAGTCGAGCAGGGGATTGAGCATCTGCCAGTCGGCGGCGTCCCAGCCGATGAGCAGGATGCGGCGGCTGACGGGAAAAGCGCGGTCGTTCATGCGAAGAAAAAAGGGGCTGGCACCACGGGGTAAAAAACTGGCTGTAATTCACTGTCTCCCACGCTCCGCGGACGGCACGAAGCTGGGGACATGGACAGGTCGGAGCGGGAGTGCGGTAATAGAGCGCGAAAAAAATTTTTTCCAATCTCAGCAAATATAGTTGACCAAACGTCCCGTTCCCGAAATAAACGGTTCGCTTCGCGCCCAAGCCCCTTTTAAACCGCGAAAATCCTTAACCACGACAAGTCCATGCAACCTACCCAAAATACTGCCCAAACCAACGATCGTAACACCCGCCTCGCGCGGTATTGCGCCGCCGGTGCCGGGGCTGCCGTCCTCGCCGGCGCGGTCACGACCGCCGACGCGTCCATCGTATATACCAATTTCAACAATCAGGTCTTCACCGACACGACCTTCGCCAACGGAAGCTCCACGTTTTTCACTTCCGGCACCGCGGGCAATTTCGATTTCAACAAGGACGGCGTGATCGACTTTCGCTTGCGCCAGCGCAACAGCGGTCCTTACACCAGCCCCAGCGGTTCCACTTTCACGCTGAATCTTGCCGGCTTCGCGGCCAATACCAACAATATTGACGTCGTCGGAGCGCTCAACGGCACCAACGCCTACCCGTCGCGGCTGGCCAACGGCGCCCTCATCGGACCCGCCGCAGCCTTCGTTACGCTCGCTGGCGCCGCCGGTGGCGGCCAAACGGGATTCCTGGCGTCGGTTTACGGTTTCCCCGCCAGCAAATGGGTCAGCACCAACGGAGCCAGCGGGTTCGTCGGCGTCCGCTTCACCGCGGCGGGACAAACCTACTTCGGCTGGGTCGGCCTCACCGTGGCCGGGCAGAACGCGACGGTCCCGTATGCGATCACGCTCAGCGGCATCGCCTACGAGAACGTCCCCAACACCGCGATTGTCGCCGGGCAGACCACGGGCGGCGCGGTGCCGGAGCCGAGCTCGCTCGCGCTGGTGGCCCTCGGCGGGGTCGGCCTGGCCGCCTATCGGCGCCGTCGCGCGGCTCAGAAGACTGCGGCCTGAGCAAGCGCTGCTCTTCAACAAAGACACCTTGAGTGTAGAGG
>CAXTRS010000064.1:4799-5874 GCA_964246635.1 uncultured Chthoniobacterales bacterium | reverse complement strand
TGTCGGAGGGATGGGGGACGGGCCGCCTCATTTGTTTTCTGGCTTTCTGGCCTAGCGCGGGAAAGACAAAAAAGTCAGAGGCGGCACGTCCCGCAGCAGTGGGACAAAGCCGCCTCTACGGCGCAGGGCAACTACAGGATCGACCTAACCCTGCACCGCCAAACAAACGCGCGAAACCGTCTGGTTTGTAGAGGTTGGTGGACGCGGCTTGGACACAACGTTTTGCATCTGAGCGGGCAGTTCGCAGCGTTCCCCTTCTTTGCTATGGACCTCCAACTCAAAGGCAAACGCGCGCTGGTCACCGGCAGCACCAGCGGCATCGGCGAAGCCATCGCCCGCACGCTCGCCGCCGAAGGCGCCGCCGTCGTCATTCACGGACGCAGCGAACAATCGGCGCACCGGGTCTGCTCGGAAATCCGCGCCGCCGGCGGCCTTGTCGCCGTCGCGCTGGGTGACTTGAGCGACGACGCGCAGGCCGCCAGCGTCGCCAAACAGGCACAGACGGCCTTCGGCGGCGGCATCGACATTCTCGTCAACAACGCCGGGCAATTCCCCGAGCGCGCCTGGCTGGACGTGAGCGCCGACCAGTGGGCCGATCTGTTCAACCAAAACGTGTTCTCGATGGTGCGCGTCATCCGCGAGCTGGTGCCGGGGATGAAAACGCGCGGCTGGGGCCGGGTGGTCTTCATGGCCAGCGGCGCGGGCACGATGCCGCTGCTCAACCTGCCGGACTATTCCGTCACCAAAGCGGCCAATTTGAACATGGCCGTCGGCCTCGCCAAGGCGCTGGCCAACACGGGCATCACGGTCAACGCCGTCAGCCCCGGCTTGATCCTGACGCCGGGCGTCGAGGAAATGTTGCGCGGCATGGCGAAGCAACTCCAAGTTCCGTATGACGAAGCCGAAATGGAAAAGCGGGCGGTGGCTGGATTCGCGGCAAACCCGATGGGCCGCCTGGGCCGGCCGCAGGACATCGCGGACGCGGTCGCGTTTCTGGCCAGCCCGCGCGCGAGTTACATCAACGGCGCGAACTTGCGCATCGACGGCGGCACGCTGCCGACGGTGAACTGAACCG
>CAXTRS010000064.1:0-4789 GCA_964246635.1 uncultured Chthoniobacterales bacterium | reverse complement strand
GAACGTCCTGTGCGCAGCGTTCCCCTTCTTTGAATAGGTGAACTGACATGAGCGCAAACAATTCCGGATTCACCGGGCTGGTCACCGGCGCGAACAAAGGCATCGGCTCCGAAATTGCGCGCCAGCTCGTCGGGCGCGGCTGGCGCGTTTTCGTCGGCGCACGCGACACTGCGCGGGGTCAGGTCGCGGTGAAAGTAATCGGGCGCGGGGAGGAGGGCGGGAGCGCGGAATTTCTCGCGCTCGATGTGTCGGATGCCGGGTCGATCGCGCAGGCGGTGAAAACGCTGAAAGAGAAAACCGGCGGCGCGCTCGATGTGCTCGTGAACAACGCCGCCATCATGGAAGACAAGCCGGGCGCGAGTGTGCTCGAGGTCGATCCGGCCATCGTCGAGCGGACACTGCAAACGAACGTCTTCGGCCCGCTGCGGCTGATCCAGGCGCTCGCTCCGCTGCTCGCCGCCAGCGCACGCGGCGGGCGGGTCATCAATCTTTCCAGCGGCCTCGGGCAGCTCGGCGACATGGAGAGCGAGTATCCGGCGTATTCGATCTCGAAGACCGCGCTCAACGCGCTCACCCGCCAGAGCGCGGCGGCGCTCAAAGACAAAGGCGTATCGGTCAACAGCGTCTGCCCCGGCTGGGTGCGCACAGACATGGGCGGGGCGAACGCGACGCGCTCCGTCGAGCAGGGCGCCGACACCGTGGTCTGGCTGGCAACGGAGGCGCCGGCAAAATTGACCGGCGAATTTTTGCGCGACCGGGAGCGCATCCCGTGGTGAAGTGGCGAAAGATCCATTAACCCCCCCCGCGCACCATGCCAAGAACCGACGACGTCAACACGCTCCCCGCCGACCTCCCCGTGCCCATCGACGACGGCGCCTGCGATCACCTCAAAGCCGGCGGCTTCACATTGCCGGGCGGCATCGCGCTCCCGGCCACCGATGGCAGCACGGTCGATCTCGCCGCGTTGCGCGGCCGGACAGTCGTCTATTGTTACCCGCGCACGGGCGAGCCGGACAAAGCTCCCTCCGCCGGCTGGAACGAGATTCCCGGCGCGCGCGGCTGCACGCCGGAGAGCTGCGCGTTTCGCGATCATTTCGCGGAACTGCGCGCGCGCGGCGTCGATCAGCTTTTCGGCTTGAGCACGCAGGAGACCGATTATCAGCGCGAAGCCGTCGAGCGGCTGCACCTGCCGTTCCCGTTGCTCAGCGACGCCGACGGGCGGCTCGCCGAGGCGCTGCGCCTGCCCACGTTTGAGACCGCCGGCATGACCCTCGTCAAGCGCCTCACGCTCGTGCTGCGCGACGGCGCGGTGGAGCACTGTTTTTATCCCGTCTTCCCGCCCGATAAACACGCCGAGGAAGTGCTCGCGTGGTTTCAGTTGGAACAAGCGCGCGGGCTTTGAAATCGTAGGCAGGGACGCACCTCCGAGGCGTCCGAAGAATTTGCTGCGCTCCTCCGCCTTTTTGCTGAACGTGTTTTGTTTTCGCAAAACCAGCAGTGCCCGCAGGAGATCGTGAACGGCACGATGACGCGGTCTCCCTTTGCAGCTTGCCGTTCACGCCCGACACGTGAAAGTTCCAAGCTTCAAGCCCTCAAGCTTCAAACAAGAAAAAAGGTTCCAAGTTCAAAGCTGAGCAGCACCCGCTTTCCGACTTCGAGCCTTTGAACTTGTTTGAAGCTTGAGGGCTTGAAGCTTGAATCTTAAAACGTCTTTATCTCCCGTGCCCGGCCCAGGCTCTCGCGCCATTTCTTGAGCGTGATCGGCTTGCTGGCGAGCACGTCCACGCCGCAACGGCGCTTTTCCTCGGCTTCCAAAAAGCAGCCGAAACCGGTGAGCAGAATCACCGGCACCGTGGCGTCGAGCTGCTTCACCGCGCTGGCGAATTGTTCGCCGCTCATGCCCGGCATCGCCTGGTCGGTGACGATCACGTCGAAGTCGCCCGCGCTGTCTCGGAAATGGGCCAGCGCCTCGCGCGCGTCCGAGACGCACGCGAACTCGTGGCCGTCGCTTTGCAGATAACCCGCCAGGGTGTCGCGCACCTGCGGCTCGTCATCGACGACCAGCACGCGCAAGGCGCGATGGCCGTTTTTGTGGTGGCCGTTCGCGCCGTTGCCGTTGAGCGACGGTTGCGCTGTTGCTGTTGTCGTCGTCGTCGCTGCCGGAAGCAGGTGCAGCGGCAGCCGCACGCGAAACGTCGAGCCTGCGCCCGGCCGGCTGTCGATTTCCAAAACGCCGTTGTGCCGCTGCACAATGCCGAAGACCATCGCGAGCCCCAGGCCGGTGCCGCGCTCGCCTTTCGTCGAGAAAAACGGGTCGAGGCAGCGGCGGCGCACTTCGTCCGTCATGCCCACGCCGGTATCAGAAACCTCCAGCACGCCCCAGGCCTTCCTGCCTTTGGTTTCCCGCCGTGCGCGGAGCGTGATCGTGCCGCCGCGCGGCAGCGCATCGGTGGCGTTGAAAATCAGGTTCGTGAGCACCTCGCGCAACGCCGATTCGTCCCCGACGACGGTCAGCGGCGATGCATTCTCGTCCTCGTCCGACGGCAGTTCGGTGCGCAACTCGATCGTGATGCCCGCCGCCTGCGCCTGGTCTTTCCACTTCGGCTGCGTGAGATCGGCCGCCTGCGTGATGAGCGCGGCGAGATCGACCGGGCCGGACTCCTCGTCCTCCTCCCGCGCGCGATAGAACTCGCGCAGCCGGCTGACCACGTTGCCGGCGTCGCGCGCGGAGGTGTTGATCGTTTGGAGATACTTCAGCGCGGTTTCGCGTTCGTCGAGCACGGCCGGCAGACGCAGCAGCAACTCGGAGAACCCGAGGATCGGCATCAGCGCGTTGTTGAAATCGTGCGCGATGCCGCTGGCCATTTCGCCGAGCGCGCGCAGGCGCTCCTGCTGGATGACCTGCGTTTGGGTTTCCTTCAGCTCGATGAGCGCGCTTTCGAGCCGGGCGTTGAGCGCGCGCAGGTGCGCCTCGGCGTGCTTGCGTTCGGAGACATCGACGAGCGTGCCTTCGTATTCCACGATCCCGCCGTCGGCGCCGCGCAGCACGCGCGCGTTTTCACTAACCCAGAGACGGCTGCCGTCCGGCCGCTCGATCTCGGACTCGAACGCGGTGACGATGCCGTCCTTTTGCAGGATGCGGTGAAACTCCGCGTAGCGGCTGCGGTCCACGTAAATGCCGCTGCCTTCCGCCATCGCGGCGAGCGCCTCGGCCGGCGATTCGTAGCCGTAGATGCGGGCGAGCGCGGGGTTCATGTCCACGTAACGGCCGTCGGCCGCGGCGAGGTAAAATCCCTCGACGGCGTTGTCGAAAATGCGATGAAATTTTTCTTCGCTTTGCCGCAGCGCTTCTTCTGCGCGCTGGCGTCCGGCGGCCAGGCGATCGACCGGCGCCGACAGCCCGCGCGCGAGCAGCAGGCTCAGCGCGAAACCGCCCGCCAGCACCAGCCCGCCCCAAGCGATAATCTGGCCCAGCAACGCGCGTTGCTGGCGCAGCGATTCGGTCAGCGGATAAAGGCAGACCTGATACGCCGGCGCGAACGGCGGGCTCGAGTGCAGCGCCTGGTAAAACAGGAGGAACGGCGCGCCGCCCAGTTCGACCGCGAAGTGGCCTGCGCCACGGTGCGGAGCGCCCGGCGTGGGCGGCTTCTCGGGCGCGCGGCGGATGAATTCTGACAGCCGTTTCGCCAGGGAGGCGCGCTCTTCGGCGAGCGCGTCGGTGTCCGGGGTTGCCGCCGCTGCGGCAGGCGTCGGAAAGAAGAGCCGGTCGCCGAACCAGATGCCCGTCTGTGCTTCACTCACGCTAGTGTCGCCGGACGGCGGGCAGGCGGGAAAGCCGAGCACCAGCGCGCCGAGCATATCGCCCGTGGTTGGGTTGGCAATGACGGTGATCACGACCTCCTCCAGCACTGGCGGCGGTGGATTGACGGCGCCGTTCTCGCGGCGCGCGGAAGTGGTGGTGGCGGCGGTTTCCACCGCGAGATAGCCGCCGACCTGCCGGGCGGCGGGCGCGTTCAGCAAAGTCGGCGCCAGTCGCGCCAATTGGGCTTCGAGCGTTTCGGCAGCAGCGCCGAAGTCCGTGGCCGCCGCCGTCGAGGAGAGGCCGCCCGGCTCGGGCGGGGGCCAGGGAAGCACGGTGCCGTGTTCATCCACGAAACGCGCGAAATCGGCGCGCGGCAGCGGCGGTGAAGACACCTCCCCGGGTTCGCTCGCGCCAGCGGTGGCGGCTACCACCGCGCCGGGTCGCAACACGTCATGCAATTCGCTGGCCGCGATGCGGTGGAGGTCGCCGAGATCGTCTTCTTCCAGCGCCGCCTGCAGCCGGACGGAGCGCGCGAGCGACAGGCACTTGCCTTTGATGGCAGCGAGTTGCGCCTCCTGCGCGGCGAGCTGCGCGCTCACCCGGTTGCGAAACCGCTCTTCGAGCACCGTGCGGTGCGTGCTCTCGGCGTTGCGTTGCGCCACGACCACGGCCGCCCCGGTGATCGCGCAGACCAGCAACAGGAGAGCGAGGAGAAATTTGAGGTGATAAGTCATCGGCCGACACGGGCTGCGCGTCGGCGGCCGACCGAAGACGACAAGCGGACCCGTGTTCGCGCCTGAGATGCAACTCATGTGCCACGCGAGTCTCGTGGTGGGGGGGGGGCCGCCGGGCGCGCGACCGGACTGCTGCACCGCCGCCGCGGACCGCCGCTCGAATGGGGACCCGAGCGGGTCGGGCTGGTGGGGCTGGCGCTGCTGGCGCTCGTGTTCGGGATGCACTCGCTGGTGGACTGGATCTGGTACGTGC
>CAXTRS010000063.1:0-16777 GCA_964246635.1 uncultured Chthoniobacterales bacterium | reverse complement strand
GGGCGGGAGGGATCGATCGACTCGGCGAGGGGGTCTCCAACGTAGAGATTGATAATGGCAGCTTGATCGATGGCGCGCTGCAATCGCTCGAACGCAGCGATGGTTTCGGATGAGGGATGCGCAGGCATGGGCTCGGGTTCCGGTGGAGGTTTCGCCGCGGCACTCGCGCGCTCCCCAGGATGGGTCGGCTCGAGGGGCGGCCGGATGATCTCGGGACGCGTATCGATGCTTAGCTCGCGCCCGCCATCGATTTGAATGCTCACATAGTGAAAACCGGGAGCCCGCGAGATCTCCACAGTCGCCACGTGCAAGGCGCCGGATGCCTTGCTCCAAGTGCCGTAGCCAGTAAAGGCGACGGCATTCCGGCTGCGGGGCGGGGATTCTTGACGCGGGTTAAAGAAGCTCGCTGCCGCAAGGGCTTTCATCTCGAACCTGGCGTTGCCATCGCTGTGGAGAATCAACTCGAACTCCGGCGGCTCGCCATCCCAGCGATCGCTGGAAAGGCGGTAGCGGCAGGAGAAAACGGCGCCGGTGGCCGCCGTAATACGATCTTCGCACCCCGCGAAGGTCATGGCCGGCGTCTCTTCAATCGCGGCGGCCTCCAGTTGAAGATAGGGATCGAGCGACGAATCGGGGCCAATCGGCACTCCCGCTTGCAGATCCGGAAGGGGGAACAGAAAGCCCTCCGGGTAGGGAATGTAAACGGCGGCATCCAGGGAATACCGCAACTGCCCATCATCTCCCCTGGCAAACGCCGCCTCGCCGCGAAATTGGAAGGACGACTTCGGGGTGCGCGGCTCGACGCGAAACAGGGCGAAAATAAGATCCTGTCCAATTAAACCGCGGTGGAGGAAATCGCCAACGACCTTTCCCGAAAGGACATTGACGGCGCCGAGCGCAATATCGAGCGGATCGTCGAGCAGCACGGTGTCGCGCATCGAATAGGTACTTTTCGGATAGCGAACGATTCCGTCGTGTCCCAAAAGCCCGAGCGAGAGCCGGCTCGGGAAAATCTGCTGTAATGGAGCATAGTCCGGGCGGTCGAACAGGCCAGGAGGAGGAAGGAATGAGACGGCGAAGGGCACCAGGTCTCCGAAGCGCTCACCAAACTGAATGCGCAACCGTCCCGCGAGGAACGAGCGCCCCAGCCCTTCGCCGAGAGTGGGATGATTGAGCCGAAAAAGATCGCCGAAGCTCGAACGGGACGTACAAAGCTGAAATTCCTCCGTGCAATTCGTGGGAATCTGTGGCGGGCAGGCAGGTTCGCGCGCTACCGGCGCAAAGGTGCTGAGATGCAGATGCGGATGCAGCGCGGTCCCGCTCGCTTGGACGATGGGATAATCACCCGTGGCGCTCGAAAAGGGCAGCGGAAACACCAGCCCCGGCCCCAAGGGAACGAAGGCAGTGCCGTGAAACGCAAAATCGAGCTTGCCGTCGGGCCGTTGCCGAAACTGAGCCCAAGCGGACGCATAGACGCGCGGATTTCCGCCTTCATTCGAAAAGGTGATGATGGCCGGGTTGGGGAAGTTCGCGGGGTTGAGGCGCGCGATTTCGGCCAGGCCGCTGTTTTCATAGATGCAGAAAAACACGAGCGTCTTCGTATCGACCAGCCCGGTCTGCAAATCGACATCGCCTTCGCACAGCATCCCGCGCGGTTGGACGACCTTCGCGTCGCGCAGGGGAAAACGGTAGAATTCCGGCGTGGAGAGAACGCCGTCGTCGGCTCGCAACTCGCCGCCCGCAAGCTCGAGGGTAAAGTGGCTGATCCCATTCTCCGGCGGAGCGAAGCGGAACTTCAACGCACCCTCAAGGTGGCTTCCGAACAAGGCCAATCCATCGAAGCGCAGTTCCCCCGAGCCGCCAAAGCGGGACACGCTCGAATCGGCGCAGTCAACGATGCGCATTCCGTCACCATGGTAGCTAAGCGCCGTGGTCAGCGGAATCTCCTGCTCCAGGCCGGAAGGCAAAACCAGCGGACGCGGCAGCACGTCGTCGATTTTGGGTTCCTCGTAAAGATTGTCCCAAGATTGGCCGTCATCGCCTTTCGGCGGCGCGTGGGCGGCGCGGCCGCCTCGGTCGTCCAACTCCCAGTCCGAACCGTCGGCGGGCCGGTAAGCCGCCACGGGATCGGCCATCGCGGCGGTGGCAAGCGCGAACCGCGGCAAACGCGCGCCGGCGGCGGCGTTGAGCGCATCGATCAAGGCATTGGCGATGACGGCATGACCCATTCGTCCCGGGTAGAAACCGTTGAGGGTGAAGAATCCGCCGAGATAATCGTTCGAGAGCTGCCGCGTGCCGGCGTCGATACCCTGTACGGCGACGGTCCGATAGAGCGCGGCCAGATCGAAAAAGAGACAGCCGGCTCTTTGTGCAACGGCTGAAAGCTCTCGATTCAACTCATCGACTTGGTGAGCAAGTCCCGCGGCGGTCTCACCGCTCAAGAAATGGCGGCCTTCGAGAGCGGCGAACTTTCCGGAAATGATTTGATTTCCAATCTCTACCAACCCAGCGACTGTGAGCCGGTCCGACCGGTCAAGTCCAAATTGCCGTTCCAGAAAATGCGGGGAGACCTTCAGAACTGTCCCCGCCGAAGCGATCGTTGAAAAAGCCGCGGTATCGAGCGGCGACGGCACGGAAGCGAGAATTGTCTCCGCACCGGTGGCGAGCAATCTGCCGACGGCTTCGTGCGCGGTTTGCACCATCTCGTTCCAGACCGCCGGTCGCAGGAGCTTGCCCGCGCGAGCCGCTTTTGCTACGTCGGTAAAGCCGAGCGCCACCAAGGCGAGCGTCGGTCGCTGTTCCAAAGCCGCATCGAGCATGGTGCCCGGCTTTCCGCCAGCCATGAGCGCGGGCCAGCCGAAGATGAGGTTTGCGGCAGTTTGCACCCGATCGCCTTTGCGGATCAGCGGAACACCCGCGCGCAGGTGCAGCGCCTCCCGGTAGGTGAGCCCGGGCACTGAGAGATTTGCCGGCAACTCGCGAGGCGGGTAATCCTTGAAAACGGAAGTCTCGAAAAGGTTGGGCGGAGAAACATCCCCGCGCTCGCTGACGAGCGGGCAGGAGACGCCGGGCGGCTCGAAGAGCGGTTGTCGCAACTCCACGCCCATCTGACGGGCAAGTTGTGCCGGAAAGCTCCAGACCTGACTGCCAGCGTGGAGGCCGAACTCTCCCATTCCCGCGGCAAGTCCGTCGCCGAGGACAACGAATCGGCTTGGATCGAGCCGGCCCAACTCGCCAGCTGCGACTACCCTCGCGGCTGGCGGAGGCTGCACGGATGGGATGCTCGAAGGTGCACCGGGATCCTTTTCGCGACTGCGCCCGGCGGTACGCTCCACGACCGCCTGAATCGCCCGCACGGGAATCGCCAGCGAAAGCACGCCGAGTCGGAACGGCCATGCCCAGAGATCCCGCCAAAGCGGAGCGCCGTCGCCGCCGTCGCGCCGCGCTATTGGCTCCTTGTTCATCGCGCCCTCTCAGAGCCGAGTGCTTCGTAGGGAGCCAGCAGACGCAATCGCTCCCATGGCCTAGGGGCTGATTTCTACCTTATCTGTGGCAGAGTCGTAGTAAAGGGTTCCAGACGCGCCCGGGCTTGTCGGCAGTTCGTCGATCGTAACCTTCACCGGCCCCCCAGGCGATGGAGCCGGTGGAGGCGCTCCACCACCCGTCGCAGTGTTGCTCGCGATCGTGTTCAGTGCCGCCACTTTGTCCTTATCATATTCCGGCATTTGTCGATCGAGCGTGCTCAGCACTTGGTACTGCACTTGCAGATACTCAAGATTCTCCCGTTTCAGCCGCCGGACGGAACCGCCTTTAGGAACCTCGGTGAGAAATTCGAAATCCTCGCGGCTCCAATCGGAGGGTCGTCTGTGGAATCCTTTCGCGTCGGCTTCACGAATGAACTCCGCGATTTTCCAGGCAGCGAATCCACTGCTGGTCATCGACTTGGTGACGGCCGCGCTTCCTTTGTCGAGGATGGCCTCATAATCGCGCTTCGTGAAGATGATCTGGTAATCAACTGTGGTGACGTTGGAGTCGTAGAATTGGGTGCTCATTGTCTTATTTGATTTGGTTTGTTGTTCTAATGAAGTCCGGTTTCCAGAACTGTTAGTTTGGATCGGCGCTGTTGCGTCTGCGGGTGCCGTAGCTGCCATCGAAGTCCGAGATGCGGGCGGCGGAAAAATTGGGTCTGGGGTGCGCGGCGTGGGCGATTCTGGGGTGCGCGGCGTGGGCGATTGCGGAGGCTGCGACCAGCCGGTGCGGTACTGCCGGGGCATGAGGGCGTCCGCCGTCTCTCTTGCGATCAACAAGGGGAGCGACCAGGAAAGTCGGAGCAGCGAGGTGGTCAGCCGTAGCATAGCCCATGATCCTTCTTTATTGCTACTCCTATGTTCACAGTCGTCAATGAGATTCTCTCACCGCGCAATCACAAATGCTGCGACGATTCCCTAAAGAGCGCGAGCAGGGAAAACGCCACAGCGACGAACGCGGTAAAGCCTGCGGCGCACGTCCAGTCGCCGATCGCTCCGGATTGGACAAGCTTTATGAGGAGCAACGCAATTACGACGAGCACGAGTACGTGTGCGACCATGGCGGGCCATGGGCTAAGGCGCCGGATCGGCGGCGCGCTGCTGCCGATGGCTTCGTCGAAGCGCTTGCGCGCGGCGATGGCGTTCAGTTTCTCGGGCAGTTCGAGTAGGAACTGTAGCCAGTCCTGGCTATGGCCTGCGAAATTAGCTTGGGTAAAAAGCCCACGCAGTCGATCGTAAGCATCCGCGGCACGGAACTGTTGCGAGGCTTCGCGGAGAAGGTCGTGCTCCGGGGCGATCTCCTGGGCCAGGCGGGCGATCTCCCAAAAGCCGCGCACGAATGGAATCATCCTATCCGGGATTTTGTAGCCGGCCTGGGTAACGATCCGCCAATGAGCAAAGACGTGCTCGGCCAGTGTTTCCTGTCGCGAGAGACGACCCCAGCCACCGTCTCGGAATGGTACCATTTGACGAAAGAGGGCACGCACTTTTTCGTAACCAACGGCGTTTCCGTCTGGCGCGCAGATCGAGATGATGGCGGCCGCGGCGTCGTCCGTGCGGCCGGATGCGACGGCCGACAAGTGGTGAAGCAAGGCGGCCTGCAGGTCACGATCCATGGTAGCCATGCGCCCGCCGAGGACGGTGAAGCGGCCTTGTTGCGTGAGGGCGAGTACGGCGGGCCGAGGCGATTCTGGGAACCACGCGTGCCTCAGTGCATGGTTCAACCAAGCGAGGCAGACGAGCCGGGCAGTGTCCATTTCGCTCGTCGAGGTCTCCTCGTCGAGGGGATAGTCTCCAGCTCCGCGACACGCGGTGAAAAGCTGCGGCGCGCCGCTGAGCGGCGGCACCCGCACGGCAAGCAGGGCGGGTAGCGAAAATTCTTCGGCATATCTCGGTGCCGCGAACGCGGGGCGGCCGTCGGGGTTCGGCGGTGGAAATGATTCGGCTCTCCGGAGCGACTGCTTATCCCATTCCAGCGTGAGAGAACGCTCTACGTCGCGCTCAAATTGCTCGACGAGCCGGCAGAATGGAACCCGAGGCCAGAGAACGCTGGCGACTCCCTCGGCGAGAAGCAGAAGCGGGCGGTCCACAGGCCACGCTCGTCGAAACTCTCGATCAACGGCGAAAAAACTCACCTCGGGTATCTCGTTCCAAGTATAAACGTGCAGCAGGTGATCCGAACGAGCGAAATCTTCGCGCAAGTCACAAGCCCACGGTGGGAGGGCGTCGGGAAAATGCTGGCGAAAGAGCGGTCGCAACTCCTCCGGCGGGATCGAGCGGATCGTCCCAGTTTGACCCAGACGGAGACAATGTTCGGGCCGGAGCGCATCCGGGCGGGTTCCCAGGTAGCGTCCCAAATGCGCGAAGACTGGGCCGGCGCGAGCCAGGACGCCAACCAGTTCGTCCACCGCGGCAAGGCTCTCCGCGAGCGACCGAATTTCGGCCCGGCGACGCACGCGAGCCTCAAGCGCGCCGAATTCGGCGACCATTGCTTGTCGCCGGGTTGGCCGCTTTTCACGCGGCGGAGCTTCAGCAATCCCGCCTGGCATTGTCGAAGCCATTATAGGATGCCGATCGTTCCCGCGGGTTACTCGCCGGGCGAGGTCTTTCCGGGCGGGCGGAGATGGCGTCGATTATTCGGCGCTGCAAGTTATCACTGAACCGGAAAGTCTCGCGCCAGCCGCGGTCTAGAGTATCCACGGCCGCCGAGGTGCTTTCGCGCAACCATTCTTCGGACTCGCCCAAGAATTTCTCCCGTCGCTTCCGCTGGAACGCGGAGACCATCCCGCGCGCACCGGTGAAGCCCAAGACCAGCGAAAAGCTGATCATCGATTTGGCGAACTCTTTCATCGGAGAGGGCTGCGACATAGCTTGATCTTACCAGCGCCGCCGGGTTCCAGCAATACAATCTTCGACGGCGTCTTTCATGCCAGGTTGCGTCCCGCGAGTTCGTCGAGCGCATTGCGAAATGGCGCGGCTCCCTGGCCAAGAAGGACAGTCCATTCGGAGAAGGCGTCGAAGAGCCGATCATACGACAGCACGTCCCGTCGGATGCCGGCCTCGACGTGCCGGCGTGCCGCGCGGGCGAGGGCTGGCCCGACTCTGAATTCGGGGTCGAGCCGTTTGATGAGCCCGTCCACGGCGACGGCGGACCGGATGTATTTAATTACATCACGTTGCGGCCAAATGTTCGTCTGCCGCGAGAGCCGGAGCCAGGAGAGCATGATGGCGGTGATGCTCATATTCGCGCCGGCCTCCGCAGCTTCGGCGACGCGGTGGGCGAGCTGCCGAAGGCCGCGCTCCAGCCCGGCGAAATCGGAGTGTGGCGTAACGGTTGAGACACGCAGAAAGATTTCAAACATCTTCCGTGAGTCGCCCAACGCGTAGGCAAGAGTGAGGGCAATCAGGTTTTTGCGCGAATACTCGGCAAGGACGCCGGTGATCCCATAGTCGATATAGCCGACCGCGCTTTCCGCCAGCACCATGAGATTTGCGGGGTGCAAATCGGCGTGAAAGAGGCCGTAATTAAAGGCGCCATCGAGGAAGTTTTCGATGACGTTGGTGCAATAATCGAAGCTCCGGTAGCCATGCGGCAGGGAGCGCAGGGGTATTTCGCCATGCAGCTTCCGCAGCCGGATCAATGCGAGCACGGTAACTCCTGGCAGGAATTCGAAGACCGCGACCCGGCGCGTTGTGAATTGATTGTACACCTTCGGCACCTTCTCGAAGGCTTCGCCGCGCGCATTGAGCCTTGCCTGGCTGGTGTAGCGGGCTTCGTTGCGGTAATCGAGCTCCTCGCGCGTCCAGGCGATGAACTCGGCAGTCGGCTCGATGAGCCAATTGAGCGGCCGCAGTCCAAGCGCGCGAATAAGCGTCACCATGATCTCCCCGAGCCGGGTATCCGGCAGAAGCTCCGCGGCGGCGGCGGGACGCTGAATCTTCACGGCGACGCGCTCGCCGTCGAGCACGGCGGAGTATACCTGCCCAATGGAAGCCGTGGCGATCGGCTCGGGATCGAATGCGTCGAAGATCTCCTCCGGAGCCACACCGAGTTCTGCGTAGACAATCTGCCGCGCCGTTTCGTAGTCGAACGGACGCACGCGGTCCATCAGATCGAAGAGCTCGTCGCAATAGCTCGGCGGAATGATATCAGGCTGCAATGCGAGCATCTGCCCAAGCTTGATGAAACTTCCGCCAAGCGTCTCAAAGTATTCCCGCAGCCGTGCCGGACGCGCCGGTGGCAGCCGTCCACGCCGTCGCTTCAGCGGATCGACGATCCAGGCGAGCGCAGCGAAGCGGAGGGAGATCCACAAAAGCCGCGTAAGGCGCCTCGCGAGCGCAAACGCTCCGAAGAACTGAGCGGCCACGGGCTGAAATTTATTCAACACAGGGATCGAGAAAGGCTAGGCGCTACGCCCCGAAACCACCCATTCCGGGAGGGCTGCGGTATCCGTCCAATCGGGAATTTGCCGCCATGTCCGCAACGACCCTGTGATGGTGTGATAGTGCTGCTCGAAGTGCTTGAGCAGAAATTCTTTCAAGATCTGCTTCTGCGAAATGCATAAATCCCGCTCCGCCCGCCCGTCCGTGAATAAGTTCGCCGCGCGAACGAACCCGAAAACTGGATCGAAGGTCCGGTCGCGCCACGGCGAGAGCCGGCTCAGTTGTCCGCCGACGGCCAAGGTTTCCAAGCCAAGGCGCCGGCAGCCTGCATCCCATGCCTTGGCGGTCCAGGAAAACGGGTCGGCTGAGACGTTGAGAATGCGGTCCGGCACGTTGCTGATGAACGCAAGCTCCACCCGGACGCGGCCATCCTTGTAAACGATGAATTCGATGATCTCGCACGCAGCGGTAAATTCTCCCGGGCCATAGCCGAGTGCGGATGGTTCGGGATTTGGGATGAAGGCGTAGCCCAAGCCGTAACGACCGAGTTCGTCGGGTGCCGTGGGATGGTCGTCGAAGATCACGAGTTCCCGATTCATGATCAGGAAACTGGAGGTGCGCAGCGGCAATTGGAGTGCGGGGGTGTCGGAGCCGAACGGTGCCAACCGGAACTGGAAATCGAAGATGCGGACCCACAAAACGATCCATTCGTAAAGCGGACCTACGTCGCGCAAATCCGTGATGGCGGTGCGTTCGCTTTCCGAAAACCGGCTCGGCTGGTCGCTGCCGCGGAGCCCGTAGTAGAGTTGGGAAAAGCCGAAGCCCTCATCCGCCGGACTGTCCACGCGGCACAGACTAAGCGCATCCAGCACAGACCCGCGCGAAGGGCGGTCTGCCGGCACATACGCCTCCGGCTCACGGAAATCGCTGACGCGAAGAAAATATCGAAGCACGAATTCTCGCACTTGCGCTTGGAGCCAATCCGCCGCCGCGCCTCGCGCGCCCGGCGGCGCCTTGGAGCGGTCGTAAGCGACCGTCTGGAAATTCCCCATCACCGGGATGGTCTCTCCTCTCACATTCGCCTGATCGAAGAAACCGAAACTCGTGTCCGGGCGGTTGAAGACGAAGGTTTCCTCGAAGCGCTCGCGGAATTCATTGCGACTGCTGGCTCCGCGCCACCAACGGCAAAGCGCCAGCCCAGCTTCGAGGCTGGGGATCGCGGAGTCGAGCAGGCGGCGCTCGGCCTCAACCGAGAGCTTGGGCGGGAGAGCGCCTGACGACGGCTGAGAATCCGGCTTATCCACGATAGTCGTTGGTCGAAAGAGGCGCGTAATGGAAAAGCTCATCGAGCGCCTGGCGTCGCTTGAGTTCTGGTCCGCGATGAACGAGCGCTTTCCGGCCGGGACTGTGGATCAGTTCGTCCCATAACCGGCGCTCCTCTTCATCGCGAATGCGGTCTGCGTAGCCAAGCCACGAATCGAGGAAGGCGGCGTCGGGGGTCGTCTCGCGGCGCATGACCAGCGATGCTGCAGCACCTTGTAGGAACGCGTCGTTTCCGCGTAACTCGTCTCCATGCGGCCGCACCACCAGTTCTGCCAATACGTCCGGGTCACGCAGGTTCACCATCACCATTCCCCATGCAATGCCTGCGATGATATTGGCGTGCGACAGTTCGTCCACGGCCTCTCGTTCGGCGCTCACCAGGGTTTCCCAAGTCGAGCACGGCAGAAAATTGGCGGGGAGAAAATAGATTGCCCGTCCGACGCCGTGCCAGAACCAACTTCGCAGTTCCGGCGCGGCTTCGACGATGGCCCGATCAATGTCATCTACGAGGTGCCCATAAAAGGTCCGCACCACCAGACCCAATGATTCCCAAGCCGCGCCCAAGTAGCCCGGTCGCGAGTTAGCACGACAGGTGCGAGAGAACCACCGCACGGCTTCGCCCATGTCCTCGGGCGAGGCGTTAGCGTCGAGGCTTTGCAAGCGCCGTTGGGCAAAAGCCAGACCCATCCCCGCATGCAGCATCAGCAGGCTTTTCTCCGGAAGCTCGACCCCGCCGCTCAAAAGGCCGCTAACTTCATCTCCCGCATGCTCCATTTGGCTCTCGCCGAACAATCGGCCCAGGCCCTCCACCGCCCAGAGCGCTGGGTAAGCCCCGCGCGCATAAGCGCGGCGCAGGTATTCCTGGATGGGAAAAGGCTGCGGCGCCAGTGTGGGAATCCGCAGCACGCGGCTATTTTCCCGCACCAGCAGATAGACCTCCGCCTTGTTCTTGACCTCGACAAGCGCGGCCAGCGTTGCCGCAGGAGAAGTTGCGATCTGAATTCCTGTCACCAATCGGCGCCCGGCAGCCGCCATCGCCCCGCGAACCGCATCCCACGAAAAGAGACCGCCGTCGGACATGTCCTCACCGGAGCAAGAGCTCATGGGAACGGGAGCTTGGCCTGGCATAATGAACGGCGGGAACGATCCGCTACCTATTTATGTTCCAAGAAGCCCGCCGTAGCAATGCAAAGAAGCATTTACATTCCGACACGAGGTTATAAGCGTTGGTTGATGGAGGTGCCATGACATTGGGGGCAGACCCTGTCGGTGATTTGCGCCGCGTCCGGGTCGCCGCGCACAGCGCCACCGGCATCGTACTCGCCGGCGGCGGTTCCTACGGCGCTTACGAGGTGGGGGTGATGCGCGCGCTCTTCGCCGGCCAAGGCACTTCCTGTGCTGGCATGCCGCTGGAGCCTCAACTCTTCGCCGGTACTTCTATTGGGGCTCTCAATGCCGCCTTGATCGTGGCTCACGCGGATTCCGGGCTGAACGAGGCGGTCGGCATCCTGGAAGATATCTGGTTGAACCAGATCGCGGAGATACCCGGCCGCGGCAATGGCGTATATCGCCTGCGCGGACTGCCGCCGTTTGTAGATTCCGGCTGCCTAAGCAGGCCGCTGGAATGCTTCGGTCAAGCGATGCGAGATGGTCTGCATCTGCTTCGGGAATCGATCGCCGGTGGGCGCCGTTTTCTCCGGGCGCGGGATGCCACGACCGCGCGGCGTCTCTTGGAGATAGTGAACCTCAGTGGGTTTTTTGACACCACACCCCTGAAGGAGTTGCTGTCGGCAACTCTCTCCCTCGATGCGATTGCGCGCTCCACCCGGCGACTTCAGGTCATTGCCACCAACTTTGACACCGGCCAGGTGCGCATTTTCGAGAACGCGGAGATCGCTTCGGCGAGCGGCTACGATGCGCTCCTCGCCTCCGCCGCTATTCCGCTGTTCTTTCCACCTGTGAGCATCGCCGGGGATCTGTATATCGATGGCGGCACTCTGCAAAACTCGCCGATCCTCCCCGCGGTGCATCGCGCCTCCACGCTGCACGTGGTTTATATGGATCCCGACGTGGAGAATATGCCACTCGATGCTTTGGACAGCACTATCGGAATTCTCGACCGGTTGTTGGTAACGAGTTGGGCTTACAACATCAGTCAGGAAATCGCCGTTGTTTCCGATTTCAACGAGACCTTAGATTTTCTTGACCGCCGGGGCAGCCTTCCCGCCAGCGACAATCCAATGATGGAGCGACTGCTCGGCACCGGCGATGCAGTAGCGGCGGCGATTGGGCATCACGAGCGCTGGACGCAAACGACGATTCATCAATACCACCCCACCGACGATCTCGGCGAGGTCACAGGCATTCTCGACCTGAGCCCGGCGCGCATCCTACGGCTGATCGAGCGCGGTTATGAGGACACAGTGCGCCACGACTGTGAACGTAACGGCTGCATCTTCCCTCGGTGACATTGGCAAACCTATGAGCGAAAGGAAACGCACCGCCCTCCTGCTCGCCAGCGGCGGCGCCTATGCGGCGTATGAGGTCGGCGTCATGAAGGCGCTATTTGCCGGGCACTCTACCGCTACCGGGTTCCGCGCCTTCGAGCCGGACGTGATCTGCGCCCTGGGGATGGGAGCGGTGAACGCCGGCATTTTGGCCGCGAATGACGGTGCCGGGCTCGAGCGGGCCGTCGCACTCCTTGAGGAAGTCTGGCTCGACCACTTTGCGGAAGGCAATCGTGGCTGTGGCAATGGGCTCTACCGCATCCGTGGACTTCCTGCCGAGTATTTGAATCCCCGATGTTATCTGGCCAATCCCGCCGGGGTCTTGCGGAATGGCGCCGATGATGCGCTGCGGGCCGCGTCCGGCGCCGCCAAGCTGGCCGCTGCGCCAGAACGCCTGCTGCGCCCGCTGGCTTACTTCCGGCTGAGCGCGTTTCTCGATCCGACACCCCTGCACCGATCGGTGCGCCGGTTCGTGCCAACGGATGGCTTGCGCAACTCGCGCCAACAATTGCGAATATCCGCCTTGAACGCCGCTACCGGGAAGATCCACGTCTTCAACAAGGAAGCTATTGCCCGTTTCAATGGCGCGCCGATCCTCGCGGCCGCCGCCTCCGCGATATTCTTTCCGCTGGAGAAGATCGACGGCACACCTTATATCGACGCCTCGCTGCTGATCGACACTCCGCTGAAATCCGCCATCAAAGAAGCCGATGAGATCCACGTGGTTTACATGGATCCGGATCTCCAGCGCATCTCGCGCGAGAGTTTGCAGAATTCGATCGATGTCTTCGACCGATTCCGGGCGGTGCAAATCGCCTACGCATTCAATCAAGACATTCGAACTGTTCGTGCCATCAATCACGGCCTGGAAGTAATCGAGAAAGCGTGGAACGGAGCCTCGCTGACGGATGAAGACGTGCACGCCTTCCTGCGCATAGGCGGGCGTGCCTACCGCCGGTTGGCGGAGGGCAACCCATACCACAAGCTCACGATTCATCGTTTTCATCCGCGAAAGGATCTTGGTAATTCAATCGGCTTGCTGAACCTCGATCGCGACCACCTGCGGAGCATGATCGACGAAGGCTATCGCGATGCCGTAGCCTATAATCCCACGAAAGCCAGCAGCCCCTCTTCATGGACGTCGGCGCCGCAGAATTGGCCAGCTCCTCCCCGACTGTGAGCGCGCAATGCTCAGAACCACCCAGGTGGGCGACGGTACTCGCTTTCGACTTGGATTTCGGCGAAAGCTTGGCCCGTGCTCTCTCGGCGATTGAGCAGTTTCCCGCGCGGGCGCTTCCCCTTTCAACAAGAACAACCGGATCGTTCAGCGCACGAGTGCTAATTTTGGTCCCGGGGGAGGGGCGGGCAGACGATCGCCGGGAGCGGTTGGCTGATTTGACAAATGCGCTGATTGCGTGCCGTGAACTGACGATCGAGAAGGTCGTCCTTATTTCGAGTGGGGCTCTTTACGGCGTGGATCATCGCGCGAGCGGCTTCGTGCCGGAGCGCCGGCGAAAACCCACAAATGTTCGGAATCGAGAAGCCTTGTGGTGGCAGGCGGTTGAGCAAGCATTCGAGGAGGCGGATCTC
Organism: uncultured Chthoniobacterales bacterium; assembly: GCA_964246635.1. Taxonomy (GTDB): domain Bacteria; phylum Verrucomicrobiota; class Verrucomicrobiia; order Chthoniobacterales; family SZAS-18; genus JAFAXH01. The sequence continues at coordinate 3,447 of CAXTRS010000063.1, read as the reverse complement.
GCCGCGCGCGGCTTGGTATTGCGGGTTCCTTTCCTGCCCGGTGCGGGGACAAGCCACTTCATCGGCCGGATTATCGAACGGGGCTTGCTGATCCGTTACGCTGGATTCAATCCGCCACTGCAGTTCTTAAGCATCGCCTCGCTGGCGCAGGCGATTACAGAAGCAGAGCGCTGCCGGCTTAGTGGTATTTTCCATGTAGCCCCGGACGATGTCGTGCCGTTGTTCTCCATGTTACGAGGCAAACGCGTGCGATCTTTCCCCGTGTCCCGCGTGTTGCAGCATGTTCTAAGACCTCTCCTCTTTCGACACTTGGACGGGGTGGATACAACCGAGCAACTCAATTACTTGCGGTATCCCTGGACTCTCTCGGGAGAGAAGTTTGCTCAAGAAACTAAGCTGCATTTTTCCAGTCGTACCGCTCTCGCCGAGGTCGGTACGGAAAACACAACCGACACCCCGCCAAATTTGTTAGTTGAATTCCCTGAATTCGACCGCTTCGGAGGTGACCCATCATTCTACCAACGACATGGAAAATCGACGTTTCGCTTTGCCGAGGAAGTTTACTGGCGAATTGAAAGCCGCGGCTTTGAACATCTTCCTCGAAAAGGTTCTGCGATCATTGTTGGTCCCCATCGTGGATTCATGCCTCTGGATGGAGTAATGATGTTCCACCTCATCTATCGGTATACCGGTCGCATCGTCCGTTTTCTCATTCATCCGACGCTCGCGAAATTTCCTTTCGAGGGCCGGTTTTTTCAGCAGATGGCCTGCGTCATGGCCTGTAAGACAAATGCCGAACGTGTGCTGCACGACGGAGACGTTCTCGGGGTCTATCCTGAGGGTATTGCTGGAGCATTCAAAATGTATCGGGAGGCGTACAACTTCGAAGTCTTCGGTCGCCCCGATTATGCTCGCTGGGCGCTCAAGCACGACGTGCCCGTGATCCCGTTCGCCATCGTGGGCAGCGCCGAGATCTTCCCGATCTTTGGTCGACTAGACTGGCGTTGGTTGAAAGAGTGGCTGGAGTGGCCTTTCTTACCGATAACTGCAACATTTCCATTTCTGCCGTTCCCGCTTCCAACGAAGTGGCATGTGCAGCTCTTGCCCCCGATTAGTCCTACAGATATCAAAGTGGAGGCTGAACGGCTAAAGAAAGATCCCGTAGTAGTCTTCGTTGAGAAGGTCCGCACCGCAGTGGATTCCGCTACAAAAGATATGCTGCGCCGCCGTCGATCGATTTTCTGGGGCAGCATCTGGCGAGGTAAAAAGTACACACCGAGATGAGCGGATTAGCATCTATTAAAGTCTGCGGGTTGCTGGAGGGTAATATTGCGATTGACAGGATAAAGTGGTAGTGGTTATGGAGGGAGTGAAAGATTGTAATGATGCACGAACAGGCGCAGGGCGGCTTCGTGCATGCGCTCGCACTTGGAGAAGGAGAGCGTTTTGCGCACAAAGCGACCCAGGTGCTGACGCAGCGTGCAGTTCCAACGCTCCACGGAGCAAGTTTCTCCCTCACCTTTGGCGCACAGGCGGTGGGTGCGCCGGGCAAACACCTCGTCATACGCCAGCAGGAAGTCGCTGCGCGGGGCCCGGCAGCGATAATCCGCTGGCAGGCGCTCGCGCAGGGCGCGGGCACTTTGGGCCGAGCGGTCACCCACAAAGTAGGCGACGACCTGGCGGGTCTGGCGGCAGAGGGCAATCCAGACCCAGCGCGCGTTGAGCTTGGAACCCACAAAGCTCCAGAGTTCGTCCAACTCCAGCACGTCGCCTTTTGCGGCGGGAAGGAGCGTCTCGCTTAACGGCGGGAGAACTTCGGCTTTTTTTCCAGCCCCGTGGCGACGGTCTGCCGGGCCACGTCGAAGACGCGCTCGGCGGCGCGCAGGCTCAGCCGCGCGACTTCCACCGCCCGCAGGATCATGGCCTGCGCGCGGGATCGCTGGCTGGGCTTTTGGCCGCCAACACCCGGTGCGCTCCGCACGCTTTGCAGAGATACTGCTGTGTGCCGCTGGAATTGTGGCCGCTTTTGACGATGGACTCGCTGCCGCAGTTCGCGCAGCAAGGAGTGAAGGATTTTACCTCCATGCGTCCCCCAGAAAACCTCTCTTGTCACTCGCTTAATAACCACTACCGATAAAGTGGTAGTGTTTAAGTCATAGTTGCTTGTTTGATGTCGAGGCTATAGGCGGTAATGAAGAAGTGGATGGCTTCGAGGTGACGCTCGACACTTTTTGGAAAAGGAGCAAGACTTGCGCACCAGCCGGCCGAGTCTGGCTCGTAGCGTGCCGAAGAAGCGTTCGGCGTGGTTAGTCTCACTCTCCGCTGTGCCGCAGAAGCGATGCGAGCGCTCACGGAAGGCGGCAGCGTAGGCCAGTCAGAAGTCGCTGCGCGTGGCTTGGCGGCGATAATCTTCAGGCACCTGCGCGCCGAAGCTTATGGCACCTTCTTGGCTGCGGTCTCCGATCGTGTAGGCAACGATCCGGCGCGTGCGTTGGCAGAGCGCGATCTACAACCAGTACGCCTGGACTTTTTCTGCAAGGCTCCAGCTCGACTTTATCCAAATCAGACGGCGTAGGCGAGTAGTTCGCCGAAGTGTTGGAAGAGAGTAGCGGGAGGTTTTCGCTCGTCGGTGTTCTCGGCCGATATGCAAAATCCATCCTTTGCCAGCGTAAACGGCACGCTTGGGCCAGCGCGTCGGCAAAGGTAGGCAACACTTTTTCATACCATGCCTCCTGCATGCGGCGAGTTGCGCTGGAAGCGACCGCGCTTTGTCCTTGCCGAGCCGGAACTGCATGTGGCGCAGAAAAAAGGGTATTGCTGGTGCGCGTCATGAAAAGCCTACCTGCCGGTGGGCGGCTGCTGGCGACGGAGGAAACGACCCTGCGCCACCTGCACACCTTTACATGCGGTGTGGGCTTTGCGGAGCAAACAGGCCAGTGTGCCCAGCAGCGGGAAAATGCCCGTAGCTCGCTCTTTGGCAGACGACTTGATGACAAGTTCAAGCGCGAAGTGGCCGCCTTGGCCAGTCGGCCCGGCGCGCGCCTGGAACAGGCGGCCAGCGACTTGGGCGTAAGCCCTTGGAGCGTGTCGCACTGGAAGAAGCAATACGGCGGTGAAGCGCCATGCGTGTGCGCGCCCGCTTCGACCTCGCCCGCCGGCGGCACGAGTGTGCAGGAACTGGAGCGGCGCATCAAAGCCTTGGAACGCGAGAATGCGGACCTGCACGAGCAGAGGACCATCCTAAAGAAAGCCGTCGCTATCTTCTCCGGATACCCGCGATGAAGCATGGCGTGATCCGAGAGTTGGCGGGAGAGCACGCAGTGCGAAAGCGCTGCCGGGTGTTCGGAGTGGCACGTAGCGCCTACTACGCCGCGCAGCAGAAAGACCAGCGGCTAGTAATACTTCGTCAGGTAGAGGTTGAGCTTTGGTGAGGTTAAGCGCATCCTG
>CAXTRS010000062.1:536-16820 GCA_964246635.1 uncultured Chthoniobacterales bacterium | reverse complement strand
GAGAAGAACGGATTTTCCGTCGTCGCGCCGAGCAAGCGCACGGTGCCTTTTTCCACGTCGGGCAGCAGCGCGTCTTGTTGGGCGCGGTTGAAGCGGTGGATTTCGTCGATGAACAGAACCGTGCGCGCGTTCGCGTTCACCCGCAGGCGGGTCGCGGCCGCGGCGATGACGCGCCGAATGTCGGCGACCGTGCTTTCGACCCCGCTCAGTCGCTCGAACTTCGCGCGCGTGGCGTTGGCGATGACTTCCGCGAGGCTCGTCTTGCCGACGCCCGGCGGGCCGTAAAAACTCCCGCACACCAGCCGGTCCGCCTCGATGGCGCGACGCAGCAATTTGCCCGGCGCGAGGAGGTGCTGTTGCCCGACGTAGTCGTCGAGCGTGCGCGGGCGCATGCGTGTGGCGAGCGGGGCGTTCGGATCAACCGTCGTCGCCGGTTCCGCCGTGCTCGTGCTGAAAAGGTCGTCCATGGGAGAGCGTCCGCAGACTAGTTCATCAACCGCGATCCGCGCACAAAATTAGTAACGACTCAATTCGCCAGGGCGCGGATGGAGGATTGGGGAGCACGGGCGTCCCGCCCGTGCTGCCCTTCCGTTCACTGCAACCCTGAAAGGGAGCCAGCATCCCATAATTCATCCGGCCGTTTTCCCGCCGCCCGCAACGCGCGCAAACTGAGCGCCCCGTCGCGCTTGGCCAGTCGCCGGCCGTCTTCAGCTCGCACCAACGGCGCGTGATACCACCTGGGCACTGGCAAACCGAGCGCACGGTAAACCAGGAGTTGGCGGGCGGTGGATTCGAGCAAGTCTTCGCCGCGCACGACTTCAGTGATCCCCATCGCGGCGTCATCGACCACGACTGCCAGTTCATAAGCGGGCAAGCCGTCCTTGCGCCAGACCAGGAAATCGCCGAAGTCGCGGCCGGCCACGAAACGCTGCGGCCCGGCTCGGCCATCGACAAACTCGACCGTTTCTCCCGCCGGCAGACGGAAACGCCAGTTCACGCCGGAAACCATAGGATTAGAAAATTTCTCCCGTGACGGCGGCCGGCAGGTGCCGGGATACCCTGCCTCGCCCTCGCCAGCGTGCGGCGCCTGAAGTGCGCGTTGGACATCCGCGCGTGAACACCGGCACGGGTAAATCGCGCCAGCCGCGGCGAGCTGGGCGAACGCCACGGAATAGCGCGCGCCACGCTCGCTTTGTTTGTAAGGCCCGAACGCGCCGCCGACATCCGGTCCTTCCTCCCAGCGCAATCCGAACCAGCGCAAATCCTCGAACATCGCCGCCGCCCATTCCGGCCGGCAACGCCCTCGGTCGAGGTCTTCGATGCGCAAAATCAACTTGCCGCCCGCAATGCTTGCCCGATTCTGGGCAATCCAAAACGTCCGCGCGTGGCCCAAGTGCAGCAGCCCGGTGGGCGAGGGGGCCATCCGGCCGCGATAAGAATGCATCACGCGCAAAACGGGAGTGACTTTTTCGGAAACTCCCGGCAACATGCGCGGCGATGACCCCCGACGCCAACTCCGAACCGGCGGCTGCGACCACGATTTCCGTGAAGTCCAACGGCCAATCCCGCAAAGGCCAGCCGCTCATCGAATTTCGCAACGTGCACAAGCGCTTCGGTGCGCTGCACATTTTGCGCGGCATCGACGAGGTCATCAAGGAAGGCGAAGTCATCGTCATCCTCGGGCCGTCGGGTTGCGGCAAGAGCACGATGCTGCGCTGCATCAATCACCTCGAAAAAATCGACGAGGGCGATCTCTTCGTCGATGGCATCAACCTCGGCGATCCGCGCGCGAACGTGGACAAAATCCGCGCGGAAACCGGCATGGTGTTTCAGCAGTTCAACTTGTTTCCGCACATGAGCGTGATCGACAACGTCATGCTCGCGCCGATGAAAGTGCGCGGCGCGCGCAAGGAGGAAGCGCGCGCCAACGGCATGAAACTGCTTGAGCGCGTCGGCATCCAGGCGAAGTCCGACGCGTTCCCAATCCAGCTCTCTGGCGGCCAGCAGCAACGCGTGGCCATTGCTCGTGCACTGGCGATGAATCCGAAGATCATGCTCTTCGACGAGCCGACGAGCGCGCTCGATCCCGAGATGATCCGCGAGGTGCTCGACGTGATGCGCGCACTCGCAAAGGGCGGCATGACGATGGCGATCGTGACGCACGAAATGGCCTTCGCCAAAGAAGTCGCCGACCGCGTGCTCTTCATCGACGCCGGCAAGGTGTGCGAGCGCGGCACGCCCCACGAGTTCTTCGATAACCCACAGCAGGAACGGGCGAAGGATTTCTTGAGCAAAATTCTCAAGCACTGAACGAACTGTAGCGGCGGTCCATGACCGCCTCGATCGCGCGCGATTATTATCCACCAGGGGAAGAGGCGGTCATGGACCGCCGCTACAGCGTGCACCGCCAGCGCATTTCCAGCCTGGCACAGGCGCGCGTTTGCTCCCGCAGAAGCGTATGTAAGGAGTCCGCCGTTGACGGCTTACTACCGTTCCCGTTCCTCAGCCAAAAACAAAAACCAACCCCCATGAAACTCCATCCGATCCTCACCGCCGCTGCGGCGCTCGTCTGTTGCGCCGGTAGCGCGCTTGCCCAGACACCGGCCGCCTCACCGGCCGCGGCCCCGCCCGCATCCACGGAAACCAAAAACGTCATTCCCGACATCAAGGCGCGCGGCAAACTCATCGTCGGCTGCAAATACGACGTGCGCCTCTTCGGCTTGAACAATCCGCTCACGAAGCGCGTGGAAGGCTTCGACGCCGACCTCGGCCGCGAGCTGGCCAAGGCGCTGCTCGGCAGCGCGGACAAAGTCGAGTTGGTCGAAACCGTGTCGGCCAACCGCATCCCGTTCCTGCAGGAAAACAAAGTCGATATGGTCATCAGCACGATGACGATCACCGAAGACCGCAAAAAGCAGATTGAGATGTCGGACACCTACTACATGGCCGGCCAATCGCTGCTCGTGCCGAAGGGCAGCAAGATCGCGAGCGTGAAAGACCTCGACGGCAAAACCGTGACCACTGTGCAAGGCTCGACCAGCGAGAAAAACATCCAGGCTGCCGCGCCGAACGCGAAGTTCAATCTCCTGAAGAGCTACAGCGAATGCTTCACCGCGCTGCAAAACGGCCAGGCGGACGCCATGACCACGGACGATATCATCCTGCTCGGTTTCAAGGCGACGCAGGGCGACAAGTTTGAGCTGGTCGGCGGCCAGTTCACGCAGGAGCCGTATGGCATCGGCGTGAAGAAGGGCAACGCGGACCTCGCGAAATTCGTCAACGACGAGCTAGCCAAGATGAAGAAGGACGGCCGCTGGAAGGCGATCTACGACAAGCATCTCAAGCCGGTGAGCGGCAAGAGCATCGAGCCGCCGATGTAAGCGGCCTCGCGAAACGCAAACCCAAGAACGGCCAAGTGATTCGCTCACTTGGCCGTTTGCGTTTTCAGCATTGCGTCTGGCGCGCGAAAAATGCCAGAGTCGCCCTCGTTCCAAGAGTGGCTCAACCGATTATGACTTTTCTCGCGGCATCGCTGCCCCTCATGCTCGCTGAAGCCGGCGACTACTTCGGCAAGGGCATCGTGGACAACTTCGGGCTGTTCTGGAGCGGGCTGCTCATGACGCTGAACATTTCGTTCTGGTCCGCCGTCATCTCTTTCGCCGTCGGGCTGGTAGTGGCCCTGCTGCGGGTCACCCCGAGCGGCGGACTCAAAGTCGTCGCCACGGCGTTCACCGAATTTTTCCGCAACACGCCGCTGCTCGTGCAGGTGTTCGTCTTCTACTTCGGTCTGCCGAAGCTCGGGGTGAACCTGCGCTTCTCCGCGTTCGGCTTCGAGGTGAGCGATTCGTTCGCCGCGGGCACGCTCAGCCTCGGCCTCTACACCGGCGCGTATGTCGCCGAGGTCCTGCGCGCCGGCTTGCTCTCTGTGCCGAAAGGCCAGGGCGAGGCTGCCCGCTCGCTCGGACTGTCGCTCATGCAAACGCTGCGGCTCATCATCATGCCGCAGGCCGTGCGCCTGGTGCTGCCGCCGTTGGGTAATCTCTACAGCGCCATGTTGAAGAACTCGGCGATCCTTTCCTACATCGGCGTCGCGGACCTGATGTATCAATCCGACTACGTGAACAATCGCACGTTCCGCACGTTCGAGGTGCTCACCGCGGTGGTCGTGTTCTACCTTCTCCTGACTCTGCCGATGGGCTGGGCCGTGCACTGGCTGGAGAAGAAATTCAATCCGTTGCGGGCGCGGACGCTGCGTCTGCGCGGCGCGCGGGTGTGACCTTGGCAATCACTTTCCCCCAATGGCCGCTGACAACCCGTCCATCCCTGAGCTGACCGCCACCGCGCCTTCGGCTACCGCGCCCGACGCAGCAGCGGAAATTCTGCCGACCACGACGCGTCGCCGCCGCGGTCCGCTCTTCACCGTGGCCAACGCCTTCAGCGCGTCCGGCTGGCTGATCCTCGCGCTGCTCGCGTGGTGGATCGTGATCCCGGCGATTCGCAACGGCAACTGGGAGCCGTTCAAGCTCGCGACGACATGGGAATTTTTGCTCAAGGGTTTGCTCGTCACCCTGAAGATCGGCGCCTGGTCCATCGTCATCAGTTCCGCCGTCGGTTTCGTGCTCGCGCTTGGCCGGCTTTCCAACGCGAAGGCGGTGCAAATGTTTTCCGCCGGCTACATCGAGCTGATGCGCGCGCTGCCGTCGTATCTCATTATTTTTTACGTCTTCATCGTGCTGCCGCGCTTGAAGATCGTGTTGCCGACCGACTGGTATGCCATCATTGGGTTGTCGCTCTACACTAGCGCGGTCATGGCCGAGATTTTCCGCGCCGGCATTCTTTCGATTGAAAAAGGCCAGCTCGAAGCCGCGTATTCGCTGGGCCTGAAGCCATATCACACGATCACCACCGTCGTGCTGCCGCAGGCGTTGCGGCGCATGGTGCCGGCGATTGTCAGCCAGCTCATCACGTTGACGAAAGACACGTCGCTGGCGGCGATCATTGCCGTGCACGAACTGACGCGCGCGGGTAAGGAGCTTTACGAATTTTACACCGGCGAAATGCCGCGGCCGGTGATCCTAGAAACGCTCGCCGTGGTAGCGGCGATTTATTTCGTGATCTGCTACGCGTTGGCGCTGCTCAGCCAGCGGCTCGAAGTAAAGCAGGGCCGATAGCGCGTCCCCAGCGGTTGCAGCGCGTGGCCCGGCGGCTATTCTTGCCGCTCGTCCATGAAACCGCTCCTCCCCTCGATCGTCCTATCCACTTTGAGCCTTGTTGCCGCGACCGCTCCCAGTCGCGCCGCCACCGAATCGCCCGCGTTGCGTTATCCGACAACGGAAAGAATCGAGCAAATCGACGAATACCACGGCACCAAAATCGCCGATCCCTACCGCTGGCTCGAAGACGCGAATTCCGACAAAACTCACGCCTGGGTCGAGGAACAGAACAAAGTCACCTTTGGCTACCTGCGCCAGATTCCCTCGCGCGAACGCATCCGCCAGCGGCTCAGCGAGCTTTGGAATTACGAGCGCTACACGGTGCCGGGCAAAGAAGGCGGCCGTTACTTTTTCTCGAAGAACACCGGGCTGCAAAATCAGAATGTCATCTACACCGCGCCGTCGATTGACGACGCCACCGCCGGCAAGGCAACGCTGCTGCTCGATCCCAACAAGCTGAGCGAAGACGGCACGGTGTCGCTCTCCTCCTACTCGATCAGCGAGGACGGCAGGCACATGGCTTACGGCGTGCAAACCAGCGGCTCGGATTGGGTCGAATGGCGCGTGAAAGAAGTCGCCACCGGCAAAGACCTGCCCGACTTGATCAAGTGGTCGAAGTTTTCCGGCTCGAACTGGACGAAAGACGGCGCCGGCTTTTTCTACAGCCGCTACGACGAGCCGGACGAAAAAACGAAGCTCCAGAGCACGCTCTATTTTCAAAAACTCTACTACCACAAAGTCGGGACACCGCAGAGCGACGACGTGCTCGCTTACGAGCGCAAGGACCAAAAAGAATGGGGCTTCGGCGGCGAAGTCACGGATGACGGCAAGTTTCTCGTCATCACGGTGACGCAAGGCACCGAGCGCAAGAACCGCGTCTTCTACCGCCCGCTGGCGAGCGGCCCGGCCGGCGCGCCGGTCGTCGAGTTGCTCAACAATCTCGACGCCAAATACCACTTCATCGGCAACGACGGCGCGACGTTTTATTTCCTGACGAACAAAGAGACGCCGCGCGGGCGCATCGTCGCCATCGACACCGATAAAGTGCCTGCCGGCACCGTGCCGGCGCTGCGCGAGATCGTGCCGCAAAAAGAGCAGACCCTGCAAGCGGTCGATTACGTCGGCGGCCGTTTCGTCGCCAGCTACCTGCAGGACGCGCACACGCAGGTGAAAATTTACGGCACCGACGGCAAGGAACTCGCCGAGGTGAAATTCCCCGGTCTCGGCACCGCGTCCGGCTTCGGCGGCAAGCCGAACGATCCGGAAACATTCTTCGCCTTCACCAGCTACAACACGCCCAGCACGGTCTATCGCTACGACGTGAAGACCGGCGAAACGCGCGCGATCTTCACGCCCAAAGTCGGGTTCAACCCTGCCGACTACACGACGGAACAGGTCTTTTTCAAAAGCCGCGACGGCACGCGCGTGCCGATGTTCGTGACTTATAAAAACGGCATGAAGCGCGACGGCCAAAACGCCACGCTGCTTTACGGCTACGGTGGATTCGACATTTCCATGACGCCGAGTTTTTCGCCCGCAAATCTCGTCTGGCTCGAAATGGGCGGTGTCTATGCCGTGGCGAACCTGCGCGGCGGCGGCGAATACGGCGAAGACTGGCACCAGGGCGGGACGAAGGAGCGCAAACAAAACGTCTTCGACGATTTCATCAGCGCAGCGGAATTCTTGATTTCCAGCAAGGTGACGAGCACGCCGAAGCTCGCGATCTTCGGCGGCTCGAATGGCGGCCTGCTGGTGGGCGCCGCGATGACGCAGCGACCCGATCTTTTCGGCGCGGCCGTCCCGGCCGTTGGCGTGATGGACATGCTGCGGTTCCAGAAATTCACCATCGGCTGGGCGTGGGCGAGCGACTACGGCTCGTCGGATGACGCGAATCTCTTCCCGTATCTACTCGCCTATTCGCCGCTGCACCATCTCAAGCAAGGCGCGTGTTATCCCGCGACAATGGTGACGACGAGCGATCACGACGACCGCGTGGTGCCGGCGCACTCGTTCAAGTTCGCCGCGACGCTCCAAGCCGCGCAGGCGTGCGACAAACCGGTGCTCATTCGCATCGAGACAAAGTCGGGTCACGGCGCCGGCCGGCCGACGAGCAAGCTCATCGAAGAGGCCGCCGACCGCTGGGCGTTCCTCGATCGCGTGCTTAACATGGATGTCGAGCGCGCGATGAAAACGGCGTCGCCGCCCGTGGACGTGCCGCGCAAGAATGACAATTCGGCGCCGCTGCCGACGCCGAGACGGTGAAGGCGGGAAAAGCTCGAAGCTCCAAGTTCCAAGTTCTAAACGAGCTCAAAATTCAAAGCTCAAACCCGAGGCGGCACGTCTCGGCGTTTTGAGCTTTGAACTTGTTTAGAGCTTCGAGCCAAGAGCTTTGAGCTTCCCGCGCTCCGCGCGGTTGCTACACTGCGGGGCGCTATGACCCCCGAGCACGCCCGGCTGGAAGAAGATCGACTTCGGCAAAAACACTGGCGGCGCTGGGGGCCGTATCTCTCCGAGCGCCAGTGGGGCACGGTGCGCGAAGACTACTCAGCCACCGGCGAAGCGTGGGACTATTTCCCCCACGATCACGCGCGCAGCCGCGCCTATCGCTGGGGCGAGGACGGGCTGCTCGGCATCTCGGACAACCACCAGCGACTCTGCTTCGCGCTCGCGCTTTGGAACGAGCGCGACCCCATCCTCAAAGAACGCGCCTTCGGCCTCACCGGCACCGAGGGCAACCACGGCGAGGACGTGAAGGAGTATTATTTTTACCTAGACGCGACGCCGACCCATTCGTGGCTACGCGGCCTCTACAAGTATCCGCAGAACGCTTACCCCTACGAGCAATTGCTCGAAGCGAATCGCGGACTCGGCCGCGCGCAGCCCGAGTTCGAGTTGCTCGACACCGGCGTCGTCGACGAGAACCGCTATTTCGACGTTTATGTCACCTACGCCAAAGCCGACGACGACGACGTCTTGATCGAAATCCGCGCCACGAATCGCGGACCTTCCTCCGCGCCGCTGCACCTCCTGCCGACCCTGTGGTTTCGCAACACCTGGTCGTTCGACGAGCCGCCGGAGGGTGTGGATCGGCCGTCCCTGCGGTGGGTCGCCTCCGGCACTGATGACATCGTGCGCATTGACGCCACGCACCCGTCGCTGCGCCCAATGACGCTCCTCGCCGAAGGGACCGGCGGCTACGGGCCGTTGTTCTGCGAAAACGAAACGAACAACGCGCGGCTGTTTCATTCGCACAGCGGCACGCCTTTTCCCAAAGACGGCATCGACCGCTGCGTAGTTCGCGGCGAACGCGGCACGGTGAACCCGGCGCACACCGGCACCAAAGCCGCGTTGCGCTACCGCCGCACACTGGCGCCCGGCGAATCGTGGACCGTCCGCCTGCGTCTCGCGCTCACCGGCGGCGACACGCTCGCCGCGCCGTTGCGCGCGTTGGGCGCGGACTTCGAGACCGTCTTCGAGACGCGTCGCGCCGAGGCCGACGCATTTTACGCGCACCTCGCGCCGGCCTCCCTGAGCGTCGAGCAGCGCCACGTCCAGCGCCAGGCGCTCGCGGGGATGATTTGGAACAAGCAGTTTTACCATTATGACGTCGAGCGCTGGCTCGAAGGCGACCCCGGCCAGCCACCGCCGCCCGAGGCACGCAAGCACGGCCGCAACCACGACTGGCGGCACCTTTTCAACGACGACATTCTCAGCCTGCCGGACACCTGGGAGTTCCCGTGGTTCGCCTCTTGGGACCTCGCGTTTCACACGCTGCCGCTCGCGCTCGTCGATGCCGAGTTCGCCAAGCGCCAGCTCACCTTGCTGACCCGCGAGTGGTATATGCACCCGAATGGCCAGTTACCCGCTTACGAGTGGGCGTTCGGCGACGTGAACCCGCCGGTCCACGCCTGGGCCGCGTGGCGCGTTTTCACGATGGAGCGCCGGGTGCGCGGCGGCAGCGGCGACATCCGGTTCCTCGAGCGCGTGTTTCAAAAACTCCTGCTCAATTTCACCTGGTGGGTGAATCGCAAGGACGCCTCGGACCGCAACATCTTCCAAGGTGGCTTCCTCGGGCTGGATAACATCGGCGTCTTCGACCGCTCGCAGCCCTTGCCCACCGGAGGGTATCTTGAGCAGTCCGACGGCACGAGCTGGATGGCGATGTATGCATTGAACCTGCTGAAAATTTCGCTCGAGCTCGCGCAGCACAATCCGGTTTACGAAGACATCGCCAGCAAGTTTTTCGAGCATTTCCTCAACATCGCCACCGCGATCGGCCGCGCGCCGGCGCCACGAAAAAATGGCGCCGTCGAGCCTGACGACAGCGGCTCGCTCTGGGACGAAACCGACGGCTTGTTTTACGACCGCATCCACTTGCCCGACGGCGGGCATCTCACGCTGCGCGTGCATTCGATGGTGAGCCTGATTCCACTCTTCGCCGTCGAGGTAATCGAGACGGATTTGCTCGACCGGTTGCCGGATTTCGCACGGCGCTACCACTGGTTCATGGAAAACCGGCCGAATTTGACCGGCAATGTTTCCCTGCACTCCCGCGAGCGTGAGGAACGGGGTGGCAAGCTGTTGCTTTCCATCGTGGGCGAGCGGCGGCTGCGGCGCATCCTGGAAAAGATGCTCGATGAAGACGAGTTCCTCAGCCCCTACGGCGTCCGCTCGGTGTCCAAATTTCACGAGTCCCATCCGTATGTGCTCCCGCTCGCCGGCAGTTATCACCGGGTCGATTACAACCCCGGCGAGAGTCAGACGAATCTCTTCGGCGGCAACTCGAACTGGCGCGGGCCGATCTGGATGCCGGTGAATTATCTGCTCATCGAAAGCCTGCAAAAATTCCACTACTACCTCGGCGACGAATTCAAGGTCGAGTGCCCGGTGCGCTCTGGCCGCTGGCTGACCCTCTGGCAGGTCGCCGCGGAATTAAGCCGGCGCATGGAGCGCATCTTCCTGCCCGACCCCAAGACTGGAAGGCGGCCGGTGTTCGACGGCTACGACAAGTTCCACGCCGACCCACACTGGCGGGAGCTGATCTTCTTCCACGAGTATTTCCACGCCGACACCGGCGCGGGCAAGGGCGCGAGCCATCAAACCGGCTGGTCGGGACTGATCGCCAAGCTGCTCCAGCAGACCGGCGATTATCCCGACCGCTGAGTTTCCGTCAGCCATGTTTCGACAGCATCGTGAGCAGAAATCGAAACGTCGGGAAGGAGCGCCGAAGACCTTTATCGCGAATCTTCCGCCACGGCGTCACTCGCGCCAACATCGCGGCAGGATGGCGAAAGTCTTCGGCCGGCTGCGCTTCGAGCGGCGCGACGTCATCGTTGTAGCCGCCTTGTTTGCCGTGCTGTTTGCGCTGTTGATGTCGCGTTACTCAGACCGCTTTTTCGAGTCCTTCGCCGGCAAGCCGCCGAGCGCCGCGACGCTGCCGGAAGGCGGCGGGCTGGAGCCGGGTCAGTAGCGTGCGCCTCACGTCGCGGCGTGGCCGAGATAGGCGGCTTGCACACGCGGGTCGGCGCGGAGTTGTTCCGCGGGGCCTTCGATTTCGATTTTGCCGTGCTCGATGACGTAGCCGTAATCGGCGACGCTGAGGGCGCGGTAGGCGAGCTGTTCGACGAGGAGCATCGTCAGGCCGCGCGCTTTCAAGGCGGAGAGCTGCCGGAACACTTCGTCGATGATGATCGGAGCCAACCCCATGGAGGGTTCATCCAGCAGCAGCACGGCCGGGTTCAGCATCAGCGCGCGACCGATGGCGAGCATCTGCTGTTCGCCGCCGGAGAGCGTGCCGGCGAGTTGCTGCCGGCGTTCTTTGAGCCGAGGAAACGTTGTGTAGATCGCTTCCATTTCGGCGTCCAACTCGGCGCGCTTCGCTTTGCCGATGCGGGAGTAGGCGCCGAGGATGAGATTGTCCTGCACGCTTTGGTCGGGAAAGACGCGCCGGTTTTCCGGGACGTGTCCGACGCCCTGGCTGGCGATGCGGTGCGGCTTTTGCCGGATGAGCGATTGGCCGCGCAACGCGACCTCGCCGCTGAGCGGCGTAAGCAGCCCGGAGATGGCACGCAGGAGCGTTGTCTTGCCGGCGCCATTTGAGCCGATGACGCAAACAAGTTTGCCCTCGGGCACGGTGAGCGACACACCTTGGAGCGCGCGCACCGGACCGTAGGAAACCGAGAGATCGCGGATTTGGAGCATCGGAGGAGCGGGAGGAAAGGTTTGCGGAATCGTTCAGGCCGGGTGCGGCGAAACTGCGGCGGCGGGCGGAAGCTCGTCCGCCGGCGCACCGAGCTGATTCCGGAAGCGGCATGGGGTTGGTCTCGCGCGGCCGCCGGCGCACCGAGATACGCGGAGATCACGCGCTCGTCGCGCTGGATTTCCGCCGGTGTGCCGTTGGCAATCTTTTGGCCGAAATCCAGCACGGTAATGCGATCGGACACGTTCATCACCAAGTCCATGTGGTGCTCGATGAGCAGGATGCTCAGACCGGCGGCTTTGATCTTGTCGATGATTTCGTCGATCGAGGCGATCTCGCCGGCCGTGCAGCCGGCGGCCGGTTCGTCGAGGAGTATGAGGGTGGGGTCTTGCGCCAGCGCGCGGGCGATTTCCAGCAGACGCTGCTTGCCGTAAGGCAGGTTGCGCGCTCGCTCGTTGGCGAGGGCGCCGAGGCCGACGAAGTCGAGCAGGAGCTGCGCGCGCGCGCGGGCGGAGCGTTCTTCGCGGTTGGCGCGCGGGGTCGAGAAAAAGATGTCGAGCAAGCCGACTTTGGCAAAGGTGTGATGCAGCCCGACCATGACGTTGCCGAGGAGCGTCATGTCGCCGAAGAGCGCGACACTCTGGAAGGTGCGCGCGATGCCGGCGCGCGAAATCGTGTGGGGCGACATGCCTTCCAAGGGTGAATTGGAAAACAGAATGCGTCCGCCTGTCGGCCGATAGACGCCGCTCAGCAGGTTGACCGTGGTCGATTTGCCCGAACCGTTCGGCCCGATGAGCGCGTGCACCTCGCCGGGCCGCACTTCGAGATCGAGCTTGTTGACGGCTACCAAGCCGCCGAAGGCGATGGTGAGCGCGTCGGTCTTGAGCACGGACGCGGCGCCGTTGGCCCCGCCGCCGGCCGCAGACCCTTTGGCGTCGCGGAGATTGTGGATGGCATGCAGATGCAGCGTCTCGGCGTCGCGATGCGCGGTCTCGGGTATGGCGTCAGGCTCGCCGACGAAGGAACGGGCCTCGTCGGCAGCGCCGTGGCGCTTTGCGGCGATTTTGTGCCAGAGCGTGCTGAACAAGCCGACGATGCCGCCGGGCAGGAAGTAGAGGGTGAAGAGCAGCAGCCCGCCGAAAATCATGAGCTGATATTCGGCGATGTCGTTAAACACATCGGGCAACGCGACGACGATCAGGGTGCCGATGATCGGCCCCACCAGCGAGCGCGTGCCGCCGAGAATGAGCATGATGAGAAAGTCGATCGAGAACTGCAGCGAGAACGTCAGCGGACCGCAGTATTTGTTGAGGTGAATGAAGAGCGCGCCGGCCAGCCCGGTGAACGCGGCGCTGAGCACGAAGGCGCCGAGCTTGAAGCGGTAGCGGCTGACGCCGGAGCACTCGGCGGCAAGCGCATTTTCCTTGAGCGCCTCGAAGGCGCGGCCCCAAAAGCTGAACACGAGCTGGCGCTTGAGAAACAAGACGAGCAGCATCGCGAAAAAGGTGAGGTAATAAAAATTGTTGCCGTCGAGGCTGAGGCTGCCGAACCGCAGCGGCGGGACTTCGGTGATGCCGGTGGAGCCTTTGGTGAGGTGCTCGCTCTCGTTGATGATTGTCTGGACGATAAGGCCGAAGGCGATCGTCGTCATCGCGAGATAAGGACCCGAGAGCCGCAGGGAAGGAACGCCGAGAATGATGCCGGCGAGCGCGGTGAGCGCGACGGAGATCGGCACGGTGCAGAGCCAGAGCAGGCCGGGGCCGAGGCCGGTGTGCTCGGTCCACCAGCCGCCGAATTTCCAGCAGATGATTGCCGAAGCGTAAGCACCGATGGCGAGCAGACCCGCGTGGCCGACAGAGATGTCGCCGGAGAAGCCGGAAACCAAGTCGAGGCCCGCAACGACGATGACGTAAATGCAGACCTTCGCGAGGAGGCCGTGCACCATGTAGGTGTTCGTGATCACCAGCGGGATGAACGCGAACAGCGCGATGATGAGCAGCGGACCGAAGCGGCGAAGGTGGTTCATGGCCGGAGAGGAAAAAGGGAAGGGAGACCGGACACGTCAGACTTTTTTGATCGTGGTCTTTCCGAACAATCCGGCGGGCTTGAAGAGCAACACGAGGATGAGCAGGACAAATCCAGGCGTGTCTTTGTAGCCGGTGGAAATGTAGCGCGCGGTGAACTGTTCGCAGAGGCCGAGCAGAAGCCCGCCGGCCACCACGCCGAGGCCGCTCTCGAGACCGCCGATGATCGCGGCGGCAAACGCCTTCACGCCGAGCAGCACGCCCAT
The DNA here is from genome assembly GCA_964246635.1 of uncultured Chthoniobacterales bacterium. Classification (GTDB taxonomy): domain Bacteria; phylum Verrucomicrobiota; class Verrucomicrobiia; order Chthoniobacterales; family SZAS-18; genus JAFAXH01. The sequence goes on along the minus strand of CAXTRS010000062.1, from coordinate 3,118 downwards.
CGACGCGCCCACCAGAGTGAGCGGACCGACCAGCACGCCGGAGATCGAAGCGATGACCGACGAGATCACAAACGACAACGTGATGACCAGCGGCACGTTGATGCCTTGCAGCGACGCGGCGTCTTTGTCCGTGGCCACGGCCGTGACCGCCTTGCCCAAAATCGTCCCGCGTCGGAACGCCTCGAAGCCGAGCATGATGACGGCGGCGGCGCCGATGATGAGCAACTCCTGCGGCTGCACGCGGATCGCGCCGCCCGCCAAGCTCAACGGCGCGTCGCCCAGCGGGCGGGGGAAGCGGTAATCGTCGGTGCCCCAGATGCGTTCGGCGACGTTGCGCGCGATGATCGCCAGCGCCGTGGTGGCGAGAATCCAGCTCACGTCCGACTTCGTTTTCAGCGCCGGCCGGATGGCGGTGTATTCCAGCACCAACCCGAGCACTAGCCCGACCGCCGCCGCGCCCAGGATGCCCACGATGTAGGGCAGTTTGTAGCTGACGGAGATCGAAAACGCCACCAGCGCGCCGAGCATCAGCCATTCGCCTTGCGCGAAGTTGAGCGTGCGCGAGGTGGAAAACGTGATGTTGTAGCCGAACGCCAGCAGGGCGTAGATCATGCCCAGGGCGACGCCGCTGAGGATTAGCTGGGGGAGGTCACTCATCGTTTCAATCGGGGCGCGTATTCAGCCACAAACGCCACGCGGATGGAACAGGGAAGTCACCGAATCCTGAAAATATTCGGCGACCCCGTGCCCCATCCGCGTTCTGCGCTTTTCGTGTTGGACGAACGTCGCGTCGCGTCGCAGCGCCGCGCGTTACGGCGTCTTGGCCGCACGGCTGGCCTTGGCGGGCGTTTCCATCACCACGCGGCCGTCCTTGACGATGCCGAGGTTGATGAGGTCCTGCCGCAACGCCTCGTGGTTGTCCTTGCTGAACGGCTTGTTATAGACCGTCACGGCGCCTTCATACGGCTTGTCGAGGTCCTCGAGCGCGGCCTTGATTTTTGCGCTATCGGTCGAGCCGGCCTGATTGATGGCCTGCGCGAGCAGCTTCATCGAGTCGTAACCTTGCGAGGCGGAAACCGGCGAAGGGATGCGGTCGTTCGAGGGCTTGTATTTGCTGACATAGGCTTGCACGAATTTCTTGCCCGCTTCGGTGGTCGGATTGCCCTGCACAAAGCTCTGTGGCATCACCGCGCCGTTGCCGTTCTCGCCCGCGGCGTCGATGAAATTGCTCATCGACAGCGTCCAGCTTCCCACCAGCGGCACTTTCCAGCCGAGCTTCTGCATGCCGTTGGCGACCTGCGCCAGCTCGGGGCCGATGCCGTAGGTGAGCACGGCTTCGGCGCCGGCGTTGCGGGCTTCCTGGAGCTGCGGCGTCATGTCGGTGTCCTTGATCTTGAACTTGCCGACATAGACCGCGGTGATGCTGCGGCGCTTGAGCGCTTCCTCCATCAGCATGCGGCCGTTCTGGCCGTAGTTGGTGTCGTCGGCCAGGATGGCGAGCTTTTTGTAACCGCGCTTGTCGCAGGCTTCCTGGGCGATCAGTTCGGACTGCACAGTGTCGTTGGCGCGCAGGCCGAACACATAGTTGTCGGGGAAGTTTTTGAAGTGCTCGTTCACTTCCGCGCCCGTGGCGACGTTGATGATGAACGGAATCTTGGATTCCTGCGGATAGCGGTAGCTGGCTTGCGCCACGCCAGTGTTGATGAGGCCAAGCACGGCGATGCACTTCTGGCCAGTGACGAGGTCCTGCATGACCTGCGCGCCGCGCTCGTTGTTGGATTGGTCGTCGCGCTCGACCAGTTCGATCTTGCGGCCGCCGAGCACACCGCCGCTGTTGTTGATTTCCTCCGCGGCCAGGCGCACGCCGTCGCGCATCGAGAGGCCCATCGGCGAGGAGCCGCCGCTGTAGGGGCCTTGGACGCCGATCTTGACCGGCTCGCCCGTCGCAGCGGTGCCGCCGGCGGGCTTGCTGGAATCGCCGGGCGTGGTCGTGGTGTTTTTGCCGCACGAGCTGAGGCTCAAGCCGACGGCCGCCAGGATCGGCAGCGTCAGCGCGGAGCGCAGAATGCGGGGAAGGGGAAAGAGGGTCGGTGGGTGCATGGGGTTATATGGAATGGGTTAGGAAGGTTTGAGACGGAAAGAACCGCCGCAGACTGCTGCTAACGGCTCTCAGCCTGGGAGAGCAGGCGACGCAACTGCTTCGCGGTGAAAATCGCGATTGGATGCAAAAAGTTTGTCGGGTGTGCGTCAGAGAAAGGCGACAGCCGGAAACTGCGGGCAAATGACGCTCCGCGAAAGCAACTGCGCGCGGCTCTCCAGCGTTTCTCGCTTGTCATTTGTCGCCAGCCGTTCGTCTATTCCGCACCGCACTTCCTTTCTTCTTTCTATGGCCCCTACTCCTCTTGCACCGACCTCTGCTCCTGCTCCCGCCGTCGCACACCCCACCTTCCAGCAGCCGACCGGTGAGGCCGCGGTCGCGGGCCGGCGGTTCGGATCGGGCCGCACGCGCGTTGTCGTGCTCGGGGCAGGTTTTGGCGGGCTGACATTCTGCCAAAGCCTCACGCACCCCGACCCCGTGATCA
>CAXTRS010000062.1:0-526 GCA_964246635.1 uncultured Chthoniobacterales bacterium | reverse complement strand
GTCGTGGACCGGCAGAACCACCATGTCTTCCAGCCGCTGCTGTATCAGGTGGCGACCGCCGCGCTCTCCGCGCCCGACATCGCGCAACCCACGCGCAACATCCTGCGCAACCAATACAACGTCACCGTCCTGCTCGAAGACGTGCGCGACTTCGACCTCGCCAACCACAAGGTCATCTGCTCGCAGGACACGCTCGAATACGATTTCCTCGTCCTCGCGCTAGGCGCGGTGACGAGCTACTTCGGCCACACGGAATGGGAACGCTTCGCGCCGGGTTTGAAAACGATCGACGACGCGCTCGCCATTCGCCGCCGCCTGCTCATCGCCTTCGAGCGCGCGGAGACCATGATCAACGAAGACGAGCAGAAACGGCTGCTCACCATGGTGCTCATCGGCGGCGGACCGACGGGTGTCGAGCTGGCCGGCGCGTTTTCGGAATTGGCGAACCACGTGCTCGCGCGCGATTTCCGGCGCATCGACCCGAAGAGCGCGCGGATCATCCTCATCGAGGGCAGCGACCATCTCC
>CAXTRS010000061.1:1105-16892 GCA_964246635.1 uncultured Chthoniobacterales bacterium | reverse complement strand
GGCGGGGGTCGCCGGGAGCCGCAACCGTGCTCCGGAGACGAAAGGAGCGCCTCGCGCAGTCGCGTGAACACGGTGTCGAAAAGATACCGTTTCAGGCGTTTCTAGCAACGGAAAACTGCCTCGGAATGCGACGAAAAATCGGCGCCGGATCCGTCCGCAGACGCTGCTACTTCCCGCTCACCCAATCGACGATCTGCTGGCCGAGGTAATAAACATTCAGCGCGACGATGACCGCGGCCACGAACCATGCGGCCGGTTTGATCCACGACGCATTCGCGAAGCGGCCCATCAGTTTCTTGTCGCTCGTGAAGATCACGAGCGGCACGACCGCGAAGCTCAACTGCAAGGAGAGCACGACCTGGCTGAGGATGAGCAGCTTGCCCGTGCCCGACTCACCCGAAATCGCCGCCACCGCGACCGCCGGGATGATCGCCAGCGCGCGCGTGATGAGCCGGCGCAGCCACGGCGGCAGGCGCAGGTCGAGAAACCCTTCCATCACGATCTGACCCGCCAGGGTGCCGGTGAGCGTCGAGTTCTGCCCGCTTGCCAGCAGCGCGACGGCGAAGAGCGTGCTCGCCAGCGCGGCGCCAAGCGTCGGCGTCAGCAAGCGATAGGCGTCTTGGATTTCCGCGACCTCGTGCATGCCGCGGCCGTGGAAGGTCGCGGCGCTCAGGATGAGGATGGCGGCGTTGATGAAGAACGCGAAGCCGAGCGCGACGGTCGAGTCGAGCGTGGCGTAGCGGATCGCCGACGCGCGCCCGGCGTCGTCGCGCTCGAACGCGCGCGTCTGCACGATCGAGGAGTGCAGGTAGAGATTGTGCGGCATCACCGTCGCGCCCAGGATGCCGAGCGCGAGGTAGAGCGATTGCTTGTCGGTGACCACTTCGGGTCGGGGCACGAGTCCGCCGAGCATGCCGGCGACATCGGGCCGCGAGACGATGATTTCGTAAAGAAAACAGAAGCCGATCAGCGCGATCAGCCCGCCGACCAGGCATTCGATGTAACGGAAGCCGCGCTGCTGCAAAAACAGGATGACGAGCACGTCCGCCGCAGTGATGAGCACGCCGACGACCAGCGGCAGGCCGAAGAGCAAGTTCAAAGCGATCGCCGAGCCGATGACTTCGGCCAGATCGCACGCGATGATCGCCAACTCGCACAACACCCAGAGCGCGAAATTCACCGGCGGCGAATAGTGCGCCCGGCACGCCTGCGCGAGGTCGCGGCCCGTCGCCACGCCGAGCTTCAGCGCGAGGTGCTGGAGCAGCATTGCCATCAAATTCGACAGCAGCACGACGCACAGCAGCCGGTAGCCAAACTGCGCACCTCCGGCGAGGTCCGTCGCCCAATTCCCCGGGTCCATGTAGCCGACCGCCACGAGCAAGCCCGGCCCCGCAAAGGCCAGGGCCTTCCGCCACCACGGCGCGCCGGCCGGCGGCACGCGCACGCTGGCAAAAACTTCCGGCAACGAGCGGCGCTCAGTCTTGCGGTCAGGTTGAGATGGCGGGGCCTGCCCCGTTGCCGGGCCGGACTGGGACACAGGCGCAGGAGAGTCGATTTCGAGATTGCCACCGGATTTCATGAGCGCAACAAAGTTAGCCAAAGCTAAGATTTCTTGCCTGGACGATAATCAACCGCGCAAATTGCGCAAGCCTCAATCCGGCCTCGCAGGCGGATGGCTCGTTATCTCCCAGCTTACAGCAGCCCTTTGCTCTGCTTCTTCGCGCACAGACCCAAAATGAGTTCAGCCATTTGCTCCTCCGAGCGCCGGAATCCAGGCATCAGCGCCAGCCAGTGATAGACGGCTTCGGCATACATGCGCGGCAGCACGGGCGGCAGAGCAAGCACGGCGTCGAACGCTGCGATCACCTGGCTGGCAACGCGCTCGATGAGCAGCCGCGCGCCTTCGAGACTGCGACCGCCTTCGAGCACGATCGCTGCCGCGTCCGGCTCGTTGCCGAAGCCGCCGGCCTTGTGAAACGCCTTTTGATACAGCGTCATGCAGTCGAGCTGGATGACTTTGGTGCGCGGATAAAACGAGCTCATCAGATTCCACGCGTCGTTGCTCTCGCCTTGGTCGCCGGACTGACGAAAATCGGTGCGCAGCAGCACGCTCGGGATGTCGGCAAATTTGGCGAAGAGATACTCGACCACCGTGCCCGAGTCGAGCTCGGGTCCGTCGTAATTGAACAAGCCGAGATCGCACGTAAGCAGCGTCTGGATGTCCTGGTCGCGGATGGAGTGCGCGCTGGCTTCGCGCTGCTCGAGGTTTTGCGGCAACACGGAAATGTATCGGCCGTCGCTGAGCGCGTAGATCGCCTCGGCCAGCGCCGCGTTGCCGAGCAGATGTTTGGCGCTGAAGAGCTCGCCGGCGAAATAAACGGAGTAAGACGTTCTGCGGGCGGACGCGCCGCCAGCACCGGTCGGCGAGGCGGACGTTGGGTTGGATGAGCGAGGTTCCTCGGCGGGCACGTTTGGAGACCAGCAGCTTTCCGGGAAATCGTCAAGCCGCCGCGTCCGCGTCGATGAAAGAGAGGCGCAGATTCGGATCGATGTCGGCGTCCAGCGGCGTCGGCGGCAAGCCGGCTTCGAGCGCGAGCGCGGCGGCGAAGGCGATCATCGCGGCGTTGTCGGTGCAGAGCGCCGCGGGTGCGAGCAGCAGCTCGACGCCGCGCTCCGCGCAGGCGCGCGTGAAATCCGCGCGCAATTGCGAATTCAAGCTGACGCCACCGCTGACCGCGACGGTTTCCCGCCGGCAAGCGCGCGCCGCCGCGAGCGTCTTGCGCACGAGCACTTCGACCACGGCCTGCTGGAACGACGCGCACAGGTCCGCCAGTGGCAGCGCTTCGCCGCTTCCCGATTCCAGCTTGGGCAAGAGATAACGCACCGCCGTTTTCAGCCCGCTGAAAGAAAAATCGAAGTCTCCGCTGCCGATCATTGCGCGCGGAAAATCGAACCGCCGCGGGTCGCCCGCTCGCGCCAGCCGGTCAATCTCCGGCCCGCCCGGATACGGCAGCTCGAGCAGCTTTGCCACTTTGTCGAATGCCTCCCCCGCCGCGTCGTCCAGCGTGCCCCCTAGCCGGCGATAACGTCCCGCCGCTTCGATTTCCACGAGCAGCGTGTGCCCCCCGCTGACGATCAACCCAACACTAGGCCACACCTCGCCGCCGAAGAACGGTGACAGCAGATGCCCCTCGAGATGATTCACGCCATAAAAGGGTCGTCCCAGCCCGAGCGCCAGCCCCTTCGCCGCGCCCGCGCCGATGAGCAGCGAACTCGCCAGCCCCGGCCCGCGCGTCGCCGCCACGGCGTCGATTTCGCCCAGCGCCACGCCCGCCTTTTCCAACGTCTGCGGCAGCAGCGCCGGCAACACGCCGAGATGTTCCCGCGATGCGACCTCCGGCACCACACCCCCAGTGGGTCGGTGCAATTCGACCTGCGACGCCACCTCGCTTGCCAGCAATTCCCCTCGCCCGCGCAAGACTGCCACTGCGGTTTCATCGCACGAGGTCTCGATGGCCAGCGTCGTTCCGTGCAGGTGGGATTTACCGGTTTGACCTGTAAACTCGGTCATTGTCTTGGTCTGAGCGACAACCGCTGGACAGGAGCGGCAAAGTCACCAGTTAAACGGTTGGATGGTTGCCCCGCCACGGGCAAATCTGTAAGCTTGGAAAATGATCGACTGGTTTCGGCGCAAACCGCAGCTTGCTCGCTTTCTCCTCGTTGCTGGCATTGTGCTCACGGCTGGCATTGCGCTTTGCCTCAGGATTCGGCTGTCCCCTCTCTGGTTCACACATCCACGATTCCAAGCGGGCCTCGGAAAAACCATCGCGGAATGCGAGGCCGAGTATGGCAGAGCTAACTTTATCACTTCGGACCCTAAATTCGTATGCCCACACACCCGCGGCTACGTCAAAGGAGGGTGGTCGGTGATGATCGGATTCGATGAAGCCGGGAAGGCCGAACAATTTGTTTACTCGATTGTGGGTTTGGGTCGGTCGCGTGAGTTAACCCAAGCCGAGCAATCCGCGTTGCTCGACGGGTTTAAAGAAGGTTACGTATGGGAAGCGGCCGGTGATCGCGGTGACGGGCCGGCCTGGCATCGAACAGACGGCCAAGCGTATGCTGGTTACATCGCCTCTCAGCGTTGGCTGCTCATTATGAATGTGCACTGCCTGGAGCGGCACACCGCGGTGAATGCCGCCCGCGGCGGGCGGTGACGAAGAAGGCAAACGCAAGGCGGGTAAACCCCAGCGGCTGTGACGCCAACGAGCCGATGGCAGGTTCGTGTCCCTACTTCTTGTTCGCCGCGAGCTGCTGCTTGTAAACCATCATGCCTTTGAGCGCGTCGATGGCGCGTTCGAGTTGCGGGTCGCGCCATTGGTCTTCGGTCGCGGGGGGCGCGGGATCGCCGTTGCGGCGGGCGTAGAGAGCGCGTTCCTGCTCGGGGGTCATAGTGGCGCGGATCGTCGGCTCGACGCCGCGTTCGTGGATGACTTGGTTGCCGGGCGTGTAGTATTTCGCCGTTGTCAGACGCACCGCGGAGCCGTCGGGGAGCTGAATGACGCTCTGCACGCTGCCTTTGCCGAAGGTGCGCTCGCCGACCAGAATGGCGCGGTGCAGGTCTTTCAGCGCGCCGGCGACGATCTCGGCGCCGCTGGCGCTGCCGTTGTTGATGAGCACCGCGATGGGGAAGTCGCCGCGCTTCTTGCCCCCGCCTGGGGCGGTGCGATACGTGCGGACCTGCGACGGCGTGCGGCCGCGCGTTTCGACGACCACGGTGTTCGGCGGGACGAATTCGCCGCAGACATCGACCGCGCTGTTGAGCAAGCCGCCGGGGTTGTTGCGCAAGTCGAGCACGAGCGCTTCCATGCCCTGCTTTTGGAGTTCGTCGAGTTTCTTGGCGAGGTCTTCGGAGGTCGGGTGGTTGAACTGAAGAATGCGGACATACCCAATTTTGTAGGGACCGCTCTGCGCGCCATCGACGAGCTTCGCGTCTTTCACGCTGTCCACTTTGATCTCCGTGCGCACCATCGTGTAGTCGCGGATTTCCTTCGTCGCCGGCCGCAGGATGGTGAGCGTGACGCTTTCGCCCGGCTTGCCTTTGAGCGCGGCGACGGCTTCGGAGAGCTGCAACTTTTCCGTCGGCGTGCCGTTGATCTTGCGAATCTCGTCGCCGGGCGCGAGGCCGGCCTTGCCCGCAGGGGTGTCTTCCATCGCGGAGACCACGATGAGCACGCCGTTGTCTTTCGCGCTGACCGTGAGGCCGAGGCCTTCGTAGCGCGAGTTCGTGTCCTCCTGCATGTCCTTGAAGCTCGTGGGCTCCATGAACTGGCTGTGCGGATCGAGTCCGCTGAGCATGCCGCGCAAGGCGTTGTAAGTCAGCGCGCGGTAATCGGTCTTTTTTTCATCCACGTAATCCTGCCGGATGAGCTGCAGGGCGCGGGTGAGGACGGCGATGTTCGCGTAGGCGGAGTCGGCGTTTTTCTCCGTGCCTTTTTCCAGTGCGGTGATGCCCTCGCTCGTGCTGTCGTCCTGGCCTTGAGCGGCGCGGGAGACTAGCGGCGAGAGCAGTAGAAAACCGCCTGCGATGAGAAGGGCGAAAAAGCGCAACAAAACAGAAATTTTCATCCGCACGGAACGTAGCACAGCGACGGGCGGAGTTGTAGCGGCGGTCTATGACCGCCTCTGCGCTCGCGTCGTCCACACACACACACACACCATTGGGCGGTCATAGACCGCCGCTACAGCTTGCTACGCGGCGTCCTGATCCTGCTTCTTGCGGATCAGCGGCGTGCGGCGGCCTTCGACGACGGCGCGGTTCACGACGACGTCGGCGACGTCGTCGCGGCTCGGCAACTCATACATTACGTCGAGCATCAGGCGCTCGAGCAGGCTGCGCAGGGCGCGCGCGCCGGTGCCTTTTTTCACCGCTTGCGCGGCGAGCGAACGCAGCGCGTCGCGTGTCACCGTGAGGTTCGCGCCCTCCATCGCGAAGAGCTTCGTGTATTGCTTCACCATCGCGTTTTTCGGCTCGGTGAGCACCTGCATGAGTTCGTCTTCGGTGAGCGCGTCGAACGTCGAAACGACCGGCAGGCGGCCGATGAATTCCGGGATCATGCCGAAGCCGAGCAGGTCTTCCGGCTCCGGCTCGGAGACGTTGCCGCCGATCGGCACCGCGACCTCACTGCTGACACTCGCCAGCGCCCGCGCGCCGAAGCCCATTGTCTTCTGGCCGATGCGCCGTTGCACGATTTTGTCCAACCCCACAAAGGCGCCGCCGCAGATGAACAAAATCTTTTCCGTGTTTACCTGGATGTATTCCTGGTGCGGATGCTTGCGGCCGCCCTGCGGCGGGACGTTGCACGTCGAGCCTTCGAGGATTTTCAGGAGCGCTTGCTGCACGCCCTCGCCGCTCACGTCGCGCGTGATGGAAACGTTGTCCGTCTTGCGCCCGATCTTGTCGATTTCGTCGATGTAAATGATGCCGATCTCGGCGCGTTTCACGTCGTAGTCGGCGTTCTGCAACAAACGCAGGATGATGTTCTCCACGTCCTCGCCGACATAACCCGCTTCGGTGAGCGTCGTCGCGTCTGCGATGCAGAACGGCACGTCGAGTATGCGCGCCAGCGTGCGCGCGAGCAGCGTCTTGCCGGAGCCGGTGGGGCCGATCAGGAGAATATTGCTCTTCTCGATTTCGACGTCGCCGAGCGGATCGAGCGGCACGCTTTTGTCCGACTCGACCGCGGGCGCCGCGGTGCCCATCGTGATGCGCTTGTAGTGATTGTGCACCGCGACGGAGAGCACCTTTTTCGCCGCGTCCTGCCCGATGACGTAGCGGTCGAGCTGCGCGCGGATTTCGCGCGGCTTCGGCACGCGCAGAACCGCCGGGCTGCGCCGCGCATCGTCATTCAGCTCTTTGTCGAGAATGTTTTTGCAGACATTGATGCAGCTATCGCAAATATAAACGCCAGGGCCTGCGATGAGCTTGCGGACTTCAGCGTGGCTCTTTCCGCAGAAAGAGCACATCGTCAGGTTGGAAGCACGAGCCATTGGGCAAAGAAATAGCCAGCGGCGTGCCAGCGCTGCGCGCACGCGGGCCGAAGCGAAAAAACGGGGGGCGTGCGCGGAGGGAAAACGGCGGCGGCCGGCGGGTTACTCGTCGGATTTAGGCGGGATCGCCGCGGATGTCGAGCTTTCCTCGCGCCCGCCGTTCGCAGCCTGTGCCGCGAGCAACGCCGCGCCGGTGGTTTCGCCCATCAATTCAGGCTTGTTCGCGCCGCGCAGTTCCTTGCGCGACTCGACGACGTGATCCACGAGGCCGTAGGCCTTCGCCTCCTCGGCGCTCATGTAGTAATCGCGGTCGGAATCTTTGTTGATCTGTTCCTCCGTCTTGCCGCAATGCTGGCCCATGATGCGGTTGAGCCGCTTCTTGAGCTTGAACATGTATTCAATGGTGCGCTCGACGTCCGGCGCCGCGCCCTGCGCGCCGCCGCTGACCTGGTGAATCATGATGTCCGAGTTCGGCAGCGCGTAACGTTTGCCCTTCGCGCCGGCGCAGAGCAAAAACGCGCCCATGCTCGCCGCGATGCCGAGGCAATACGTCGCCACGTCGCAGGTGAGAAATTGCATCGTGTCGTAGATCGCCAACCCCGCCGTGACCGAGCCGCCGGGCGAGTGGATATACAGGTTGATGTCCTTCTTCGGGTCTTCCATTTGCAGGAAGAGCATCTGGGCGATGACGACGTTGGCGACGTTGTCGTCGATCGGTGTGCCGATGAAGACGATCCGGTCTTTCAGCAGCCGGGAATAGATGTCGTAGCCGCGCTCGGTGCGGCCGTTGTTTTCGACCACCATGGGCACGTGATAAACGCCATGCGGCGAACTCCACGTCGCGTCAAAAGGAGCAGTGATTGGGGATTTCATGAAGAGAAAAATCGTTAGCTGCCGCCCGCGGGAATGGCCTCTTCTGTGGGCTCAGCGGACGGGGCGATGAGGACTGTTTCGACGCTAGCATTCGAGCCTACGAACGCAAGGGTCTTACCCAAGAGGATCTCCTCCTCCACCTGCCCGAGCGCGTCGTTCGAGCGCAGGTTTTCGAGGAGTTTTTCGCGCGTCAGGCCGTAGCGGGTGGACAGCGCCTGGAGCCGTGCGTCGAACTCTTCGCGCGTCACTTTCAGCCCTTCTTTTTCGGCGATGCGCAGGAGAATGAAGTTTGCTTTCAGCCGTTCGCGCGCCGTTTGGCCGGCGCTGGTCACGATATCGGCTTCGTGGCCTTTGATCTCGTCGTCGGAAACGCCGCGGTCCTGATTTTCCTTCACGACTTCGTTCATGATGCGCTTGGCTTCGTTGCGCACGTAGTCACTCGGCAACTCGAAATCGACCGACCCGATGAGGTGTCCGACGACTTGACGGCGCTTCATTTCTTCCATGGCGGAAGCGCGGTCGCTCGTGATTTCGTTGCGGACCTGCGCGCGGAGTTCCTCCAGCGTTTTGCCGGGAAGAAGTTTGCCCGCCATTTCGTCGTTCAGGTCCGGGAGCACCTGTTGTTTGATCTCGCGGACTTTCGCGCTGTAATCGATCTTCTTCCCGGCGAGTTCGGCGACCGGGAAGTCGGCGGCGAGCTCGACGGAAAATTCGCGCGTCTCCCCTGCCCGCGCGCCGACCAGTGCGTCGCAAAAACCGGGCGCCAGCGTCGCCGGCCCCATCTTGATCCAGAAATTTTCCTGCCCCGCGAGCTCGCGCGCGGCCTTCGGCGCGACCTCATTCACGGGTTGGCCGTCCACCCGCCCGGCGAAGTCGAGCACGGCGAAATCGTCCATCGCCAGGCCGCGGTCTTCGGTGATGTCCACGAAATCCGCCAGCCGGCCGCGGAGCTGTTCGAGCGCGCGGTCCACGTCGGCCTCGGATACCTCCGCCGACGGCAAGCGCACGGCGATGCCTTTGTATTCCGGCAGCTCGAACTCCGGCGCCGTGATGAGCCGGGCCGCGAACTTCATCGTGTTGTCGGCATTCAGCTCGACTTCCTCCACGTCGGCGACGCTGAGCACGCGCAGCTTCTTTTCCGCGATCGCCTCGCGAGTCGCCGCGCCGACGAGCTTGCGTTTCAACTCTTCGGCGATGTCTTTTTTGAACTTCGCTTCCACGAGCGAACGCGGCGCCTTGCCCGGCCGGTAACCCGGCAGCCGCACCGCGCCGGCATAGTCGCCGACGATCTTCTGGCGCTCCTGCGCGACGCGCTCGGCCGGCACTTCGACGCGCAGATTGGTGATGCAGTTGGGGTGGGTTTCGACTTCGACGTTCATCGGAAAAATGGGTTTCTCAGGAAAAAGGGAGCGACACCATTCACCGGAATCGCCAAAGCGAAAACGGAAAATCGCGCGCGGGGTCCGGCGCGCCCTAGCGCGTGAACCAGCGCCGCAGCGAGACTTCGTTCTCCTCGACCGGCCCGACGACGACGAGCGCGCGACGACCTCCAGCCCGTCCGGTGCCGAAGCACGCCCGCGCCGCAGCCTGCACGTCCGCGGCGGTCACGCGTTCGAGCGCGCGGCGCGCTTCGTCAGGCTGGACGATGCGGCCATAACCCAGGAGCGACTCGCCCAGCCAGGTCATCTGGCTCGTCGTGCTCTCGAGTCCGAGTCTGTGTTGGCCGAGCAGATAATCCTGTGCCTGCCGCAGCTCGCGCGGGCGGACCGGTTGCGCGCAGAGGGCTTCGAGTTCGCGACGGACCAGGCGCAGCGCCGGACGCAGGTTCTCCACGTCAAGCCCGGCGGAGATCGAGAACAGACCGGTCTCCGCGAGCGCGTCGGTCGCGGTGTGAATCGAATAACAAAGGCCGCGGCGTTCGCGCAGCGATTGAAACAAGCGCGAGCCCATGTTCTCGCCGAGGATCGCGCTGAGGACGCGCACGGCGAAACGCCGCTCGTCGCATCGACCCGGCGCGGGGAAACCGAGCGCGAGCTGGGTTTGCTCGCTTTCGCGCCGCTCGATGCGCACGCTCAGCAACCCCTCGCCGGCTCCGCGTCCATTCCACCGCGCGAATCGCGGCAGCTTCGCGGCCGGCAGGGTTTCCAGGAGCGGCCCGAGCGTCCGCACGACACGCGCATGCTCCACGCAGCCGCCGACCGCGAGCACAGTGGTCCGGGCGTGGTAACTCCCGCGCCAGAAATCGACGAGCCGTTCGCGCTCCAGCGTCGCGACGGTTTCCAGCGTTCCAGACAAGGGTCGGCCGAGCGGATGATCCGGCCACACGGCGGCGGCGAGCAAGTCTTCGATGAGTTGCGCGGGCTGGTCGGCGACGGCAGCGATTTCCTCGCGGATCACGCCGCGCTCGCGTTCGACCTCGGCGGCCGGCAGGCGCGAGTGCTGATACATATCTGTCAGCACGTCGCCAAGTGCTTCGAGATGTTCCGCGCCCGCCTTCGCATAATAACAAGTGTGGTCCTCGCTGGTGAACGCATTCAGATATCCGCCCAACCCTTCGACCGCGCGCGAGATCGCCCGCGCCGAGCGGCGCGCGGTGCCTTTGAAGAGCATGTGCTCGAGAAAGTGCGCAGCGCCGTTGAGCCGCGCCGGTTCGTGCCGGCTGCCGACCGCCGCCCAAAGCCCGACCGCGACGCTTTCCATGTGCGGCATTTCCGCGGTGGCGATGCGCACGCCGTTGGGCAGTCGGCTCAGGTGATAGGTCGCTTGCGACATCGGAAGGGCGGAGACCATCTCTTTCAGCCCGGCATCGCGCAAGCGATCAAGCGCCGCCGGCGGTCTGTCGCCGCGCGCGCAAGACTCCCGCGGCGTGTTCGAGATCGCGCGGAAACGTGATCTTGAAATTCCAGTCCTCATTGGCTACCAGCGCGACCGGCTCGCCGAGCGCTTCGACGGCGCTGGCTTCGTCGGTGACGACGCTGCCCGCCGCGAGCACGGCCTCGTAGGCGCGGCGCAGCAGCAGGACGGAAAAAACCTGCGGCGTTTGCATCGCCCAAAGCCCGGTGCGATCCACGCTGCCGGCGACGTGGCCGGCGGCGTCGGCGCGCTTGAGCGTATCTGTCACGGGCGCGGCGGCACACGCGGCGCCGATCTCCCTGGCGCGGGTCAGGCAATTTTCGATGAGCGCAGGCGTGGTCAAGGGCCGCGCGCCGTCGTGCACGGCGACGAATTCCGCCGCCGGGTCGAGCGCCTGGAGGCCGTTCCAAACCGAGAGATGCCGCGCCGCGCCGCCGGCCAGAATTTTTTGCGCTTTGGCGAAGCGCTCGCGCTTGGCGAGCTGTCCCAGCTCTGGCTCGGTGCCGGCGCGGGTGAGCAAAACGATTTCTGAGACCGCGTGGCAGGTCTCGAACGCCGCGATCGTCCAGGCCAGCACCGGCCGGCCGAGGAGATCGGCGCGCAGTTTGTCGAAGCCCATGCGCTGGCTGCTGCCGGCGGCGACGAGAATGGCGCTCAGCATCGCGTCGAATTTATTCGCGTCCGCGTCAACGGCGCTGTAGCAACAGCACGCCGAGAAACAAGAGCAGCGCGCCGAGCAGCCGCGTCGGCGTTGGCGGCACGCGGGTCGCGCCAAACCACCCAAACGTGTCCACCAGCAGCGAAGCGACTTGTTGCCCGAAAATGGCTGAGCCGATGGTCACCGCCGCACCGATTCGCGCGATCGCCACGATGGCGAAGAGCACGTAGCACGCGCCGCAGATGCCGCCGAGAAACGCCCACGCTGGCGCGGAGCGCAACCCAGCCCAGCCGGTGCCGGTGCCGCCGAGCCAGCCGAGCGCCGCGATGACCGCGAGCGCCACGGTGCCGACGATAAAGGAGATCGTCGCGCTCAGCACCGGCGAGGCGACTGCCTCGCGCAGCCGGCTGTTGATCGGCACCTGCAAGGCGATGCAGAAGCCGGACGCGGCCATGAGGCAGATGAAAAACCAGCGCATGGGAGGAGGGGAAAATTCCAAGATTCAAAATCCAAATTCCAAGGAATCAGAGGGAAAATTTTGAAAAATTAGAAACGGATTTTCCTCCGTCATCCGTCCGCTTACGGTTCGCGCCTGCGCCGTTCATCCTTTTTTATTTTTCTAACCTTTAGTTCCGATTCCTTGGAATTGGGATTTTGAATCTTGGAACTTACGACCCCAGTCGTCTCTGCACTTCCTGACTCAGCGTTTTCCCATCCGCCCGTCCGGCCACTTTGGGCGTGAGCGCTTTCATCACCGCGCCCATTTGCGCTTTAGTCGTCGCGCCGGTCTCGCGGATGGCTTCGTCGATGAGCGCGCCGAGCGCCGCGGCGTCGAGCGGCTGCGGCAGATACGCGTTGAGCAGCTCGATCTCGCTCTGTTCCTTCGCGGCTTGGTCTTCGCGTCCGCCCTTGCGAAAGCTCTCGACCGAGTCCTGACGCTGTTTGACCTGCTTGCGGATCACGGCCACCGCGTCGGCATCCGCCAGCTTTCCCTGCGGGCCGCCGCCGGCTTCAATGGCGGCGTTCATCAGGGCGGATTTCAACATGCGCAACACCGAGAGCCGCTCGGCTTGGCGGGCGCGCATCGCTTCTTTGAGGTCCTGTTCGAGACGTTCGGAAATGCTCATGGGATGAAATCGAAATCGGAATCCCCCTTTCCCCTGGATTGAGATCGCTGCGGGTCAATGCGAAAAATGGGCACGCCTTCCTCACCCAAAAACGCAACAGCCCGGCGGTCGTGAAAACCGCCGGGCTGCGCGTCGTTGAGACTTGAGGTGAGGTGAGGTGAGATTTTTCTCAGCCGGCGCCGGCTGCCCGCTTAGAAGCGGAACTTGCCGTAAAACCGCACCGGAATGGAGAAGCGGTCGCCAGCGTTGTTGAGGGTGTTGTTGATGCCCGAGCGATCGAGGTCGCGGTCGCGTTCGGAGAGCGGGAACTCATAGCGCACGCCGCTTTCCGCACCGATCGAGAAGTTGCGCGAGAGGGCAAACTCGATGCCGCCGAGCAACACGCCCGTGGCCACCACGCCGCCCTGATAGAAGCCGTTGCCGAACACCGGCGTGCCGTCCGCCAGGAAGAAGCGCGTGTCGATGTCAAACACGTAGGTCGCGCCGGCGGCAAACGAAAAGTAAGGCCGGATGCGCGAGCTTTTCGGCAGGAAGAAGTAGCGGAAGCCCGCCTCGATGCCGATGGAGTTGTAATCGTCGAAGTCGGCGAAGATCGGCTCGTTGCCGATGCCGAAGTTGCCGGTGCCGATCTGCACGGTGTCGGAGAAGCCGTGGCTGTATCTCACGCTGGCGAAAATTTCGCCGTTCTTGGAGACCACGTAGCCGAGTTCCGCGTGGATGCCGAGGTTGGCGACATCATACACGTCGTTGTAGCGCTGCGCGCTCACGTTGCCGGCGCCGACGGCGAAGCCGGCGTCGGGGCTGACGAAGCCGGTGCGGGAACGCTCGCTGAAGCGCGTCGCGCCGGTATCGAACTCGGCGCCCGCTCCGACGCTGAAATACCATTTCGGCTCGTTTTCTTTGACCACGGCCTTTTTGTCCTTGGAATAATCCGCGGGCGCCGGGCCGGCGAAAGCGGTGGTGAACATGCCGGCGCTCAGAAGCGCGGCAGCCGTCGAGAAAGAGAAGATGAAGTGTTTCGCAAACATGATGGGGCGGAGATTAAGGAGAGGCGCAAGGAAGTGTCAAAACAAAATTTCAGAAAATTTGAACGTTTTTTTCGAAGGCTGTCTAAGCGCTTTTCTGGCGGGGTGTTCAACTGACCCCGGAGAGGAGTTTTCGCTGGAGAATTTCCCCTGTCAGGGCGGGGTTGGCCTGGCCCTTGGAAAGCTTCATCACCTGGCCTTTGAGGAAGTTCAGCGAGGCGGCGTTGCCGGCCTGGAAATCTTTCACCGGCTTCGGATTTGCCGCGATGACTTGGTCGCAAAGCGCCTCGAGCGCGCCGGTGTCGGAGAGCTGCTCCAGGCCGCGCTCGCGCACGATCGCGCCGGCCGGTTTGCCGCTGGCGAACATTTCCGCGAAGACCTCTTTGCCTTGTTTGCCGCTGATCTTGCCGCTGTCGATGAGGCTCACCAATTCGCCCAGCGCGCTGGGCGGCAGCGGGCAGAGGTGAATCGACTGACCCGCGGCTGACAGGGCGCTGAGCAGGTCGTTCAACACGAGGTTGGCGACGGCCTTCGGTTTCGGCGCCGTTTGCGCGGCGGCCTCGAAATAATCGGCCAGTTCGCGGTCGTCGGCGAGCACGGCGGCGTCGTAGTCGCTGATCGCGTAATCCTGCACGAACCGCGCGCGCTTGGCCGACGGCAGCTCCGGCAGGCGCAGGCGCGCGTTGTCGAGCAGCGGCTCGGTGTGGACGGGCATCAGGTCGGGGTCGGGGAAGTAACGGTAATCGTGCGCGTCTTCCTTCGTGCGCATGAGGGAGGTCTGGCCGGAGAGGTCGTCCCAGCGACGGGTCTCCTGGCGCAGTTTCCGGCCGGCGATCAGCTCGCCAGTCTGACGCTCGATCTCGTAGGCCAGCGCGCGACGCACGCCGGAAATCGAGTTCATGTTTTTGATCTCGATCTTCGCGCCGAATTCCGCCTGCGTTTCCGGCCGCACGGAGACATTGCAATCACAGCGGAGCTGGCCTTTCTCCATGTCGGCGTCGCTGACCCCGCCGTAGATCAGGATCTGCTTCAGCGCGGTGAGAAACGCGAACGCTTCTTCCGGCGACTCGATCTCGGGTCGGGTCACGATTTCCATCAGCGGCGTGCCGGCGCGGTCGAAATCGATGCCGCTGCTGGTCTCGAAGTGAAAACTCTTGGCGACGTCTTCTTCCAAATGAATGCGCACGAGGCCGACCGATTTGCCGGGATGCGCGATGTTCTTCTGCGCGTCTTTCGGGTAGGCCAGATCGTGCAGCGGCACCGCGCCGCCGGAGCAAAGCGGCAGGTCGTATTGGCTGATCTGGTAGTTCTTCGGCATGTCCGGATAGAAATAATTTTTCCGGTCGAACTTGCAGACCGGCGCGATGTCGCAGCCGAGCATCAAGCCGGTGAGCGTGGTCAGCCGCAGCGCCTCTTCGTTCATCGTCGGCAACGCGCCGGGCAGCCCGAGGCAGACGGGACAAGTGCGCGTGTTCGGCGCCGCGCCGTATTCGACCGCACAGCCGCAAAACATCTTCGAGCGCGTCTTGAGCTGAACGTGGACTTCGAGGCCGATGGTGGTGAGGTAGCGCATGACGAGTTGCGGGTTGCGAGTTGCGAGTGACGAATGGCAAACGGCCGGGATTGGCGCAAGGACGAATCGCACGCTCGCCGGGTCGTTTATCTCGGCTCGGGCGAGGAGGCGCGCAAGGCGTGCCGCAACGCGGCTGCCCAGTCGATCGCGCGAATCTCCGCTTGAATTTGCGGGTCCTGCGCGAGCGCCAGGATGCGCGGGTCGCGCAGCAGGCGCGCGAAGTCTTTCTGCTCCAGCGCGCGCCCGAGCGCGGCGTCTTCGCGCAACGCGACGATCTTCGGATGCTCCGCCAGGCGCCGCACCTTCGGATCGTCGAGCAGGCGCTCCTGCGCGCGCGGGTCCGCGGCGACGCGGGCGATGTCGCCGAGCTGGCGATACGTTTCCGCCGGCACGGGATCGAGGAGTTCGAGCAACCCGCCGCCGGGCCCGTTTTCCAGCGACTGCTTCAAGCCGTGCAGCCCGTCGGCGGTGCGCTGGACTCGCGCGCTGGGCTGGCTCGGGGTCGCTGCCGGCGCAGTGCGCGCCGCTTCGGCGACCGTGCCCAGCAGCCGCGCGCCGCTGCCCAACAAGACGATGCCGACGAAACCCCGCACCAGCCCGACCAGTGCGCCGCCCGCCCGGCCGCCGT
>CAXTRS010000061.1:0-1055 GCA_964246635.1 uncultured Chthoniobacterales bacterium | reverse complement strand
GACGCCCCCCCGGCCCATCACCCCTCTCCCGACCCCGCCGAGCCCCCCGGCCAGCGCGCCGCCGACTGTGCGCAGAGCCGGCTCCGGGTAAGCGACTCCGCCGACGGTTTGCAGCAGCGCCGCGGCGCTCGGCGCGAACAGCCAGCCGCCAAGCGCGCCGGCGGCCAGCGCGAGCACCGCGCAAACCTCGCGCGGAAGTCCTTCGCCCCAGCCGCGCCAGACCCGAATCAAAAGCCACAGTGCGCAAGCCAGCCAGAACCACCGACTCCAACCCGCCGCCTCCCCGCCGCTGTCCAGCGCGCGGGAAGAAACCGCCGCCAGCCACGCGGACACGATCGGGCCGAGTTTGCATGACACCACGTTCATGAGGTTCCTCCGGGGCCGGCGGCCGCTGCGAGCGCGCGCTGGCGCAGGGCATGATCGACCAGCACGAGCGCGGCCATGGCTTCGACCATCGGCACCGCGCGCGGCAGCACGCAAGGGTCGTGACGGCCCCGCGCGCGCAGCTCGGTTTCCTGCCCCTCGGTGGTGACAGTCTCCTGCGCCCGCGCGATCGTCGCGGTCGGTTTGAACGCGACCCGGAAAATGATCGGCTCGCCGTTGGAAATGCCGCCTTGCACGCCGCCGCTGCGGTTCGTTTTCGTGTGCACGCGGCCGTCGCGCATCTCAAAGGCATCGTTGTGCTCGCTGCCGGTTTGCCGCGTGCCGGCGAAGCCGCTGCCGATTTCAAAACCTTTCGTCGCCGGCAACGAGAGCATCGCTTTCGCGAAGTCGGCTTCGAGCTTGTCGAACACCGGCTCGCCCAGTCCCGCCGGCACGCCGCGCACCACGCACTCGACCACGCCGCCGACCGAATCGCCCGCGGCGCGCATCGACTGAATCAGCGTCGCCATCTCCGCCGCGGTCTCGGCGTCTGGACACCGCACCGGGTTGCTCTCGACTTCTTCCGCCCGCACGGTCGCCGGGTCCACGAGCGCTTCCATTTGGTAAATGCGTTTTACGTAGGCGACAATCTCCAGCGCGGGAAACATCGCCGCGAGCACGCGCTTCGCCAC
>CAXTRS010000060.1:16491-17007 GCA_964246635.1 uncultured Chthoniobacterales bacterium | reverse complement strand
CTCGTGCTCCGCGGTTTGCGGGTGCGCGCCCACGAGCGCGCTCCACTGCTCGGCGCAATCATAGACGACCGAGCGTGCGCCAAGCGTTTTCCAGCCCAGGAAAACCGGCGCGGCGTCCGGATCATAAAACCACTGCACCGGCTGGTTGAACCGACCCGCCAGCGGAGCACGCGCGAGCGCTGCCGCGACCAGCCGGCGTTGTTCCTCCGCAGCGCGCGCGGGGTCATTCCGCCCATCCGCGGGCAGGTGGAGGGTGAGCACGAACAAATTTGGAAAGTGCGGAAACGCGCGCAACGCCGAGCGCGCCGGCCGCTCGTCGCCCGCGTGCTGCCAACGCGGCGACTCGACGTAAAGCACAGCATGTTGCCGCTGCAGCAGCGAAAAGATCGCCTGCGGTCGCTGCCAGTTGCCCATCCAATCGATCTGGCTGTGAACGACGATGGGGAATGATGAATCCCGAATGACGAATGACGAACGCGAAGGGCTTGTGCCGGCATTCCTTCCATCGTTCTGACA
>CAXTRS010000060.1:0-16481 GCA_964246635.1 uncultured Chthoniobacterales bacterium | reverse complement strand
CCCCGTCGGCGGGGGGTCTCCGTCCCCCCCCCCCCCCCCCCCCACCCCGCAACACTTCTCCCACCGCCATTTCGCCGCTGGCGATGAGTTCGCGAAAAGTGTCGCGCAAGCCGGTGGCATGTCGCGCGAGCACGCCGTCGCGCCCGCGTTCCAGGCGATAGATGCCGACCGGATGAATGTGGCCGGTCTGGTGCAGCATGGCGCCGTCCCAGTCGAGATGATCGATCACCGGCCACCACGTGTAACCGACCACGGGGATGCCGTCGGCGCGCAAGCGGCGCACGTCTTCCACGCTGCGTCGCAGCCAATCGAGCTTGTCGGCATCCGATCCCGCGACGCTGGTTTCCGTGAGCATCAGCGGCAGGCGGTAGCGTTGCCAATAATCCTGCGCCGCGCGATACAAGCCCGCCGGCGGATCGGGAATTCGCTGTCGGTAGTAACCCTCGGGTGTCGTGTAAAGCTCGACTTCGGTGTGCTGGTAATAGTCCAGCCCGAGGAGGTCGATCGACTGGCGGTTGCGCGCGAACCACTTCAAATCGAACTCGGGAAACCCATGCCGGCGCATCCAGCCGTGCAGCGGGTGGCGATCGTCGATCCGACCCAACACGAGGTCGGTGACGATGTGTCGGCGCTGGAGCCGGCGGGCGACGTCGAGGCCGAGCGATTCGCGCAAAAACGGACTGGTCTTTTCGCTCGATTCCGGCTCGTGGGTCATGGCGACTTCGAGCGAATCGCAGACCACGATCTCGACGCCGGGTATCGTCTCGCGCAGCGCCCGGATGCCGCGGACCAAGCCCTGCCCGAGACGCGAGAGCACGGTCATGTAGTTGTCCAGCCCGCGCCCATACGGCGGCCACAACCCGACATCGCCGCAGAAGAGCGCCGTGATGAGCGGCTCGTTCACCGGACAGACCGTGGGCAAGCACGCGCGCCCCGCGTAGCGCTTGCCGAAAGCGCGCGCGAAGCGCTCGATCGCCTCGGGAAACAACGGGTCGGCAAACGCATCCGGCAGCCAGGCGGGCGTGCCGAAGTGCGCGAGATCGACCATCAGGCGCAGGCCGAGTTCATCGGCCAGGGCGAAGCGCGCGTCGGTCCACGACCAATCGAAGCGGCCCGGTTCGCGCTCGATCTCGTGCCAGGGAATCGGGTAGCGCACCCAGCGGCAGCCGAGGTCGCGCGCGATGAGATCGAAATCGTCGCGCCAAAAGCGGTCGTGCTGCGTCCATTCGTATTGGTCGATGCCGAGGTGCGGAATGAATGAGCCTTCGATCCCAACGGCCCAGCGAAAAGAGGTTTCGCTGGCGTTTTGCCCTGGGTGTCCTGCGGTTTCCATGTCGGGTGCGGTGCGTCCGTATTCGGTGGAGTGCACAGAGAGCGACGGCTGAAAATTTTTTGGCGACACGCGCGCCTTCGCCTCGCGGCGGGTGCGAATAAGAGCCTCCGCGTCGCCTGTTTCATCCGCCTGTGCCGAGCAAAAATTTCGCGCGCGACGGTTTGAATAGGGCGGGGTGGGAGTCACGTCTGACAGAACCAATTTCCCGGTCGCAGCCGCACAAGAAGAGTCACGATTTTGTTCCGCATGGATGTCACGACGTTCCCATTGTCCCCGGCTGACGCGCTCCCGCGCGGGCGTGCCGATTTCGCCCCCGTCCGCCGCCCATTTCAGAGTCTGTCGCCATCGCCAACGGAGGCCGCGCCGCCGACAACCTTATGGGGTCTGGTGCGTGAGCACGCCTGGCGGCACCGCGGCGCGCTGCTGCTCGCGCTGCTGCTGAACGCGATCCCCGGCTTCGGCGTCGCGCTGCAAACCCTCGCGCCGAAATACCTGATCGACGACGTGCTCGCGCCCGCCGCGCTCTCGCCCCAAATCCGACTCGGGCGCCTGGCCGCGCTGCTCGCCGTCTATCTTGTCGCCGCGCTCGTCTTCCGCATGGCCGCCTGGTATGGCTCCTACAAAGTTTGGACCGCGGTGCGCGAGCAGATCACGATGGAGCTGCGCGCGAAATTTTTCCGCCACATCAACCGGCTCTGCCTGCGCTTTCACGGCCGGCATTCGAGCGGCGAGCTGTTCACCTACGTGATGGGTTCGCCGCTCGGCGAGATTTCCTCGTTCTACCACAACATCGCCATGAACGTGCCGAACGCGCTGACCGCGTTTGCCTTCTCCGTCGCGCTCATCGGTCTGTGGGATTGGACTCTCACGCTCGTGCTGCTCGCGCTCGTGGTTTCCACCGTGCTGGCGATGAACCACGGCAGCGCGCGCTTGCAGCGGCTGAACGAAGATTTTCAGCGCGTCGAGAGTAAAATCGTCGGCCGGCTGACCGACATTTTTCGCGGCAATCGCGACGTGAAAATGTATGCCATCGAAGACCGCATGAGCGCCGCGTTCGAGAAGAACGCTGACACCTTGCGCGCGACCGCGTGCGCCCGCGATCTCAAGACGCACCAGGTCAACATGCGGCAGGAGGCGATCGGCTATTTTTGCTTCGCGCTGGTCTGCTGCCTCGGCGCGTGGCGGTTCTGGGAAGGGCGGCTCACGACCGGGCAACTCGTCGGCTACCTTGCCGCCTACGGCGCGCTCCAGGGGCCGGTCGGGCTGGTCTTCAGTCTCGGCACGCAACGCGGGCGCGCGCGGGCGAGTTTTCTGCGGTTGATGGACCTGCTTACCACCGCCAGCAGCACACCCGACCCGAAGCCGCACATCGCCGAGACGCCGCCGGACCGGGCGGACCTCACGCTGCGCGACGTGCGCTTCTCCTATCTCGCGGATCAGCCGGTGCTCCAGGACCTCAATCTCACGATCCCCTTCGGCCAGCGCATCGCCTTTGTCGGGCCGAGCGGCTCGGGCAAGAGCACGCTGGCGAAGTTGCTCCTGCGACTCTATGACCCCGACGGGGGCAGTGTCGCGCTCGGCGGCGTGGACCTGCGCCGCTGCCGCTCGGCCGAGGTGCGGCAAAAATTCGGTGTCGTGCCGCAAGACCCGTATTTCTTTTCCACCACGCTTCGCGAAAATCTGCTCGTCATGCGCCCCGACGCCAGCGAAGCCGAGCTGCGGCACGCCTGCGAGCTGGCCAACGCGTGGGAGTTCATCGAGAAAATGCCCGACCGACTGGACACCGCCATCGGCGAAGGCGGCGCGCGGCTCAGCGGCGGCCAGCGTCAGCGCTTGGCCATCGCGCGCGCGCTTTTGCACGAGCCGCAATACATGATCTTCGACGAGGCCACGAGCGCGCTGGACACCGTGAGCGAACAGCTCGTGCAGGACGCGCTCGGGCGCATTCTCAGCGGCGGGCAGCGCACGGCGGTGTTCATCGCGCACCGGCTTTCGACGATCAAAAATTGCGACCGCGTTCTGGTCATCGACAGCGGCCGGGTCGTGCAGGACGGCACGTTCGAGAGTTTGAAAAACAAGCCAGGCTTGTTTCGACGCATGGTCGCGAGCGACCGGTTTTGATCGCTGCGCGGGCAACCATCCGCGGTTCGCGCGCCGGCCGATTCGGTTTCCAAGACGCTCGACCGGCGTCTGCGAATCAGGAGGTCCAAACCATGCCCAGAGGCGACAAGAGCAAATACACCGACAAACAAAAACGGCAGGCCGAGCACATTGAAGAAGGCTACGAAAAACGCGGCGTGTCCAAAGACGAAGCGGAGAGCCGCGCGTGGGCGACCGTGAACAAAACGAGCGGCGGCGGCAAAAAGCCCGGCGGCTCCGGCCGCGGCAAGGCGACCAACAAAAGCCCGAGCCGCACCGGCGGGAAAAAAGGCGGCGCGAAGAAAACTGCGGCGAAAAAAACTGGCGCGAAAAAAGCGGCGGCCAGCCGGAGCAGCGGAGCCAAAGGAGGGTAGAAAATCCGAGAGCGTCCTGACTTCGGGTCTGGCGCTTTCCAAGCCCGGCAGAGGCTGGCTTAAAAGGGTCCCCCTCTAATCCACTCTGAGCACCTGCTTCTCCGCTTCGACCCAATCGTCGATTTCGTCGCCCCCGAGGCCCTGTTCGTGGCGGTGGAGATAGCGATAATACGCGGCTACCCGCACGTTGCCCTCCGGGTAGCTCGTGCGCGCGATGATCGTCGTCGATTGGGGCATCGCGATTTTGTGCGGGCGCGTTGGCGCCTCGACTTCGGCATTCTCAAGCTCATTGCTGCTGGCACTTGGCTCCGCCGTGCTGCCGGCAGAAGCCACATTCGTCGCCACCACCTCGGGTTCGTGCGTCGGATTCACGGCTTCCGCAGCCTGCTTGCCGAGCAGCCCGCCCGCCAGGGCACCGGCCGCCGTGCCGGCAATGACGCCAGCCGGACCCGCGATCGCGCCCAGCGCGGCGCCGACCACGCCGGTCGCCGCCGCGCCGAGGCCCACGCCGACCGGATGCGCGCCTGCTTCACCCGTTAGTGGGTCGGCGTTGGCGGCTTCAGGAATCGACGGAGGCGTCGCCGGCAGCGCGGCCGCTTCCTCGGCAGAGTGTGTGTCCGCAGACGGTAACAAGGGATCGGAAGAAAGGCTCATAAGCGCGGGATGGGCTTCCCTTTTTTCATCGTCAGCCAGCGAGTGGACGGCTCCAAAATTTCCCAGCCCATCGCGGGGTCGCATCACGCGCTCGCGCGCGCCGCGAAGACCACCGCCATCGCGCCGCGCCGCCACACGATGTCGGTGCGACCCGTCGCAAAGCCGGCTTCTGCGAGGGCGCGAAACTCTTCGTCGAACGAAAAATAGCGGTCTTCCTCGCGCTGCCACTTTTCCAGGTTCTGCCGCGCTTCGGTTGCGGGGATTCCGCAAGCCGTTTGGTGCGCGATCCAAGCTGTCAGCGCGCCGTCGCGCGCGGGACCGTCCGCCGGCAGAACGGCATCGGCGTTGACGAAAATGCCGCCCGGCGCCAGCGCGTCGAAAATCCGGCGATAAAGCGCCGTCTTTGCCGCGAGGCAGCGCACATGGTGCAAGGCCAGCGACGCGACCACCGCCCCGCAGTTTGCCGGCAGCTTTGCTGATTCAAACGATGCCTCGAGAAAAGCAATGCGTTCGCCCCAACGATGAAGTCGTGCGCGGGCAGCTCCCAACATCCGCGGGTCGCAATCGACCGCGAGAAGACTCGCGCCAGGCAGCCGCGCCGCCAGCGCATCGGTGAGCGCTCCGGTGCCAGCGCCGAGTTCGACGACGAATGGTTTTGCGTTACCCGCCGGAGGGAAAGCGGCGAGGGCGTTCACCACGGTTGCCACCGCGATCTCCAAAGCTTGGGAGTAATGCGGCACGAAGCACCGTATCGCTTCGTCGTAACGTTCGGCAGAGATGCCGAGGTGATCCTCAACGAGGTGCGTGGCCATACGAGATTTCTGAAAAAACGGCGTCGTGAAACTTCTGTCGGATCAGAGGCCGAGGGTGAAAAACGTGGCTCCGCTCAAATACAGATCGTCCCAAAAACTCGCCGGCGCGGCGGGGGCGGCAATCCGGTGAGGCGAACCGACGCCGTATTGCAGCAGGCCGAAACCGGCGATCAAACCCAGTCCCCAAAACACGAACAGGCAGAGCAGGGAGCCGGGACCGAAGAGACTCAAAAATCGTTCGCGGGATTTGCCGCGCGGTAGCCACCCGCTTAACCCAGCCCAGGGCAGCCAGATGGCGCGATAAAAAAAGCGGGTGAGTCGAAACTGATTCGTCGGCGTGCGCGGCAGCACGATGGTCTCGAAGGTATCCCACAACACCAGCGCGACGACCGCGGCGCCTGCAAAGGCAGCGAAAGCGGGGAGGGCGTGCATGAACGCGAGTGGGCGGCAGTGCGAGCGAGTGTGGCGGCTGCTACCGCGGCCGGGTTCATTTTGCAACTCGGCTCGGGAAAGGTGCGCTACGCTCTCCGCGCTCGCGCAGTTGCACAGCCTCAAGCTGGCGCCGCCCGACGAATGCATTTTGGTAACGGGTCCATGACGAAATGAAACTCCTTCGCCGCCGCTGGCGCCTGCTGCCGCCGGTCTCGCGTCACGACGTGCGTTACCTGCGCATGCTCTGGGCTGAGGCCCGGCGGCCGGTATTGCCGGCGCCGGTCAGGCCGCGACCGGCGACCTGGCCCGCGCAGGGGTTGACCGCAGCGTGGTTGGGTCATTCGACTGTGCTTGTGCAACTGCACGGCGTGCGGATTCTGACCGATCCAGTGCTGGGACGACGCATCGGCATCCAGGCGGGTCCGGTGGTGCTCGGCATGAAGCGGCTCACCGAACCGGCGCTGAAGGTCCGCGAGTTGCCGCCGATTGATTTGGTGTTGCTGAGCCACGCGCACATGGATCACTTCGACACGCAGACGCTGGCGCGGCTCGGATCGCGCTTCCAGCGGCACGGTATTCGCGCCGTCACGGCTCACGGCACCGCCGACCTCCTGCGCGGGACGCGGCTGCGAAGTCGCGCCACCGAGCTGCGCTGGGGCGAGCGGACGACGCTGGAATTTGCCGGCGGGCGCGGCACGCTCGAGATTGAAGCGATCGAAGTGCGACACTGGGGCGCGCGGCTGCGCACAGACTTTCACCGCGGCTATTGCGGCTACATTTTGCGTCGGAACGGCACGTCGGTGCTGTTCGCCGGCGACACCGCGTTTGCGCCGGAGGCGTTCGCGCGCCTGCGCCGACCCGGCGGTGGATTTGACCTCGCGCTGATGCCTATCGGTGCCTACGACCCGTGGATCGCCAATCACTGCACGCCGGAACAGGCGGTGCGCCTGGCCGACCTCGCGGGCGCGCGGTTTCTCCTGCCGATCCATCACCAGACGTTTCGTCTCAGCCGCGAGCCGTTCGACGAACCGATCCGGCGCTTCGAAGCGGCGCTCAGTCGAACGCCGCAACGAATTGCGTTGCGCGCGATCGGCGAAACGTTTCGGCTGCCGACAAACGATTAAGATCGCGCCATGGCTCGTTTTCGCTCGCTCCATTCATGGGACCTTTCGCCGCCGGCAGCGCGCGCATTGCAAAGCGAGCTTCGCGCGCAGGTGGAACTGAAATCGCCGGGCGACGCCGAGTCGATTCGCACTGTGGCGGGCTGCGACATTTCGTTTAATCGCTACAACGAGACCGTGTATGCCGCGATCGTCGTCATCGCGCTGCCGACCTTGGATACCGTCGAGGAAGCCGGCGTCGTCACCGAATCGAAATTTCCGTATGTGCCCGGCCTGTTGTCGTTCCGCGAAACGCCGCCGCTGCTCGAAGCTTGGGCGCAACTGCGCACGGCGCCGGACGCCGTGATGCTCGATGGCCAGGGCATCGCGCACCCGCGCCGTTTCGGCATCGCGTCGCACCTCGGCCTGTTGCTCGAACGGCCGACGTGGGGCTGTGCGAAAAGCGTGCTCGTCGGCCGCTATGCCGAACCGCCGCCGGAGCGCGGCACGCACACGGCGCTCATCGACCGCGACGAGATCGTCGGCGCCGCGTTGCGCACCCGCAATCGGGTTCAGCCGGTTTACGTTTCCGCGGGACATCTGCTCGCTTTGGAAACCGCGTTGGCGCTGACCCTAAGCTGTAGCACCGGCAAGTTCCGTCAACCCGAGCCGACGCGCCGCGCACATCTGCTCGCCAACGCGCTGCGCCGGCAGGGGAGCAGCGCGGACAGCGGTGACTTGTTCAGCGCGGGATGAGCGGAAATTCCTGCTGCACCGCGTAGGGCGCGCCGCTTGGCGCGAGGTCGCTGGAGAGCAGGCGAAAATTCGTTACCGGGAAGCGGCCGGCGTCGAAGTCCGCGTGCTCTTTGAGAAAACGGCGCACGGCGCCAGGATCGGTCTCGCCGACCCGGCAGCGGGCAACGGTGAAGTGCGGCGCGAACGATGCCAGTTCCGGCTCCAGACCTGCGGCGAGCGTGGCGTCTGCGACGGCTTTGCGCAGCGCGAAAAGATGCGGATGGCCGCGGCCGACACCGACCCAGAGCACGCTCGGCCGGTGGCGACTGCCGAAGCTGCCAAGCCCGGCGACGGGCAACCAGAAGGGGCCAACGCGAATGTTCCCCAGCGTGTCGTGCAGCCGATCTTCCGCGGCAATTTCAACGTTGCCCAGGAACGACAGGGTGAGGTGCAATTTCTCCCGCCGGACCCAGCGCACTCCCGGCAGGCGCGGATCGAGGGCGAGCAGGACATCGCGCACAGATTCCGGCGGTTCGATCGCAATGAAGAGGCGTTTAGCCATGCTCAAGCCGCTATGCGTGCGTCGGGGCGTCTCGTTCTACTTTCCTGTCATCGTGAGCGGAGGGTAACGGAGCCGAAGGACCTCTTGCTGACAATCTGTTTTCAGCGCCGCCAGCGCCTGGAACGCCGAAAAGGATTTGTCAGCAAGAGGCCCTTCGACTGCGCTCGCGCCTCGCTCCGCTCAGGATGACAATGAAGAGGAGAGGAGATGCGCGCCGTTCTTATGCCGGATTACCAGGTTTCTCCAACGCCGCGGCGAGCACGTCGTCCACGGTTTCTGCGAGCGTGAAGCGCAGCTTTTCCTTCGCCTCGGCTGGCACGTCGGCGAGGTCTTTTTCGTTGCCCTTTGGAATGACGACTTCCGCGATGCCAGCGCGCAACGCGGCGAGGCTTTTCTCTTTCAAGCCGCCGATGGGCAGGACCAATCCTCGCAGCGTGATCTCGCCCGTCATGGCGACATCCGGCCGCACCGGCCGGTCGCTGAAAAGACTCGCCAGTGCGGTGAACATCGCCACCCCAGCGCTGGGTCCATCTTTCGGAATCGCGCCGCTGGGGACGTGGACGTGAAGATCATTTTCGTTGAAAACCTCTGGCTTGATACCGAGCCGTTCGGTGCGCGAACGCACTAAGCTGAGCGCGGCTTGCATCGATTCTTTCATGACGTTGCCGATCTGGCCGGTCAGCAGCGTGCCGCCTTTGCCGGGATATTTCGTCGCTTCGATAAAAAGAATTTCGCCGCCGGCCGGCGTGTAGGCGAGGCCAGTGACAACACCTGGCGCGCCGCTCTTCAGCCGTTCTTCGCGCTCTGCTCGCGCGGTGCCGAGGATGATCCGCGCGAGGGCAGGGGTCACCGTGACTTCGCCTTTCACGCCGCGCGCGACTTCGGCCGCGACGTTGCGGCAAACCGCGCCGATCTGGCGTTCCAGATTTCGGACGCCGGCCTCGTGTGTGTATTCCTCAATGATCGCCCGCAGCGCGTCGTCCTCGAAGCGGCATTGCTCCGGCGCGACGCCGTTTTCCTCAAGCTGGCGTTTGACGAGATAGTTCTGCGCGATGCGCAATTTTTCCGCCTCGGTATAGCCGGGGATGTCGAGGACTTCCATGCGGTCGCGCAACGGCGGCGGCACACCCTCGACGTAGTTCGCGGTGGCGATGAAAATGACCTGCGACAAATTGAACGGCACGTCGAGATAGCGATCGACGAACGCGTGGTTCTGCCGCGGGTCGAGCACTTCGAGCAGCGCGCTCGCCGGGTCGCCGCGGATGTCGGTGCCGAGCTTGTCCACTTCGTCGAGCATGAGCACGGGATTGTGGGTGCCGAGCCGGCGCAGCTCCTGGATGATGCGCCCTGGCATCGAGCCGATATACGTGCGCCGGTGGCCGCGGATTTCCGCTTCGTCGCGCCCACACCCGGCGGACCGAGAAAGCAGAGAATCGGACCGCGTCCGCTGGGATTCAGTTTGCGCACGGCAAGGTATTCGATGAGCCGGCGCTTCACTTTTTCCAACCCGTAATGGTCGCGGTCGAGCACGGCCTGGGCGTGCTCGAGATCGGTGTTGTCGTCGGAATGTTTCGCCCACGGCAGGTCGGCGAGCATTTCGATGTACGAAACGATGACGGAAAATTCCGGGCTGGCGCTGGGGATGTGCGACAGGCGTTTCAGCTCTTTCTCCGCCGCCTGCATCACCGGCTCCGGCGCGCCCGCCTCCTTCAACCGCTGGCGAAATTGTTCCGCCTGTTCGTCGCCGCCCGGCTCCTCCTCGCCGAGCTCGCGTTGAATCGCGCGCAGTTGCTCGCGCAAATACGCGCGCCGTTGCACGTCGGAAAATTGGCCCTCGACGTCTTTGCGCAATTTTTGCTGCAACTCCGCGACCTCGATCTGGCGATTCACGTTCTCCTGCACCAAGCGCATCCGCGGCAGCACGGCGGTCTCTTCGAGGATCGCCTGCTTGCGCTCCACATAGATGCCGAGGTTACCCGCCACGAGGTCGGCAAACTGGCCGGGATCGTCGATGTTCGACAACACCGCGCGAGCCTGCTCCGGCACATCCGGCGACAGCTCCATGAGCCGCAGCGCCGAGTCGCGCAGGTTATTGAAAGTCGCCTCCGCTTCCTTGTCGCCAGCGGGGGCGGGAACGGATTCCAGCGTCTCGACTTCCGCGCGCAGATACGGCTCGGTTTGCACCACGCGCCGCACCCGAAAACGCGCTTGCGCCTGCACGATCAAGACGACCGTGCCGTCGGGCTGCTTCATCAATTTGAGCACCTGCGCGCTGACTCCAACGGGGAAAAGATCGCTCTCGCCCGGCTTCTCCGCCTCTTCGTCGCGCTGGGTGATGAGACCGATCACGCGGGTCTGCGGCGACAAATCGTCGGCGAGTTTCAAGGCCGCCGGACGACCGAGCGTGAGCGGCACCACGGTGCCGGGAAAGACGACGACGCCGCGCACGGGCAGCAGGGCCAGGGTCTCTGGCACTCCCGGTGCCCCAGGATTCTCGCCGTCGCCGGTTTCAGCGACCGCGATCACCGGCGGCGACGGCGGCTGCGGCGGCGGCTCTGTGGTCGGGTCGTCCGGCGGCGGCTCGTTCGGTTTCGCGAGGGAAGGTTCCATGATGGGAGAAAAGCGATGTCGGCGGAATCGGGCGCGCAGGCGCGAACGCGCCGGGCGGATTTGCGCGCCACGGCGCCGTGCGTTTCACGCGTGCGAGCGCAGCGGCAGCAGAATCCAGAGCAGCCCGTTGTGCTGCTCGGCGGTCACACGCGAGGCGACGACATTCGCGGGCAAGTCGAAGTGACGCTCAAAGGGTCCGTGGTCGATCTCCATCGCGAGCACTTGCAGCCCGCGACGGTGCGGCGGCGTGGCGACGTCTTCGCCCTCGGGATGAGGCAATTCGCGGCGACCGCGCAGAATGAGCCGGCCCGGTTCGATGCGCAGGTCGATCTCCGATTTGTCCACGCCCGCGAGCTCCACGCAGACCCGCAGGCAGGTCGCGCAGCGATACGCGTTGACCGCCGGCTGCCACGTGTTTTCCGCGCATTGAAAGCCGGAAAAGTGAACTTTTGTCAGCTTGTAGGCGACCTCGCCAAGCTGACCCTGCAGCCGGCGCAGGCGGACGGTGCGGACGTTGACTGCCATCGGAGGAATGTCGTCCCGGCAGGGTTAATTATCAACCCGCCGCGCGATGGCAACCGACCATTGGAAATCGGTGCCGCGCGGCCGCGCGAGGTCGTCGCCGGGACCGCGCGGATCGTCTTCGCCCCAATAAAGATCGAGCTGCCAGCGGCGTAACGCGCCGCCGCTATCGGCGACCCGCCAGCGAGTTGTTGGCGGGACGGTTTCAAGAAGCGCCCCGGCGTCGATGACCCAGGCGCTGCCGATGGGAATTTCGTCCGCGGTTCCAGCGAATCCATCGCGCGCCGCGCACGAACGTCGGGGGACGAGCGGCACGCCGTGGCGACCCGTCGGCCGGCGCGCGAAGCCGTAGCGGCCGTTGCCGTCGTAGTGCAAAAACGCCGCCCCGCCGACGGGTTGTCGCAATCGGCCGAAGCCTTCGGTTTTCACCGCGCGCAGAAAGTCGCGGGCGTAGCGTCGGCCTCCGAGTCCGGGGCGAGTTTCCGGCGTCACGTCAAAGCCACGCTGGGCAGTGAAACCGGTTTCGCGCGGCGTGTAGTAGAGCGTGCAAATGACGACAAGAGCGCGGCCGCGTCCCTGGGGTCGCGCTTGGAGCCGGGCGTTTTCTTCGGCGACATGCGCCTCAACCCGTGGCCAGTCGATCTCGGCCGATTTCACGGGCGTCGCCGCCAGCAGCCAGACGAACGCGAGTTGCAAAAACCGCTGCACGTTTGCGCTCACCGGTTCTCCTGTCGCGCGCCCAAAATGCCGGCGAGCACGAACGCGCCGCCGATCCATTGCGCCCAGCCGAGCCGTTCGCCGAGCACGAGCCACGCGGCCGCGGCGGAGGCGACCGGTTGCACCAGCAACACCACGGAGACGAACGCCGCCGGCAGCCGCGCGAGCGCGAACGCGATGGCTGATTGTCCGAGCACTTGCGAGATGCCCGCCAGCGCGGCGACGACGCACCAGCCGCGCGCCGTCGCCGGCCAGAACGGCTCGTGCATTGCCCACATCGCCGGCAACAAGAAGACGGCCGTGACGACGCCGCTCCACGCCATCACGGTGCCGGTCGGCAAACGTTCGCGCACTTGTTTTACGGCAAGCATGTAGGCCGCATAAAACACCGCCGTCGCCACCCCGAGCGCGTCACCGAGCGCGCGATGGCCGGAGTCCGCACCATGACCCAGCCGCGGCTTGCCGAGCGTGAGCAGCGCCATGCCGGCGAGGGCGACGATCATCGCCAGCAGAAACCGTCCGCTGACCCGGTGCCGCAAAAACCACCAGCCGAAGAGCACGACCCAAACCGAGGCTAGGTTGGCCAGCAGCGTCGCGTTCGCCACCGAGGTGAAACGAAGCGACCAGTGCCAGACCGCGAGGTCGCCGGCGAACGCTGCGCCGGCGAGCAGGAGCATCGGGCGGTCGCTCGCGTTTGCTCGCCCGGATCGCTGGCTGCCGCCGCTCCGTTCCCACGCGGACCAGGCCCACAGCAGGGGGAGGGCGAGGGTGACGCGCCAGAATCCGGTCGCGCTCGGGCCGACCTCGCTCAAACGCACAAAGACGGGCGCGAAGCCAATTGCCACCGAGCCGGCGATCAGTGCGGCGAAGCTGGCGGTTTTTGGCCGGCTGTCGTCGCGCTCGGGCGTCGGCGGCGTGGCGGGCGACGGCGTTGGCCGCGGGAGCGGGAGGTCTTGCTCAGTCGGGGAGAGGCGCACTCGTGATCCATGCGCCGATTTGGAGCGGAGGGAAAGCCCGGATTATTGTCGCGTCGCCTTGTCGTTCGGCAGCGTATTGCTCTTTTTACACTCCCGTAAATTCCTGCCCTGCCCTATGAAATCCATGTTCATTGTGTGTGCGACAATCGCTGTGCTGTGCGCCATGGTTTTCCCGAATCGGATGACACGCGCGCAAGAACGTAGCGGGCCGGTTTCACTTGATTCCTTGCGCGGGAGCAATCGCGTGCTCGTCGTTTATCAGCCGGCCAGTCAGTCGGGAAAACGGGAACTGCATCGCAAACTCTGGGACAGCCCTTCTGTCCGCGCCGGGGAGCGCGAGCGCGAGCTGGTGCGCATCGAATTTACCGACTTCAAAGCGCAGCCAGAAATCGCGCGCCGGCTGGAGTTGCGCGAAGGGCAATTCGCGCTCGCGCTCATCGGCAAGGATGGCAATGTTGCTTTCCGCACGGGCGAGCCGGTCGATCCGACTTCGATCTTCGCACAGATCGACGGGATGCCGATGCGACGCGAGGAGATGAAAGCGCGCGGACAGAAACCCGCCAAACCGTGAGTTGTTGATTCCCTGCAATGGCGCAAAACAGCGAGCATGGAGCCGAACGAATTTTGTCAGCGCTATCCATTTCTGTATCACATGGCCGAAGCCTCGGCGTGGCCGGGCATTCGCGCGCACGGGCTGCTGAGCACAATTGCGTTGCTCGATCTTTTTGAAGTCCAAGGTGACGCGCGCGAACGCATCGAGCGGGTGCGCCGGCCGGCGTTTGTCGAGGTCGAACATCCGCGGCACGGCCGCGCGCTCATCCGCGATCAATGGCCGTTGAGCGACGAAACGCTCGCGCCCGTGCTGCGCGACGGACTGACGCCAGCCGATTGGTATGCGCTGCTCAACGCGCGCGTGTTTTGCTGGGTGAACGAAGAACGGCTCACGCGGTTGCTGGGCACGTATCGAAAGCGGCGCAACGTCGTGCTCGTGCTCGACAGCACGCGGGTGCTGGCGGATCACGCGGACCGCGTGACGCTCTCAGCGATCAACAGCGGATACTCGCTGCGTTACGCGCAGCCGCGCGGGCGAGATACGTTTCGACGACTCGCCGATTTCCCGGCTCATCGCATCGGTGCGAACGGCAAGCGCACGCGACTGGAAGTCGCCGAGTGCGCCTTCGACTACGCGCTGCCTGCTGTAGAGAAATACCTCGTCGAACTGCGCGAGGCGTCTTCACTGTAGCAGCGGTCTGTGACCGCCCTTGGGTTGCGAGCTGTCGCGCTTGCAGAAGGCGGTCATAGACCGCCGCTACGATACCGAACTCACACGCCCAGCTCGCGTTTTACCTCGGCAAATTTCTCCACCGCGAAATCGAGGTCTTCGCGTGAGTGCGCGGCAGAAACCTGCGTGCGGATACGCGCCTGCCCCTGCGGCACGACGGGATAGAAAAAGCCGACGACATACACACCTTTTTCCAACATCCGCGCGGCAAAACGCTGCGCCAGCGCGGCGTCGCCGAGCATGACGGGGATGATGGGATGCGTGCCCGGTTTTACCGTGAGCCCGATCTGGGTAATGCGATCGCGGAAATAGCGCGTGTTTTCTTCCAAGCGATCGCGCAACTCGGTCGAGCGCGTCACCAGCTCGATGGCTTTCAGCGACGCCGCGACCACGGGCGGCGCGACGCTGTTGGAAAACAGATACGGCCGCGAACGCTGGCGGAGCATCTCGACGACTTCGCGCGGCCCGCTCGTGTAGCCGCCGCTGGCGCCGCCGAGCGCTTTGCCGAGCGTGCCGGTGGTGATGTCCACCCGGTCCATCACGCCGCAATGCTCGTGCGTGCCGCGGCCGGTTTTGCCGAGGAAGCCGGCAGCGTGGCAGTCGTCGAACATGACGAGCGCGCCGTATTTGTCCGCGAGATCGCAGATGCCGCGCAGGTCGGCAATCGTGCCGTCCATCGAGAACACGCCGTCGGTGGCAATGAGTTTGTGCCGGGCGTTTTTGTCGGCGGCTTCGCGCAGTTTCGCTTCGAGATCGGCGAGATCGTTGTGCTTGTAGCGGTAGCGTTGCGCTTTGCAGAGCCGGATGCCGTCGATGATGCTGGCGTGGTTCAGCTCGTCGCTGATCACGGCGTCTTCGGCGCTCAGCAACGTTTCAAACAACCCGCCGTTGGCATCGAAACAGGAGGGATACAAAATAGTGTCTTCGGTGCCGAGAAATTCGCTGAGCGCGCGCTCGAGCTGCTTGTGAATTTCCTGCGTGCCGCAAATGAAACGCACCGACGCCAGCCCGAAACCGTATCGGTCCAGCGCTTCCTTCGCGGCGGCGATGATCTCGGGGTGATCGGCGAGGCCGAGATAATTGTTTGCGCAGAAGTTCAGCACGCGGCGGCCGTCGGCGATGGGGATGTTCGCGTTTTGTGGACCGGTGATGACGCGCTCGGTTTTATACAGACCGCGCTCGCGGATGCCGTCGAGTTCGGTGGAAAGCTGGAGGTCGAATGCGGTGATGGTGGACATGGCGGGGAAGGGGATGACGAGTGACGAATGACAGCGGCGCTCGGGCCACTCTCATTTGTCCTTCGTGATCGCGCGTTTGTCATTTCCTTTTCCGTTGGCAGACGGGCTTTCGGAACTGGCGATCTTGCTTACCTTTCATTCCTTCCATGACTTCAAGCCCTTATTCCTGGCACGTCCCGCTGCGCGATTTGTTTCAGCACGCCGTCAAACGGTATCGCGCGGGCAAACGCGACGCCGCGAAGTTTTTCAACACCGAACAACTCGCCGCGCTCGCCGCGCTCGGGCAGACCGCACAGGAACTTTTCGATTTTGCCGAAGACCATGTGAAATATGAAGGCGAGCCGGATTGGGAAACCGTGTTGCTCATTTCGTCGGTGCGGCGCGATTATTTTCTCACCGTGCAGCGCGGCGTGCTGAGCAACCGCGCAATTGTCACGGCGGATTTGCCGGCGAAGGAAGATGATACGCTCGGGGGCATCCCGTGGCTGAAGCGGCAGATCGCCAAGGCCGAAGCGAAGCTGTGCGGCGAGCTGCCGCCCGACCTTATGTATGATTGCGGCGGCGACCGGCGTTTTTTTCAGGAACACAATCTTCACCCGGCGGATTTCCTGCGCGAGGTCTGGGCGACGGATGGCGACGAGACCAAACTGCTCGCCTACGTGCGGGGGCGGGGACGCGCAGGCGCTTAGGGCATTACCCTTGGATGGGTCGAAACGCGGGGAGGTGAATTCTGCTCGCCAGCGCGGCGGGGTTGCCGCTAGCCTCGCGGAATGCCCTTATCCCAACGTGTTTCCGCCACTGTTCTGCTCGCTGCTCTTGCCCTCGGTCCCTGTCTGGAGTTCACACCGACAGCGGGTGCGGCGTCCGCCAACTGGATCGAGAGATCGGATGATGTCTTCATCGCGCGAACCACGGCCAAGCAGAAAGCCAAGGCCGAGGCGAAGAACAAGGAATCCGAACAACTGATCGCCTGCATCGCGAAGCGGCCGGCGAC
>CAXTRS010000059.1:6226-17111 GCA_964246635.1 uncultured Chthoniobacterales bacterium | reverse complement strand
GCTCGAAAGCCCGCGCATCATCCTGGCCACCGGCGGCTGCGGCAAAGTGTATCTCTACACGACCAATCCCAACGTGGCCACCGGCGATGGCGTCGCCATCGCCTGGCGCGCCGGCGCGATGATCGCCAACATGGAATTCATCCAGTTCCATCCGACCTGTCTGTTCCACCCCGAGGCGCGGTCGTTTCTCATCACCGAAGCATTGCGCGGGGAGGGGGGAATTTTGCGCGACGCCAAAGGACGGTCGTTCATGGAAAATTACCATCCGCTGGCGTCGCTGGCGCCGCGCGACGTCGTGGCGCGGGCGATCGACGCGGAGATGAAGCGCACCGGCGAAAAGTGTGTCTTCCTAGACGTCACCCACCTGCCTGCCGACTTTCTGCTCGAGCGCTTCCCGCACATCGCGGAAAACTGCCGGAATTACGGCATCGACATCACGAAACGTCCCATCCCCGTCGTGCCGGCCGCGCATTACCAATGCGGCGGCGTGCGCACGGACATCGACGGCGCGACGAATTTGCGCGGCCTTTACGCCATCGGCGAGGTCGCCAGCACCGGCCTGCACGGCGCCAACCGGCTGGCGAGCAATTCGCTGCTCGAAGGCCTCGTGCTCGGCCATCGCGCCTGTGCGCGCGCAGTGCTGGATGAACCGGTGAAACCCTCTGGCGCTTCAGGTCGGCGCCGCCCGCGCTACAAGCTCCCGCCCTGGCAGAGCGGCCCCGTGCAGGACGTGGACGAGCTCGTGGTCATTTACCACAACTGGGACGAAATCCGCCGGCTGATGTGGGACTACGTCGGCATCGTGCGCACCGACAAACGCCTCGCCCGCGCTTCCGCCCGGCTGCGCAACCTCCAGGCCGAGATCCAGGAGTTCTACTGGAATTTCAAAGTCACAACGGACGTGCTCGAATTGCGTAACCTCGCCACGGTCGCCGCGCTCATCGTGGACAGCGCGCTCAGCCGCAAGGAAAGCCGCGGCCTGCACTTTACGCTCGACTACCCGGAGTTGGACGAGCGGCACGGACCGCGCGATACCGAACTGCGGCGGTATTGAAGTGGCGAGTGGAGAAGGGATCCAAATGCCAGATGCCAGATGCTAAATGGCGGCCATCCAGCATCCAGCATCCAGCATCCAGCGTCTGGCATCTGGCATCCCGCCCCCGCTTGTCATTTTCCTCTGGCAGCGATCCTGCTAAAGATTGTTCTGAAAAAATCGCGCGACTGTCGCGCGCCACACCGCTAAAGCCTGGGGCCATTACCGCTTGCACGATCCGGCCGTCTAGCCTAAAACCACGCTCGTGAATACGTTCCCCGGCCTTGCCCTGCCCCCCCCCCGGCGGTCCCGGGGGCGCGGCGCCGGGACGAGCGCCCTTGGTGTTCCCATTGGCCCAATGCTGGCGCCAACGCCATCGCTCCAAGCGCAATCGCCCTACCAGAGCAACATGGATTTCCAGGCGCACGCCATGAAACTGCGCGAAAACGCCCTGATGAAAGTCGAGCCGCAGGTCTTCGTGCCGACCACGGCGCCGCGCGGCTTGTTCGGCGGCGGCGGCGGCGTTTATCCGTGGCGCGAAAACATCGTTACGACCGTTTTCTGGATCGGCGAGCGGCCGACAAAAAACAACCCGACGCCGAACCATGCCAGCTCCTGGGATTCGCATTGGGCCTCGAATTACGGCGGCTACGACAATCCCGATCCCGCAGCGCGAGACGGTTTCATTCCCAAAGGATTCACGCCCCGGCAAAACCCGTTTTACATCGCGCTGCCCTACAACGACACCACGCGCGGCACCACGAAGCCCGAGTCGCGGCTCGTCATCCCGTGGTTCAAAAAAGCGTTTCTGCAGGAGGGCAAATCGGTGTGCAAAGGCCGTTGGATTGCGGTGAAATTCGGCACTCGCGTCGCCTATGCGCAATGGGAAGACGCCGGTCCGTTCCGCACGGATCATTACCAATACGTGTTCGGACAGGAATTTCCGCGGCCCAACTTGAACGGCGGCGCGGGTCTGGACGTATCGCCGGCGGTGCGCGACTACCTGGGCATGAATCAAACGCGCGACGTTTGCGCCTGGCGTTTCGTCGAAGCCAAAGAGGTGCCCAACGGCCCGTGGAAGCTCTATGGCGACAACAACATCTTCGCCAGCGGCCGGACGAACCCGGATAATCTCCGGGTGCAGAACACGCCGTAACTCAGCGCTGCCGCAGAATAGGAACCGGCGCTCCGCGGAACTTCCGCCGGGCGCCCGCTTTTTTGTCTTGCTCGACAGCGCGACGACAAGCCGAATTCTGTCAGGCGGCGACGCCCGCTTGAGCCTGGGGCCGGCGCCAGATCGTGAATATTGCAAACAACAACACTGACGGCGAGCAAGTTGGAGAGGCGCGCAGAAGGTCAGGAGCTGCAAGATACGCAAGCTGACCCCAGACGTGTCCGGCTCGAAGCCGACCGGCTGGGGCAGGTGCCTCCTCGCGATACTCTACGCTGCGGCTTCCGCGAACACGCGGGCTTCGGCTGACATAGCATGAAGCTAGCTCGTTTATTAACGCCACACGCATCGGGCAACGCTGACGAGAACCTGCTACAAGAAGGTTTATCGCAGATTGGGCGCTGCGAACCCTATCGTGCGAACCGAAAGAGGTCTGCGGGAGGCGTCCCCCCTTGGCCATTTCCCAGATCGGTGTCCTTTTCTCGATTCTCATCAGGCGTCGGCAGTTGCATAGCCAGCAGAACCCGCATGTAATGACGAAGTTGAATCACCCGAGTCATCGTCAGATCGCGCAGCACGTAATCATCAAACCGACCGCGCTTGATTGCCGCATCAAACCGGCAGTGGAGATCACGGAATTCAATCCAGAGTGATTGTGCCTCCTTCAACGCTTTTACCTTGTCAGGTGGGACGATCTGAATGCACTCGCGATAAATATTGTTCAGAATTTGGTCAGCCTCCCGAGCGGTTTTCACCCGATCCGCGCTCGCTTGCGCGCCGGTCTCAACCCTACTAAGGGCGCCTAGAGAATTCATCCGTCCGATAGTCTCTTCGGACTTATACCTGTAGATGCGTTCCGTATCACGAGCGATACGTGCGAGGCTGGAGAAGATCGCAAAATCTTTTTCTTTGAAAGCGATCCAGGAGCGCTGCACTGATTTCAACGATGACTGCCCAACTTCATCAAGGACGTTCCGGAGGGTCTGGTATTCTCGATTCAGCCTCGCGTCGTCTGCTTGGAAAGCGCGCTCCATCTCGGCAAGGTCATCGGCCAGTACCACCGTAGTCGCGAAGAACCCAAGGAGAACCGCGGTAGCAGCCGCCGTGGGACGCCGCAGAGCCGTAACCTTGCCCATAGTTGCTACTTTTTCGCTGGAATGGATGGGCTCAAGCAAGCCAAAACGGAGAGCGACCTTAGATTTTCTTGACGGAGGCACCCCAAACAAGGTTGTATCACACAATGCTTCCTATCCGGCGGATGCCCCTCTTTGTTTGGCTGTTGGCCGCCATACCTTGCGCTCAATTTCAAGCGTCGGCCCAGACCGAAGAGC
Organism: uncultured Chthoniobacterales bacterium; assembly: GCA_964246635.1. Taxonomy (GTDB): domain Bacteria; phylum Verrucomicrobiota; class Verrucomicrobiia; order Chthoniobacterales; family SZAS-18; genus JAFAXH01. The sequence goes on along the minus strand of CAXTRS010000059.1, from coordinate 13,576 downwards.
AGGTTCGCCTGGCATTTCGGAATATTCGCAGCGACGATATCCCGCACAACGCGAGTATAGCTTCGGCTTGGATCTATAGGCATCGGAACCAACTGACGCGTGAACTGCTCGACGAGTTATACCGGACGGATCGGCAGGGCCGCGAGGCGATCCTGCACGCACTCATGGACACAAAATCTTTTCAGCCGGACGCGAGGTTTTGTCGAACACTGGTCTCGCGTTTGAACGAAGAGGACAACCTTGTTCCTAACCGTGACCTGCGCCTGTATGTTCACTGGCTCGCATGGAGACATATCGATAAACACTATGAGCTATACAAGCCATTGCTTCTCGAGAACCTCCAGACAACGAACGATATGTGGTGCATTTGGGCCACCGTTTCCTTGCTGCACAAGCACAGCGAACTCACTGGCATCATACCGAGTTTCAGCCCGCATGTCTGGGATACGGCAGCCAATAGTCTCCGCTCCGACAGGATCGTCGGCAACGCCGGACAGGCGGTTCGGTTTTATCTCATCATCGGAAAAACCTCCCTCCCATACCTGCAGCCTTTAACAAAATCGAGCGAAGCCCAAACGCGTAATTTTGCTTCCGCGACGATTGATGCCATGGGCGGCAGCCGCAGGGCATACGGCTACTTGGGAACCCAAATCGCTATCGACCGAGATATCTTTCCGGGCGGGACCGGCTCACCTGAATGGATGTATGACGAGGTCCAAAAGTGGTCCGGCGGCGAAAGATATCGCTAGTGTGATTGTGCCCCGCATAATGGGGAGTCCCGATGTTCGGATTCTGAATGGTGGCACTTCTCGGGTCTGCTAAAGGCCAACCACGAATCCTGGCAGCTCGCCTGCATGGACCCTGAGAGTTCTGCTTGTTGGACTGGCTAACCGCCGTGCGGATCGAGATATGCGTCGAGCAACTCTGCTTCCTGCCGCATACCGTCTGTGGCCCCGCCACGCGTGTTCTCGATCAGATGACGGATGAGAGGAATATCCGACTCAGGGACCGTTTCGGTGCTCGGGATGAAGCGTTGGACTCCGCTCCCATCGTGCATTACGCGTCGTGAAATCTTAACAGCCTGTTCGGTGTCGCCGCTGCGCAGAAGGGGCCACACGAGCACCAGCCCGTCGCGGACCGCTGTGACGAGATACTGACTATTCTTTAAGAAGAGGATGTGGCGCACCGCGGAAGTATGCGGCATCGCTTCCGTGACAGGCCTTCCTGAGGCGGTTTCAAAGACGCGCGCCTGCCCATCCTCTGTGCCCACCCCAAGCCAGCGGCCGTCCATCCCGAAGCACAGGGAATTGATTCTAGAGTCACCGCAGCTGATCTCGGCGATTTTGACGCGACCTTGATTATTCCAAATGGTTACGGTGCCCACCACAGTCCCGACTGCGGCCATGCTGCCGTCTGAGTTGAGAGCGGCGCTGCTGGGCGGGCTGCCAACCGTAAAGGCGACTCGCGCTGCTTGCATGGTAGGGCTTACGAGCAACACTTCCCCACTATTCAGTGCGACCAGCGCAGTGCGCCGGCTTGAGTCAACCGTGATTACTTGAGGCTCGCTGCCAACAGGCCATTGCTTTACCGGGTTACTAGCCGGTTGCGCCTCCATTAAAGCGATCTCGCGATCCCAGGAAGCGGAGACGAGCCTTGTGCCGGGTTCCAGGAACGCAAGCCCACTGATGCGATCAGCGTGTTTCCAGGACTGAGAGATCGCACCTGCCTCCGGCCAGCGCCATAGGGCGACGCGTCCATTATCACCACCGGCCGCGATCACGGAACCTGTAGCGGAGAATGCTAACTGTGAGACCGGAGCATCCAATTTGCCGATCTCTTTTGAGCGTTCGCCTTCCAGGGCGATAATCTGTCCATCGATACTTCCAGCGACGATCCGGCCATCTGGATGGACCGTAGCGGCCGACAGCGGCACTCCAAAATCGTATCGGCGTGCATGCACGCTCCCAGCGGGACCGGCGGGCGCCGCGAATACCACAGCCTTGCCGTTCGCAGCGACACACTCGACCTCCCGATCCGAGTTCAAAAGTAGCGGCGGAGCTCCTTGGTTGAACACGGCAACAGGCAGTGGGGAAGGCAGGGAGAGACCCCAGATGCGCACCGTCCGTGTTGAGCGGGCGGAAAGGATACGATTTCCCGCCGCATGGAAGTCAAGGGCGACCGGGGTGCCAGCCTCGACGATGGGTTCACTCAAACGGCGGCCACCGTGAGAGTCGAAAACCTGGATCATCCCATCATTGCCTGCTGTGATCAGGCGTTTGCCTTCCGTCGTGAACTTAATAAGACTGACGATATCGGTGAAGTTGTGCTCCCAAAGCTGCAAGGGAGGCTGCTGCAAAGCATACACGCGAATTCGCGACCCGAAGGCGACGGCAAATACCTCGCCGTCCGGAGAGAATGCCGCCTGGTGACATGGCGCCCCAAGCGAGAGCTGCGCCCAGTGCTGCAATCCCCCAGCCGTTTCGGCGATGACGATGTCCCCATCAGCGCTAAAGCTGAGGACCTTCGTGCCATCCATGGAAAAACAGGCACCGTTGAGTTCCTCCGGTGCTTGGTAACGCAGCACGATGGCGCGCGCTCGAATGTCCCAGACGCATGCCTCGTCCTTCGCGACTCCGAGGATGCGCTCCGAGTTTTTTGGATCGAACGCAACCGTGTGAACTTTTGCTTTCATCTGCGTCTCAAACACCGGCGTCTCCGGGTGTGCAGGATCCCAGACGCAGAGCCGATTGTCCCACGAGCCGGTGGCGTATCGTTTGCCATCGCCGCTCCACGCAATGCCGGCGATGACGTCCTGATGCTTGCTGGCGCCAAGCAGCGAAACCCGGGCCTTACCAACAGCCCACACGCGGGCTACGGCATCATCACACGCGGTCAACAGCAACATGCCATCGGGGCTGAACCGGAGACCGCGCACCGTCTTTGGCTGGTTAAGTGGCGCGCCGATGGATTTCCCATCTTTGCTGGAAAATATGGAAACCGTGCCGTCGCGTGTCGCGCTGGCAAAGCGCTCGCCGGAAGGATCAAATGTTAACGCCGTCACCTCGGCGCTGTGCTTTGCTGGTTCGATTAAAGGAATCGGCCACGAACGTTGTTTCAGGGAGAACCATAAGCGCTCCAACATCCGTGGGGACGGTGCATCAGAGGAAACCGCGCGACAAAGATGCCAAACTGCGCCAGCCCCGGCATCTTCCGCAAACAAGCGTTCGGCGCGCTCGGAATCGGACTCGGCAAGCAGCGCCTTTACCTCACGCGTCTTTTCCTCCGCAATCACCGCTTGCCGCTGAGCCTCGAGCTTCCCGCTAAAACCGAGCCACGCGCCGACTCCCGCTCCCGCAGCCAGGAGCGTCAGCCCAGCGATTATCACCGCCGTCAACCGGCGCCGCCGCCGCCGCAGTCGCTCGACTCGCTGCGAGGATTGGGCAATGTAATCGGCCAGGCTGCCCGTCAGCAGTTCCGGCGCATCCGTCGCCAGTTTGCGCGCCAATTGCAGGGGTAATCCTTCAGCCAGGAGAAAAGAGTCGTCTCGCCCGGCCGCCAGCCAGTCCGCCTGCGCGCGCTCGACTTGGCGGCGAATGCGGAAAAACTCCGCCTGCTCGGCTTGCAGCCGGCGCAAGCGCCACCAGTTCCGCAGCAGTGCCTCGTGCGCGACCGTGTAGGTGCGCTGCGGCGGCTCCTGCCCGTCGCCATCGGCGGCTGCCTGGGCCGTCGTCACCCCTGAGACTAGCAGTCGGCGAGAGGTAAAGGCTTCCAGAAAGGCACGCGCACCGGGCAGTTCCTCGTCCTGCCGGCTGTCTCCGTCACGCTGATAAGGGTTGCGGAGCAATTCGGCTTCCAGCGCGGTGCGGCGCACAGGCGTTTCGCGCTCCAGCGCCGAAGAGAGATCGAGCAGCTTGCTGAAAATGGCGGAGAGGCACTGGCGTTGGTGCTCGGCGGGCAGGCTGGCGAGCGCTGCCTCCGCCTGGCTGACGAGTGCGCCCGCCAGTCCGCTCTCCAGCGCCTGCCCGGACGCGGAGGCAAAAGCGGCTGAAGCAGCGTCCGCCTGCCCGGCGTCGGCGGCTGCCCGCATCGCCTCGTAGTCCGTCCAGCGGAGCACGCCGTCGCCGCCGCGCGTCGCCTGCCGTTGGTAGAGCACATCGAGGCAGAACTCCAGCAGGGGCAGCGCCTCGGGATGGACGGCAGCGTCGGCGAGCAGGCGGGCGTCGAGTCGCTCGCCCTTTTCGTTCTCCTCGAAACGCAGGCCGGCCGCGCGCGCGGGCTGGGTGATGATGCGCTGCAAGTCGGCCAGCGCGGGCGGCGGCAGATCGACGTGCGCCCCCTCACCCTTGAGCGCGAGCAGCTCGGGCACCGCTTGGAAGCGCGCGTAGTAGTCGCTGCGCACCGTGGCCAGGATCCACACGCAGGCGCTGCGCGCCAGCACGCCGAGCGCCGCGCCGAGCTGACGCTGCGCCTCCGCGGTGATCTCGCCGTGGGTGAAAAGCTCCTCCACCTGGTCGAAGATCAGCAGCAGCCGGCGGCGGCCGGTGAGCAGCGGGCGCAGCTTAAAACGAAACGTCAGTTCGGAGTCACGTGCCAGCCCCTCGGCCAACTCCGCAAGGTTCTCGTCCGCCAGTTCGGGCAGAGCTGATGGTGTGGCCAGTGCGCGGATCAGGCCGAGGAGCAAGTCATTGCGGTTCACTCCCGGCGTGAAGACAGCACGCCGCCATTCCGCTGCTTCGTCCTCGCGGTCATACTGAGCCACGGCCGGGGCGACGCCGGCGCGGGCGAGCGAGCTCTTGCCACTGCCGCTTGCCCCGACCAGCAGCACGAACGCGCAGCCGGCCTCGGCCTGCTGGCGCAGGCGGATTTGCAGGTCGCAGACCTCCTGCTCACGGCCGAAGAAGAGCGGCGCGTGCTCGTATTCAAAGACCTCCAGGCCGCGAAAGGGCGAGCCTCTTTCGGCGGGGTGCCAGACGACGGCGGAAAGATCGGCATGGACGAGCAGATCATTGAGCCGGGCGCGCAGATGCGTGCGCAGAAGGTGGGCGAAGGTGATCGGCTCTTTGAAGGTAAAGTAGGCGCGCCTGTTGGCACCGGTTTTCTGATCAGTGAAATGCTTAGCGATGAAATCATTGAGTTTTCCCTGCTGGCCCACCATCTTGCGCAAGGCCACGAAATCCTTGCCGCGTTGGGCTTCGATGAAGCCGTTCTGGTCGTCGCGGATATAGGTCAGGATGTCGGGCCGCACGTCGCCACGGGCTGCGCGGGCGCGCAGCATGAGGTCCCATTCGCGTTCGGTGCCCGAGAGATATCTGGAGCCGTCGACCTTGCGGATGCGCGCGCCGGTCGGCGAGCCGAACCGGCTCCAGAGGATGAAAACCGCGATGTCGATGCCGTGCTCGGCGGAGAGGACCAGGTCGATGCCCTCCTGAAACGAAGCGTGCGAACTCAGCGGCAGGTCTTCCCAGCAAACGGCCTGGAGCAGAAAGCTGCCGGTGTAGCGCTTCTGCAAATCAGCAATGACCCCGCGCGCCAAGTCGCGCTCGGCGGCCACATCGCCGGGCGAGGAGAGAAAGATACGGAGAGTCTTCACGGGTGGCGACGACACTCGCCGGACGGCGCTACGAAAGCACGGGAGGACAGGGCGAACACGGGAGCGATCATGCGTTTTCCCTTCGCTTCACGAGGTGATACGAATCCGGACGGAAACCGCCATGTTACGTCCGCGGCTAAGGGTTAGCGTGGCGCGGCGCGGAAAAACAAGCCTTTTCTGTGGCAGGCCGAGTTGAGGTGGATGGCAACCGCCGGGCGCCCTGAGGTGCAGCGAGGCTGCGCAGAAAGGAAGATCAGAGGTGCTACACACCTGACCAATGGCGCCCCGGGGCTGCCATCCGACCTCAGGACCCGCGTTTCAAAGGACGAACCTGGCCGATTTGTGCGAGTGCAAAAATTGCCTCATTTCTTTCACCACCACGCCCTCCATTTCGATCATCAAATCGTGGCGGGCCTTCGCATCCTTCATGCGGTCGAACGCCGACTCCAGGTTTTCCACCTCGCTGCGGTATTCCCGGTATCGCTCGCGGTCGCTGTCAATGCCCAAGCCCTCCTGCATCGTGCGCAGGGCGACGCTGACAATGGTGCAGGTTAGAATCAGAATCGCGCACAGGGACCCGATGCTGGGACCATGCGCGCTGGCGCCCGACACGACCGTGTGCTCTGCCTGTGCCGAGAGCACGCGCCAGACAATGATGACGATCGAGCAGAGTAAAGCGATGACCATGCACGCCGAGATGATCGTGTTCAGAAAGCGCGACTGCCGCAACAGCGGCCAGCGCAGGAAGTGAAATAACGAGTCGTTCGACGAGTCTCGCAGCATGTAGTTTGCATACATGCGCTGATGCTTGAAGCGAAGGGTGCGGTAAGCTTCGTGGATGATCGTCAGCAACGCACCGTCCGCAATGGGGCTGCCAGGTGTCGGGTGCAGCCAATCACCCGTGGATTTGTTAGGCTCGCTGAAATTCACGAGCAGAGCATCCAGCTTTCCCTTTTTGTATTCGTCGCGAAAACTTTTGAACCAGACAGCGCGCTTGGTTCGAAATTCTTCGTCGGCGCCGGCTTTGGTTTTGTCGCAGGACAAGGCGCTGTCGTGCAGGCGCGCCACGAGCACTTGGAAATGCCATTGCCGCAGTCTCTCGGTCATCAGGCGCGCCTCCAGCCACGCTTGCTTCGAGGGGCCTAGCCACAAGCGGCCGCTGGCCGCGAGCGTCGCGAGGATCGCCACACTTTCCAGGATGACGCTCACCCACATCGCCGATCCCGAATGCCCCCAGAGCACCTCGGTGGCCGATCCCAGCAACGCGATCACCGCGCCGCAAATTGCCGTAAAACCCAGAAACCGCGTCCGGGCTCGCGCCTCGTTAGCCTTGCGGTCGAATTTCAAAAATTCAGCGCGCAACTCGTGATGGTCGAGCACATGAAAAATTTCCGGGAAAAGCGTCCTCGCGTTTTTGAGATCTCCGGGATTGGTGAGCAAATCGTCGTTAAAGGTGTGATCTTTCATGGAACGGGATGGCGGGCGCGTCTCCTCACCCGCCTGTGCATGATTTTTCTCTGAACGGGTCACACATCCGCAAGCTGAACGTTGGCGCTGCCTCTCATTTTAAGCATCCTCCTCGCTAAAAGGGAACGGGTGCCCCGCAGATTCTCCGCAGGACACCCGCTTTTTTGTCTTGCTCGACGGCGCGACGATAAGCCGAATTCTGTCGGCCGGCTCGCGCCAGCCGCAGCGATCATTTCTCTAGCTCCGCCGCCTCCGCAGAGCAGGCTCGATTCGCTCTCGACTCGGGCGATTGA
>CAXTRS010000059.1:0-6214 GCA_964246635.1 uncultured Chthoniobacterales bacterium | reverse complement strand
CCCCCCCCCCCCCGCCCCCCCCCCCCCCCCCCCCGCGCCGGGTAGGCTGCCCGTCGCTCCGTGTCACCGGAGCGGAACTTCCTGTTCTGTCTTGCACCACCTGGGGTTTGTCGTGCCCCGCCGGTTGCCCGATGGGCGGTGGGCTTTTACCCCGCCTTTTCACCCTTGCCCGGCAGTGATCCCGATGGCTCGGATTCACCGCCCGGCGGTTTGATTTTCTGTGACACTTTCCGTCGCCGCCGACTTTCGCCAGCGGCGCCCGCGCGTTCTACGCGGCAGGTTGCCTTGCGGTGTTCGGACTTTCCTCTGGCGGGCGCAGGCTGGTGCCGAATGGCTTCGGCGCCCGCGCCGCCAGCGATCGCCTGTCGCGCCGGCAAGACGTTCTCTATCTGCCTCGGGCACGTGGAGAGGTCAAGGTCAAGCCGGCGGCGATCACCACCGGCCACTGAAGGCTGCGACGAAAAAAATTGCCACCATCACGACGTCGATGACGATTTTCCCGGCCATGCCGGCTACGGTTCCCAGCAGGGTGCCCCAGCTCGACCACGCCGCCGGGCCAAGCGTCTTGTGCGCAAAGACGATCTCGGCGACGAGCACGCCCGCGACCGGGCCGATAAACAACCCGAGCGGAAAGAAGAACAATCCCACAATCGCGCCGACGAAGGCGCCCAAGGCGCCCCAGCGACTCGCGCCAAACCGTTTCGCGCCGACTGAAGCCGCAACGAAATCGACGGTATGCGCGAGGATCATCAGCAGCGTCAGCGCGCCAAGAGTCCACCAACCGACCGCGCGTTCCGGCGGGATCGTGAAGTGGTGCAAAACGGCGCCGGCCAGAATGAGAAGACTATCCGGCAGCACCGGAAAAATCGCGCCGAGCAGGCCGGCCAGCACGATCAAAATCGACAGAGACCACCAGAGGGTTTCCACGGCGCGAATCTACACGACGCGCGCGGGGCACAACACCCGGCGCGCGTTTCCAAATCTCCTTTTCTCCAGCCTACGCCCATGCCACTGCCCATCGGTTCCAAAGCCCCAGACTTCACCCTGCCCACCAAAACAGCCGACGGCCCGCGCCAGATTACGTTGAGCGAGAATTTTGGTAAAACGCACACGCTGCTGTTGTTCGTGCCGATGGCGTTCACCGGCACCTGCACCACGGAATTATGCAGCGTGAGCCAAAGCCTCGAACGCTACGCATCGCTCGACGCCACCGTCTATGGGATCAGCGGCGACAATCCCTTCGCGCAGGAAGCGTGGGCGCAAAAGGAAGGCATCGCCTTTCCGCTGCTCAGCGACTACGAGCACAAGATCGCCCGACTCTACGAAGTCGCTTACGAGTCGTTTCTGCCCCAGCTTGGCCTCGGCATGGGCGGCGTGCCGAAACGGGCAGTGTTCGTTATCGACAAGAGCGGTGTCATTCAGCACGCCGAGAGCAACGACGACGCACGGGTGTTGCCGAACTTCGATGCAATCGTCAGCCGGCTCGAGCAGCTTTAGGCCCGCGTTTGCGGCCGGTAAAATTTCCGTGTGCAGCCGGCGGCAGCGCGACCGGGTTCGGACGATACTATTCTGCGATCTATGAGCACGAACTCCTTCCAAACTCTCCAAACCTTTTCGCTCGGCAGCGGGCGCACCGCCTCGTTTCACAGCCTTCCCGCTTTGGAAAAAGCCGGTGTCGGGCCGGTCTCCAAGCTGCCGCGCTCGATCCGTGTCGTGCTCGAGAGCGTGCTGCGCAATTGCGACGGCAAGAAAGTCGCCGGGAAAGACGTGCGCAACCTCGCGAACTGGAACGCGAAAAAACCGGTCAACGAGGAAATCCCCTTCGTCGTCGCGCGCATCGTCCTGCAGGATTTCACCGGCGTGCCGTTGCTCGTCGATCTCGCGGCGATGCGCGCCGCGGTCGCGCGGCTGGGCAAGGATCCCAACGTCATTGAGCCGCTCGTGCCGGTCGATCTCGTCGTCGATCACAGCGTGCAGGTCGATTTCGCCGGGTCGGCCGAGGCGTTGCGCTTGAACATGGAAATGGAGTTCAACCGCAATCGCGAGCGTTACCAGTTCCTCAAGTGGGGCCAGCAGGCGTTCAAGACCTTCGGCGTCGTGCCGCCGGGCATCGGCATCGTCCATCAGGTGAATCTCGAATACCTCGCGAAGGGCGTGCTGCACGCGCCGCACGATGGCGGCGAAATGTATTACCCCGACACGCTCGTGGGCACCGACTCGCACACCACGATGATCAACGGCCTCGGCATCGTCGGCTGGGGCGTCGGGGGCATCGAGGCAGAGGCGGGCATGCTCGGCCAGCCGGTCTATTTCCTGACGCCCGAGGTCGTCGGCGTGCACCTCAGCGGCGCGCTGCGCGAAGGCGTCACGGCGACCGATCTCGCGCTGCAAGTCACGCAGATGCTGCGCGCCGCGAAAGTCGTCGGCAAGTTTGTGGAGTTTTACGGCGAAGGCGCGGCCAGGCGGGCGCTGCCCGAGCGGGCCCCGATCGCCGCAGTGGCGCCGAAACACGGCGCGACGAGGGGGGACTTCCCGGTCGATGCGGAGAGCGTGAACTACCTGCGCGCGACCGGCCGCAGCGACGAGGATTGCGCGGCGTTCGAGAACTATTTCAAGGCGCAGGAAATGTTCGGCATGCCGGGGAAGGGGGACATTGAATACAGCGTCGATCTCGCGCTCGACCTAGCCACCGTGCAGCCGAGCGTGGCCGGGCCGAAGCGTCCGCAGGACCGCTTGAACTTGCCGGAGCTTGGCGACGCTTTCCGCAAACTGATGGACAAGCCCGCGAACGAGGGCGGCTACGGCAAGTCGGCGGAGTTGTTAGGACAGCGCTACCCGATTCATCTCCACGCCAGCAGCGCGCCGACCCAGGCGACGACCGCGCCAGCAAGCGTCGCCGCGCCGACCGATACTGGCAAAGGTTTGGTTGCCGACGCCGGCAAACAGCTCGGCGAGACCACGGGCCATAGCGAGATGATCACCAACCGGCCGACCGCCACGCCCGCGGCCATGGTCGCCCAGGTGCCGGAAGATCAATTCAAAACGGCCGATACTCGGCTGGGCCACGGCAGCGTGCTCATCGCGGCGATCACGAGCTGCACGAACACGAGCAACCCGAGCGTGATGCTTGGCGCGGGCTTGCTGGCGAAGAAGGCGGTCGAGCGCGGGCTGCGCGTCGATCCGGCGGTGAAAACGTCGCTGGCACCCGGCTCCCGCGTAGTCAGTGATTACCTGGCCAAAAGCGGGCTGCAACCCTATCTCGACCAGCTCGGGTTTCAGATCGTTGGCTACGGTTGCACGACGTGCATCGGCAACTCCGGGCCGCTGCACCCGCGCATTGAGGAGGCCATCAGCCAGCACGATCTCATTGCCGCCAGCGTGCTCAGCGGCAACCGCAATTTCGAGGCGCGCGTGCATCAGAACATCAAGGCAAATTTCCTGATGTCGCCGCCGCTTGTTGTCGCCTTCGCGCTCGCCGGCCGAGTCGATCTCGACCTGTCGAAAGACCCCATCGGCAAAGACAAATCCGGACAAGACGTGCGGCTGAAGGACATCTGGCCCACGCTCCAGGAAATCCGCGACACCATGCGTGCCGCGCTCAAGCCGGAAGTCTTCCAAACGCTCTACCGCGACTTCGCGGAGCAGAATCCGAAGTGGAATGAAATCCCCGGCAGTGCTGGCGACGCCTACTCGTTCGATGAAAAGAGCACCTACATCCAGGAGCCGCCGTTCTTCGAGAATTTCGGCATGGAAACCGGCAAGATCGCCGAGCTGAAAGGGATGCGCCCACTCGGCATTTTCGGCGACAGCGTGACGACCGACCACATCTCGCCAGCCGGCGCGATCAAAGCCTCGTCGCCCGCGGGCAAGTTCCTGCTCGAAAACGGCGTCGAGATGCGCGACTTCAACTCCTACGGCAGCCGGCGCGGCAACGACCGGGTGATGACCCGCGGCACCTTCGCCAACGTGCGCATCAAAAACCTCATGGTGCCCGGCGTCGAGGGCGGCGTGACCAAGCATTACCCGGATGGGGAGCAGATGTCGATCTACGACGCCAGCATGAAATACCAGGCTGACGGCGTGCCGCTCATCATCCTCGCCGGCCAGGAATACGGCAACGGGTCATCGCGCGATTGGGCGTCGAAGGGAACGAGGGTGCTCGGCGTCAAGGCTCTCGGCGCGCAAAGCTTCGAGCGCATCCATCGCTCGAATCTTGTCGGCATGGGCGTGCTGCCACTGCAATTCCCCGAGGGCGTGAACGCCGGGACGCTCGGTCTCGACGGCTCGGAAACCTTCGACCTGGCCGGGCTTGGAGACAACACCAAGCCGGGTGATACGATCACGCTCCTGATTCACCGTGCCGACGGCCGCGAAGACAAAGTCGATTTGCGCTCGCGCATCGACACGGCGATCGAGGTCGATTATTACCGGCACGGCGGCATTCTGCCGTTCGTCTTGCGCGAATTGGTCGCAAGTGCGTAGGAACGCGCAACTGTAGCGGCGGTCTATGACCGCCTTCTGCGCTGGCGTCGTCCACGGCGGGGCGGTCATAGACCGCCGCTACAGTTGGCGGTTTCAGTTGATCAACTGCTCCAGCGCGTTGTCCGGCTGCGCGCCGAGGGCGGTGGCGCGCTTGTAGTGCAACTGCGCCTTCTCTTTCACCGGCGGTTGGTTGAGCGCATAAACCACCGCGAGATTGAAGTGCGCGTCGGCGTAATTCGGATTCAGCGCGATGGCTTTTTCGAGTTCTTCGACCGCCGCTTCCGGCCAGCCCTTCTGGCTGCTGGTGATGCCGAGATAGTTGTGCGCCGAGGCGTTTTTCGGATCGAGCGAGCAGGCTTTCGTCAGGCAATCGAGCGCGTCATCGAACTTGCGCATCTGATAGTAGATGCTGCCAAGCGTGACGTAGCTGAAGGCGTCTTTCGGCGCGAGCGCGATGGCCTTTTTCAGTTGCGTCTCCGCGCTCTTGAGCTTGCCCTGGCGTGACAACACGACGCCGAGATTGGAGATCGCGTAAACGTTCTTTGGCGCCCGCGCGATGAGTTTTTGATACGCCTCTTCAGCATCGGAGTAGCGGCCGCGATCAAGCTGCGTCTTCGCCTCGCGCGCGAGTGACTGGAGCTCCGGCGGCACCGGCGGATTGGATTGCGTTTGCACCGTCGGCCCCGCGCCGCTTCCCGCGGCGCTCGCGCCCGCGTCGGCTGAACCCGCGGGGGGATTGCCTCCGCCATTCGCCGGCGCTGCGCCCCCGCTCGGAGATGCCGGCGACGACTGCGGCGAGGCGCTGCCCGCTGTCGCCGGCGTCGCGCCCGGCGGCCCGACGCTCACGATCGACATCGCCATCGCATTCGGATTCGCGCTGTCAGAACCTGAGACGAGCGGGTCTTTGAACAACGCGCGCTCTTCGTCCGTGAGTTGCACGGTCGGCTGGCCGAGGAGATCGAGTTGCTCGGTCAGGCTGCGCGATTGCACTTCGAGCTTGGCGAGCTCTTCGCTCACCAGCTTGCTCGCCTGCGTGCGGCGCGCCTGCTCTTTCAAGAGGCGAAGCGCGATCGTTTTCAGCAGATCGTTTTCCTTGGTGATCTTGCCGACTTCTTCTTTGGGCACGCCGGCGGCAATGCGGTCGGCTGATTCATCGAGCTGTTTTTTGAGTTCGGTGATCTGCGTGGCGGAGCGGTCGTTTTGATCGCGGGCGGTCGTGAGCTGCTCGCGCAGTTTGACGAGTTCGCCCTGCACTGCTTCCGCTTCCTCCCGTTTGCGGGTCGCCTCGGCGTTGAGGTCCGCGATCGTTTTTTCCGCGACGCCCAACCGTTGAGTCAAAGCAAGGTTTTCCGCGCTCAGCGATTCGATTTTCGCATTGGCATCCTGCGAGACTTCACCGCGCACTCCACGAGCGTTTTTCTTCTCGGCTGCGGCGAGTCGATTCGCGAGTTTCTCCTTTTCCTGTTTCGCTTCGTCTCCGGTTTCCTCGGCTTTGGCAAGCGAAGCCCGCAACTTCGCGACTTGCTGGCGAAGCTCGCGTCGGGTTTCCGCGGCGGCAGGATTTTTCGAGATCGCTTCGCGCAACCGTGCCTGCGCTTTCTCAAGGTCCGCTTCGAGCGCATCGCGCTCGGTGCGAGTGCGCGCGGCTTTTTTGCTGGCAACTTTTGCGTCGCCCTCGGCCGACTCGAGCTGGTCGGTGAGCCGCTTCTTTTCTTTCTGCGCGGCTTCGAGT
>CAXTRS010000058.1:4107-17138 GCA_964246635.1 uncultured Chthoniobacterales bacterium | reverse complement strand
GTCGTGCCGCGGCGGGAAGCGGGGATCGTCAGCGGCCTTGCCCTCGCGGGAGCCGGTTATTTCCTGTTCGTGTCGCTGGGAGTGTCCCACCTGATCTATGACCGCTCCGATTTGTATCGCTGGGGTTGGCTGCGGCGCGTCTTGCGCGGTGTGGCGCACGATGGTCGCCAGTGCGTGTTTTGCCACGCCGGTTTTGATGAAGCCTCGTGCTCGTTGCGCGCGCACTTGGGCGGCGAGGAGGCTGGCGGCTGGCGCGTGCTCGATCACTTCGACGGGGCGCGCATGACCGAAGCATCGATCCGGCGGGCGCGCCGTTTGTTTCCGCCAGTCCCGGGCACATTGCCGGCCGCTTACGATCGGTGGCCGGTCGAGGTGCTGTCCGCAGATGTGGTCTTTGGGCTGCTGGCGATTCACGAATTGCGGAGCGAGGCGGAACGGAGCGGCTGGTTTGCGGAGGCGAAACGTTGCCTGCGCCCGCAGGGCCGTGTGGTGCTGGTGGAGCACGTCCGCGACGCGGCGAATTTCCTCGCGTTCGGCCCCGGCTTTTTGCACTTCCATTCGACGGCGAGCTGGCGTCGCTGTTGGGAGCGCGCCGGCTTGCGCGGGCTCGACGAATTTCGGCTCACACCGTGGCTGCGTGTCTTCGTGCTCGGGGCATCATGAACACGCTGCTCTCGTGCGCCCTCCGGCTCGCTGGGGCGGGGTTGATCCTGCTCGCCCTCCTGCACATTCCGATGGGGCGGCGGCTGAAATGGCGGGAAGACTGGGCGCGGCTCGCGCCGGCCAACGCGGCGATCGCGCGCGTCCACACCTTTTTCATCTGCGTGGTGCTCGTCCTCATGGGATTGCCCTGCCTGTGCGATCCCCGCGTCTTTCTTGAGCCGACCCGCGCCGGGGCTTGGCTTTCCTGGTCCTTCGCCGGGTTCTGGGCGATTCGGCTTTACTGCCAGTGGTTCGTTTATCCAGCGGAGCTGCGGCGCAACAAGCGGCTCGAGACCGCCATCCACTGGTGGTTCAGCCTGGTGTGGGCGGGGCTTGTCGCGCTGTTCGCCGTTTGCGGCCTGCGCCAGGCGGGCTGGAACTTCTGAGTCCGCGGGCGCTCCCGCGCGCTACGCTTTCTGGTCGGCGATCGCCCAATACCAGACCAGCGCGAGAAATCCGAGATTCAAAGCCACCATTCCCGGCGCCGAAATCAAGAGGTCTCGCGCCAGGGCAATCTCCAGGGTGTTCATCCCGGCAATCGCGAGCGTCTGCACGAGCGCACAGGCCCTGCGTTTGCGCCCACTGAAAATCCAGAAACCCAGCAGCACTTCGAGCAGGCCGACGACGAGCGTTGCCGGGCGGGCGATTCCCTCTCCCAAAATTCGGCCGACGATGCCCCGGTGCCGCGGAATCTGATCCAAAATCTTGCTGTAGAGGCCGTGAAAAATCCATACTGACCCGAGCGCGGCGCCCAGCCAGGTCCGGATCGTCTGGCTCTGTCGGAAGCTGCCCATCGACTGGCGATGTAGCGGCGCTTCATCGATTTGGCAACGCCTCGGGAAACGGCGCAATGCAGGCCGTCCAAGCAGTTCCTTTTGTTACGCGAAGGCGCATTCGACGTAAACCGGAGCAAATCGCATGAGCGTGCCAAGTAGTGGGTCAGTTTGCATTTGGGGAGGGGCGCTCGCCCGTCCCGGGCGTTGGTTTGGGCGTCCCGCCCAAATCCCTTCTTTCTGCTTTCTCTAATCTAATCAAAAAGAAAGGTGCCGGGCGGGACGCCCGTGCTCCCCACTCCTCAATCCCAGCGCGGATAAACATCAAACCGACCCACTACCGACACCGCGAGAAGTTTTGCCGAAGCGAACGGGCGGTCATCGTGGCGGCTCGGGTCTCCTCGCGGCACAGCGGCGGCGTTGTTGACGGAAGAAGTTCGCTGGAGGCGACGCGACCGCGCAAGTAACTTCCCACCTAGCCATGGCTTCCGACCCGCCCAGCACGATCGATGACACGCTCCGCGCGGTCTTCGGATTCACAGATTTTCGCGAGGGACAACGCGAGGTGATCGAGCGCATCCTCGCGGGCGACTCCGCGCTGGCGGTGTTTCCGACGGGGAGCGGGAAGAGCCTCTGCTACCAGCTCCCGGCGCTGCACCTCGACGGGCTCACGCTGGTCGTCTCGCCGCTCATCGCGCTGATGAAAGATCAACTCGATTTCCTCGGGCGGCACGGCGTCGCGGCGGCGCGGATCGATTCGAGCATCGCGCTCGCGGAACTCCAGCGCATCGACGCGGAACTCAAGCGCGGCGCGCTGAAGCTGCTCTACGTGGCGCCGGAACGCTTCGGCAACGAGCGCTTCATTCACAAGCTGCGACGCTTGCAGATCGCGCTGATGGTAATCGACGAAGCGCACTGCATCTCGGAGTGGGGCCATAATTTTCGCCCCGACTACCTCAAGCTCGCGCGTGTCTCGCGCGAGCTCGACGTGGGGTGCGTGCTCGCGCTCACCGCGACGGCGACGCCGGCGGTGGCAGAGGATATTTGCCGCGAATTCAAGATCGCGCCGGAGGCGTATATCCACACCGGCTTTCACCGGCCGAATCTCATCCTGCGCATGACCGGCTGCACCGCGGATGAGCGGCTGACGCGGCTGATCGAACGGCTGCGCAGCAGGCCGCGCGGCGCGACGATCGTCTATGTCACGCTCCAGCGGACGGCGGAGGAAGTCGCGGCGGCGCTGGTGAAGGCGGGATTCGTCGCGCGGGCGTATCACGCCGGGCTGGAGACCGAGGAGCGCGTGGCGACGCAGGATTGGTTCATGCAAAGCGCCGACGCCATCGTGGTGGCGACGATCGCGTTCGGCATGGGCATCGACAAGGCGGCGATCCGCTACGTTTATCATTTCAATCTGCCAAAGAGCCTTGAAAACTATTCGCAGGAAATCGGCCGCGCCGGCCGCGACGGGCTCGCATCGACCTGCGAAATCCTTGCGTGCGGTGACGACCTCACAGTGCTGGAAAACTTCACTTACGGCGACACGCCGGAGCCGGCAGCGGTCGCGTCGATGGTGCGCGAGATCACGGCGCACGAGGGCGATTTTGACATCGCGGCCAGCGAACTTTCGCGCGCGCACGACGTGCGGCCGCTCGTGGTCAGCACGCTGCTGACTTACCTCGAACTCGCCGACGTGATCGAGGCGACCGCGCCGTTTTACAACGAATACCAGTTCCAGCCGCAGCGCTCGTCGGCGGAAATTCTCGCGAAATTCGAGGGCGAGCGAGCGGAGTTTTTGCGCGGCGTGCTGAGCAGCGCGACCAAGGCGAAGACGTGGTTTCACATCGACCTGCAAAAGACCGCCGCGCGGCTCGGGAGCACGCGCGAGCGGCTGGTGAAGGCGCTCACGTATCTCGAAGAACAGGGTGATCTTGTGCTGAAAGTCGCCGGTCTGCGGCAGGGTTACCGCCCCAGGCAGCGGCCCGCTGACGTCGCGCAACTCGTGCGCTCGCTGGCCGCAAAATTCGAGACGCGCGAACGCAATGACATCGCACGCGCGCATGGGGTCGCCGAACTCGTCGAGCATCGCGGCTGCACCGTGCGCCGGCTGCTCGCGCACTTCGGTGAAGAACTCGCGGGCGACTGCGGGCACTGCGGCATCTGTCTCGGCGACCCGCCAGTGAAGCTCGCGCGCAGCCGGCGCCCGGCGCCTGTCGCCACGCAGCGAGCCGCCAGCGAGTCGTTGCGCCGCGAACATCCGCTGGCGTTGCGTTCCGCGCGACAACTGGCGCGCTTTCTCTGCGGCCTCTCCTCGCCGCTCGCGGTCTCGAGCAAGCTCACGCGGCATCCGCTCTTCGGCGTCTGCGCCGAGACGCCGTTCCGCGACGTGCTGGATTTCGCGGAGAACTTCACCTCCTCGAAAAACGCGAACGATGCTGCCCACAGGAACGAGTGAAGGCCGGCGCGTCGCTCGCAGGGGGCCGTCGCAGCCAACGGAAAAGCGTGTTCACGCAAATGAAAACGTAGAGCAAAGTAAGCAGGCTCAGAAAGCCGCCGGCGAATACGCCGAACTTCCAATTGGCGACGGTGATGAGACGCAGGTGGGTCTGGCTGGGATTGTCGAGAAAGCGCTGCGTTTCTGCGAGCGCGCTGGCGACATTCACAGGGGAAACTTCTACTTGGACCGTGCCGGAGCCGCCTTCGATGGCAAGGTGGGCGGAGTCCTCGGAGCGCACGTTTCGCGACGAGGCGCCAGAACGCGTGCGGTTGACGGACCCAGCGGTGGATCCGTCGGAAACGGTGGTGACGCCGGCGACTTTCTGCTGACGGAAGGGGATGAGAAAAATGAATCGCGTGCTTGCGTGCGCCGAGACCTTGCCGTCAGCAGCGCGCCGGAAGTGGGTGACCGTGAGCGGCGCCATCGCGGTGAAGAGCGCGGGCATGCCGACAAAGAAAATCAGCATCACCGCGTGACTGAAAATCTTCTCGCCCCAAGATGGCTTCTTCGGCGCTTTTTGGTCAGCCGGCCCGGTCGCGCCGTCTCGCTGCGTGTCTGGCGCGCGAGCACGCCCCAGCGTGCGGTGCTTGCGTGCCGCACCGGGCTTATACCTTTTCGGCATCCTGCGGAAGATTGAACGGCGCGTGAAAAAACTATTTCGTCGCTACTTCTTCATCTGTCGCTCGAGTTTGCCGTGTGCTGCGGTCCAACCGTCCCGGTGGTTGTCGCGGGATTGTTCGTTCGAAAAGCCTTCGTGGCGGAGATGAAGCTCCGTGCCTTCCGGGTGATCGTGGAACTCGACGCTGATGAGGCGTTCGACGTCCTTCCAATCTGGGTCGTCGTCCCACTGCCAAGGGTAAGCGAGCTTCTCACCGGGGCGCAGTTCACGGTAAGCGCCGCACGCGCTCATCTCGCTGCCCGGCGTGCGAAGCGCACATTTCCATTTGCCGCCGACATGCACGTCGGCAATGAACCCGATGGTTTCGCAACCTTCCGGTCCCCGCCATTCCAGTTGCGCGGGGTCGGTCCAGACGGTGAACACGCGGTCGCGCGGCGCAGGGATGACGCGGGTGATTTGCAACGCCGTGCCCGGCGCGCTGGGAATGCCGCTCATGGCGTGAAGGCGGCGGGAAGATTACTTCGACTTCGCGCGGATGATGACCGCGCTGATGGCCGTGAGGTCCACGGCGGCTTCGTAAAATTCGGCGCCGGTGAGATTGGAAAGATGGACGAGCTCTTCGTTCACCTTCTCGACTTTGCCGCCGATCTTTTCGCCGGAAGTCATCCGCAGCTCGACGACCTGGCCGGCCTGGCGTTCGAGGATGGTGCGAATGGAATCGTTCGCCTGGAAGTCGAGTTTGCTCTGGGCAAAGAGACCGGTCGGACAGGCGAGGGCAAGCGCGGCGAGGAGCGGAAGAAGAGCGAGACGTTGGGTGAGCATGACGCCAATCTGGCCACGGCCGCGCGGTCTGGCGAGGAGAATGTTGTCCCGCAGCGCCAGACGCAGTCAGCGCTCTATTGCGTCAACGCGTGGGCCTGCAAATCCTCGCGGTCCACGAATTCCAAGGCCGAGGCGTGCGTCGCTTCGAGATCGACGGGCGGCGCGACACCGGCTGCGAGCGCTTCCTGCCAGCGGGTGACGCAGAGACACCATTTGTCGCCGGGCTGCAAGCCGGGGAAACCCCACTCCGGGTGCGGCGTCGAGAGGTCGTTGCCGGCGGCGAGGGAGAACTCGAGGAACTCGGCGGTCATCTGCGCGCAGACGGTGTGCAGCCCGGTGTCGCCCGGGCCGGTGCGACAGTAGCCGTCGCGATAGTAACCCGTGAGCGGATCGTGGCAGCAAGCGCGCAGGTCGGCGCCGAGGACGTTGGTGGGCATGACGCGGTGCGGGGAACGCAACGTAGCACGTCGCGTCTGCAGTTGTCGCCGAAATCGTGGATCGCGGCGATGATCGCGTTTTGCTGCGGCTGGGATCGCGAGCGATCCCGCGGGCAGCTTAATCCCCGTAGCGCACCGTGCCGTCTTGCGCGCGCACGATGATGCCGGAGTCCACATCGGCCGGGTTGATTTCCAAAGAGCCGCCGCCTTTCAGATCGAGCGACAACTCGCAGACGCTTTGGCGCACGGCGCAAACGGTGCCGCCTCGAGACACGCAGTTTTGCGCGCCGGGCACAGTCTGGACCACGAGGCGCGAGCCGTCATCAAAACCGATTTCCGTCCTGCCGTCGGAAACATCGGCGGCCGTGACGGTGCGCCCATTTAAGACATCGGTGAGCGTGGAGTTGATTTGCATAGTGCCGCACCTGTCCGGCAAAACCCCGTCAACGTCCAGAGGTTTTCCCTGATGCGCTTCCGGGGTCGCGGAGAATGCGAACACCGTGCCGCGACGCGAGGCGGTTGTCTTCCGCAGGTGGGATCGCGAGCCGCAGAAAATGCGGCTTGGAGCGACGGGCCGCGTCCAAATTTTCATGCAATCGCGATACACTTCTGACGGCCGCACGCAGCCCGCTTTTATTTTCCTTTCGTCGCGACCAGCACATCACCAACTCCTCATCTCAACCCTCCATGACATCCTCGTTCTCACCTCGGCTCGGCTTTGCGCTGGGCTGCCTCACCCTGCTCAGCGCCGTCGGTTTCGCGCAGGCGCAAAAACCTTCGGCGAAGCCCTCCGTCGCCCCGGCTGCCGCTGCCAGCAGCAGCGCGGCGGGCGACGGCGGACAAACGACCGTCTTCACCGGCGCGCGCTTGATCGACGGCACCGGCAAGGCGCCGGTCGAAAACGCGACGATTGTCATCAAGGGCGACCGCATCGTGAGCGCCGGCGCGGCGGCCACCTCGAAGGGGCCGCAGGGCGCGAAGACGATGGATTTGAAAGGGAAAACCGTGATGCCGGGGATCATCAGCGCCCACAGTCATCTCGGCTTGGTCAAAGGCATCGCCACGGCGGTGCCGGAACATTACACGCGCGAAAACGTGGCCAAGGCCGTCGCGCAATATGAAGCCTACGGCGTCACCGCCATGATGTCGCTCGGGGCCAATCAGGACACGCTCTACGGTTGGCGCGACGAGCAGCGCGCGGGCAAGATGCCGGGCGCGGACATCTTCATCGGCGACCGCGGCCTCGGCGTGCCGCGAGGCGTGCCGCCTTTCCCAGTGCCGGGTGAGCAAGTCTATCGGCCGACCAACCCGGAGGAGGCGCGCGCCGCGGTGCGCGCCTCCGCGACGCGCAAGCCCGACATGCTTAAGCTCTGGGGGGGCGACAACTTCGGCGCCATGCCGAAGATGAACACCGAGGTGTATCAAGCCGCCATCGCCGAAGCGCACGCCGCGATCGACGAGGCGCACAAGAATGGGTTGCGTTTCGCGGCGCACGTCTTCTATCTCGACGACGCCAAGGCGCTCGTGAAAGCCGGCATCGACGTCATCGGCCACAGCGTGCGCGATCAGCCCGTGGACGAGGAGTTCATCTCGCTGATGAAGGCAAAAAAGACGCCTTACATCCCGACGCTCCAGCTCGACGAAACGCAGTTCATTCTTGCCGAACATCCGGCGTGGATGGACGAGCCGTTCTTCAAAAACGCCGTGGACCCCGCCGTGCTCGCGGCCTGGCTGGCGCCCGAGTATGCGACGAAAATGGCCGCCAATCCGAACACGCCGAAAAACAAAGCGGCCGCCGCGATGGGACAGAAGAACGTGAAAACACTCTTCGACAAAGGCGTCTTCATTTCCTTCGGCACGGATTCCGGCGCGTTCCCGACGCGCATTCCCGGCTTCGGCGAACACCTTGAATTGCAACTGCTCGTCCGCGCCGGGCTGAATCCGATGGACGCGATTGTCTGCGCGACCTCGCACGCCGCGGAGACCATCGGGCAGGGGACCGAGCGCGGCACCTTGGAAGCCGGCAAGCGCGCGGATTTCATCGTGCTCGGCGCGAACCCCCTCGATGACATTCGCAACACGATGAAAATCGAAGCCGTCTGGCACGGCGGCAAGCAAGTGCCAGCGGTGATGAAAGGCGCAGGAACCGTGGTCGCGACGCGTTGAAGAGGCATTGTAGCGGCGGTCTATGACCGCTTGGTCCGCGTTTGCTACATCAAGCGAAGGGGCGGTCATAGGCCGCCGCTACAGTGCGGGATAGGTGCGGCCTTTCCACGCGCCGCCGCGACCGCGCCGGTGTTGCCAGGCGGAATGAAACGTCATCGCAGTATAGAGCGCGCCTGCGAACGGCAGCGAAAGCGCGAGCCCCGCGGGCACGCGGAGCAGGCGGACCGTCGGCAGATAGAGCGCGGTCATCAGTGCCCAGCTCGACAGCCCTAGCAGGAAGATGAGCCAGTCGCGGGTGAGGGCACCGAGCACGGTGGCCAACGGGGGCAAAAGGTAGAGCAACGTCATGCCGAGGAGCGTGCCCGCGAGCAGGGCAGGGGAGTAACACAGTTGGGTGAACGCGGTGCGCGCAACCATGCGCCAGATTTCGCCGAGCGATGCGTAAGCGCGCACGGAGCGCGTTGCGCGTGGGCTGTGCGCGAGCCGGAGCCGGCCGCCGGTGCGCTTCATGACCCGCGCCAGCGCGCAGTCATCGATCAATTCGCCGCGAATTTTTGCGAGTCCGCCTGCCCTGGACAGGGCAAGCGCACGCACGAGGATGCAACCGCCCGCCGCGCCGGCCGTTTGCCGTTGCGGATCGGCGATCCAGCGGAACGGATACAGCTTGGCGAAAAAGAAAACGAACGCCGGGATGAGCACCCGCTCCCAAGCGTTCTCGCAGCGCAACGCCACCATCCAGGAGAGCAAGTCTAGCCGCCTGCTCTCCGCTTCGGCGACGAGCGGGCGCACGCTTCCCGGCGCATGCACAATGTCGGCGTCTGTGAAAAGGAAGAACGCATCCTTCTCGTTCGCCGTGCGGTTGCTGGCGCGGACGCCTGCTTCCATCGCCCACACCTTGCCGGTCCAGCCCATCGGGAGCGGTGCGCTCGGGAGCACGGTCAGCCGACCCTCGCAGCGACACTCCCGCGCCAAGCGGCGCGCGACTCCGCCCGTGTCGTCGTCACTGGCGTCGTCCACGAGCCACACATGAAAGTTGCCGGGGTAATCCTGTTGCAACAGCGCCGGGAGGGTTTGCGGCAGCACCGCCGCTTCGTCCCTCGCAGGCACCACAACGTTCACCGTTGGCCACGGCGCGGAGACATCCCGGGCGTCGGGAGCTGTCTCGTCCGGCTGACCCGCGCTGGCCCCGGTTCTCCAAAAACCGCCGCGCCCGAGCCAGAGCCAGATCCACGCGCCCAGCGACATGCTGCTGAGCGCCGCGACGAGGACCGCTGCCACAGGTTGAGCCTACCGACCCGCGGTCGTCGCAGAGCCGCCGCGCGAGGGGGTGGCCGTTGCGCCCGCGCGCCGCATCGCGGCGTCGTTGCGCTCGGCCATGCCGGGGACCGGGCCGTAGCCGGCGAAATCCGGCGCGTGATCGGGCGCCGCGGCGGTGTTCGCGTCCGTGCGGTCGCCGGAGCGGGCGGCGGGGAGTCGGAAATCGAAAACGCTGACGCCGTTGCGCCGCTGCCCGTCGTAGGGTCGGCCGTCGCTGGCGCCGAGCATTAGCGGCTTGCCGTCCTTTTTGCGCCGGCCAAGGTAGATCATTGTGTGAGTCACCGGCGGATCACGGTCGATCTTGTAGGTGCCGGTCCAAAAGAGAAGGTCGCCGGGGCGCATCTCTTTTAGCTCGAAGCCGTCGGCTTTGTTGCTGAGCACGGCGTAAAAATTCGAGCGCTGGCGCACCCAGGCGTATTGCTCGTTGGCCTGCCGCGGCACGTCGTCGAAGCCGGCGGCCTTGAGCAGATAATAAATCGTGCCGGAACAATCCATTCCGCCCTTGGATGGGTCGGCGGAGCCGTAGGTGTAGGTGAGATTGCGTGAAGTCAGCTCCAGCCCGGCGAGGAGCAGCTTGCGCACGGCCTCCGGCTGCTTGTCGAAGTCGGCAATCTCGTCGGCGGTGAGACTCGACACCGCCGCGGAACCGCCGGATCCGGCGTGGCTTGTCGCCGGCGTGGCCTCGGTGGGCGGCGGCTGTTCCTTTGCGGGCGTCGGCTTTTCTTCCGGCGCGGCCAGGCGATTCTTGCTGCTGCGGCTGCTGCTGCGCGATTTTTGGAATCCACCGCGCTCGCTGCTGCCGCTGCTGCTCTCTTCTTCTTCTTCCGCGGCGGGTTTGGATTTTTTTCGCCGCGAGGATTGCGCTTCCACAGTTGGCGTCCAGAGGCAAAGGCAGAGCAGCGTTGCGACGAGCGAGCGCGGACGAAGAGCGAATTGGAAAAATTTCGGGTGCATAAACAGGGAACGGCGAAGAACAACAGCAGTGGACGCGCGGGTCATCTCTCTTTATTCGTGTCGCGCGCCCCGGTCGCCCGCCTCTGCTCTCGATGATGGCCGCCTCGAAATTTCCTGCTCCCGTCCCGCCGCTTTTCGAGCGCGTCGGCGGCCGCGCGAAGCTCGCGGTCCTGTGCGGAATTTTTATTCGACGCTGCGGATCCATCCCGTGCTCGGCCCGGTTTTCGCCGCGCACGTCAGCGATTGGCCGGCGCACTTCGCGCGGCTGACCGAATTCTGGACCGCGCAGACCGGTGCGCCCGAGCCAGGGTATCGCGGCAAGCTGCTGCACACCCACGCGCCCCTCGACCTGCGCCCGGAGCACTTCGAAGGGTGGCTCGCGCAATGGCGCGGGAGCTGCCGGCTGCACTACGACGACCCGGAAGCGGGCGAGCTGATAGCCCTCGCGGAAAGGCTTGCCCGCCGCATGCGGCCGGTCGTCCTCGTCACCAAAAAATCCGCCGCAGTCCGGTGAGATCCGGCCGGCGCATTTGGAAATAAATCCACAAGCCGGAAATCGTCAGCACCACCAGCGCCAGGCCCCAGACCATCGCCATGACCAGGCCGCCGTCACCGAATGCCTCGCCGCTGTGGACCCGGTTCAAAAACGGCTTGTCCTCGTAGGGCTGCGTGGAGATCACCGCGCCGGTCTTCGCGTTGACGGTGATCTTGCGATCTTCTCCACCTTTGGGTTTGCCGAGAAAAAACGCGATCGTCGGCGTATCGCCTTTGAATTGCCAGACGATCTTGTCCACCGGCGCGCCGCCGGCCTGCGCGGCGACGGCCGAGCGCGCGCGGACGAACGCCGAGGCAAGCTCCATGTCCGGCGTTTGCAGCGTGACCGGCGAGACGAGGTCGCGCGTTTTTTCGCGCAGAGCTTCCTCTTCGCCGAAAAATTCCGACGCCGCCAGCACGATGCCAGTGATGGCGGCAAACAGGAGAAACAGGGCGGCGGGAAAGCCGATCCAGCGGTGCCATTTGCGCAGGGTCGCGGGTTGCATGCGCGCAGCGTGCTGAGGGCACATCGCGGAGTCGAGCGCATTCGCGCAGAAAGGTCAGCGCCGCTCTTCCATCAGTCCGACAAGGTTGCCATCGGGATCGCGCAGAAACGCGAGCCACAACTCGTGGTCAGGCAACTTCGCGGCCATCTGCGGTTCGCGTTCGTTCGCGGCGCCGCGACCCACAAACGTCGCGTGCGCCGCGGCGAGGTCGGCGACTTTGAAATACAAAATCGAGTTGCCGCTGACACGCCCGGCGCCCTGCGGCGTGGAGAGCATGAGGCGGACGCCGCCGGCCGCCAGAAACGCGAGGTTGGGTCCCGGGCTGAACAGAAATTTCAGCCCGAGCACGTCGCGGTAAAACGGCAGCGCCGTGCGGATATCGCTGACCGTGATGGCAATCTGGCCGATTTCGGAAAGGGAAAGTTCGGGGTTATTGCTCATAAGGTTTGCTCCGCGGAAAGAAGAGGGATCGTCAGCGAGCGCCCTGTGCACGCAGATAATCCACTACCGGGGCAGCCGCGGCGCCGCCGGCGAGCGCGTGCCGGAGCAGCGGGATGCCGTGGGGACCTTTGGCGTGAAGCAGCGAGGGCGTGGCGGCGAGAAACGCCTTCACGATGTCCAAGTGCCCGAGCATCGCCGAGACAAAAATGTCTGCGCGCGAGCCTTGCGCGAGCAGAAGCTCAGCGATGTCGCGCCGTCCCATGTGGCCGGCGCCGCCGATCGCCGTTTCAAAATCTCCGCGGCCCCAATCGTAGGAAGCGTTGAGCAGGCCGGGCTGCTCCGCGAGCATGCGGCGGACGCCGTCGAGATCGAAGTGGCCGCGCCAGACAAACTCGTGCGTGGACTCGTCCGCGATCGGTTCGGCATTGCGAGGGAAGATCTGCGGCGGCGACGATGAGGCGGGGGTCGCGGAAGAGGACGGAGACGGATTCTCCCCACGCAACGCAGCTGCAGGGAGCAAAATTCCGCTCGCGACCGTCAGGGCGAGAAAGCGGCGGCGTGGAAGCTGGGTTTGCATGCGCCCACGTTAGCGCGGTCCGCGGGTGAACGGCTTCTTCCAGCTTGCGAATTTGCGGGCGCGGTGATGTGTTCGCTCCGCGATCTATGCTCAACCCTGGCGCGGCGCAGCTCGGCAAGGTCAACGCCCTGCTCTCGGGCGTTTCGCTCGGCGGCCATCACGTGCGCGACTTCGCCGGGCCGCTGTCGCTCAAAGCCGTCGTGCGCGGCGAGGCGCTGTGGCATACTAGCGAGGGTTTGTTCCGCGTCGATCACAGTCACGCCGTCGTGCTCAACGCCGGCCAGCGCTATTCGTTGACGATGGAGCCGCAATCGCCGCGGCGCGCGGCGCCGACGGAAACGCTCGTCGCCTGTTTTCGCGCCGGTTTTGTCGAAGACGTTGCCCGCGCAGGGGCGGGACGGATCGGCGGACTGCTCGATGACCCTGCCTCGGCACCGTCGCGTTTCCTTTTTCAAGAAACCCTGCGCCCGATGCCGACCGGATTGCGCGCGCGCCTGCTGCGAATCCGCGAAGTCCTCCGCGCCGGCGAGACCGATCCGCTAATCCTCGACGAACTGTTTCTCGGCATCGCGGAAGGTGCGCTGGGTCTGGAATGCGAGTGGGTCGCGCGCGCCCGCTCCGTGCCCGCCGGGCGCGCCGGGCCCCCCCAGGCAAAACAGCGCCCCGGGGGCCGCGCGCCCGCGTTCATA
>CAXTRS010000058.1:0-4097 GCA_964246635.1 uncultured Chthoniobacterales bacterium | reverse complement strand
ATGAAATCGCGCGCCCGCTCCGTGCCGGCGGTGCGCGCGGGCACACGCCTGGAAATCCTGCGCCGGGTCGGCCGGGCGCGCGATTTCATCGAGGCCGAACTGACCTCCACGATTTCGCGGCTGACCCTCGTGCGTATCGCCCGCGCGGCCTGCCTCTCGCTTTATCATTGTCACCGCTCCTTTCTCGCCGTCTTCGGCGAAACGCCGCGCCGCTACGTGGCCCGCCGTCGGCTCGAACGTGCGCGCGAAATGCTCACCACGACCGAGCGCTCGGTCACGGACGTCTGCCTGAGCGTCGGCTTTTCCAGCCTCGGCTCGTTCAGCGCGAGCTACCGGCGGCGGTTTGGCGTCTCTCCCAGCAGCCACTGTAGCGGCGGCCGATGACCTTCTCTCACCATGCGTTGCGACCAGGGGCGGTCATCGACCGCCGCTACCATCGGACCGCCGAGCGTTTACGCCTTCGCCGTTCCCAACTCCCGCAGCAGCGCCTGATTGAGCCGGATGCCGGCGAAGAAATTGGCGAGCGGGAAATTTTCGTTGGGCGAGTGCGCGCGAGCGTCCGGCAGCGCGAGGCCGAGGAGCAGCGTCTCGACGCCGAGCACGTCGCGAAACGTGGTGACGATCGGGATGCTGCCGCCCTCGCGGATGAGCGCTGGCTCGGCGCCGGGGAACGTTTGGCGCAAGGCGCGCTGGGCCGCTTCGCCGTGAGCCGAATGTGGGTCGCACGCATACGCGGCGCCCGCGTGGCCGGCGACGATTTCGAG
This sequence comes from uncultured Chthoniobacterales bacterium, assembly GCA_964246635.1. Lineage (GTDB taxonomy): Bacteria > Verrucomicrobiota > Verrucomicrobiia > Chthoniobacterales > SZAS-18 > JAFAXH01. The sequence continues at coordinate 3,333 of CAXTRS010000058.1, read as the reverse complement.
CTTCACGCCGGGCGGGCAATGCTTGCGCAAGTGTGCTTCGGCGAGCTCAAGGATTTTCGCCGGCTCCTGGTCGGGCACGAGGCGGAAAGTCAGTTTCGCCATCGCTTTGGAGGGGATGATCGTCTTCGAGCCTTCGCCCTGGTAGCCGCTGCCGAAGCCGTTGATCTCAGCGGTTGGCCGGGCGGAGGCCCGCTCGACCGTCGTGTAGCCGGCTTCGCCAAAGGTCGCTGGCGAGCCGGTGAGTTCCAGCAGGGCGTCGTCGGTCATCGGCAGGGTTTTCCACGCCTCGCGCTCCCAATCGGCGACGGGGCGCACGGTGTCGTAAAATCCCTCGATCGCGATCTTGCCGTCGGCCGTGTGCAGCGTGGCGAGCAACCGCGCTAGAGCCGTCGCTGGGTTGGCTACGGCGCCACCGAAAATGCCGCTGTGCAAGTCCATCGCGGGGCCGGTCATGCGCACCTCCATCGCGGCGACGCCGCGCAGGCCATACGTGAACGTCGGCCGGCCCGTGCCGACCATGCCGGTGTCGGAGATCGCGATGATGTCGCACTTCAATTCGTCGCGGTGCGCGCGCAGAAACGCTTCGAGATTCGGACTGCCGATTTCCTCTTCGCCTTCGACGAGGAAGATCACGTTCACCGGCAGCGCGTCGGTCGTCAGCCCGGCCACCGAGGTGCCTTCGAGCGCGGCCTGCACGCCGCGGATGTGTGCGAGGATCTGGCCCTTGTTGTCAGTCGCGCCGCGCGCATAGACGACGCCGTTTTCGATGCGCGGCTCGAACGGCGGAGACTGCCAGAGCTCAAGCGGGTCGGCCGGCTGGACATCGTAGTGGCCGTAGATCAGCACGGTTGGCCGGTCGGCGCGGTGCGGCATTGTCCTGCCGAGCACCACGGGATGACCCGGCGTCGGATGAACCGCGGTTTCGAGACCGATCGCGCGCAGCTTGTTGGCGACCCATTCGGCGCAGGCGCGCGTATCCCCGGCGAGGGTCGGGTCGGTGGAGACGCTGGGAAAGCGCAGAAACTCGAGCAAATCGGCGACGGCGGGATCGTTGGTCATGGCAGGAAGAGAGTGAAGGGCGGCAACCTAGGAGAGAAGCGCGCCGCAGACAAGCGGCAGGCGAGGACGCGCGTATCCGCGCGCGCGCACAGCACCTGCTTTTCTCCAGGAAGCACCGGCCGCGGGTTGTCCTCGGCGGCGCGTTCATGCCATGAAAAATTCTTTCCACGCGCTGCTGTGCGCCGCTTTCGTCGTGCTCGGCGGTTTCATCCGCGCCGCGAGCATCTCGACGCCTGTCGCTTCGGCCGAGCTCGATCTTTGGGTGCGCATCGGCCGCTCGCCCGCCGAAATCGCCGGCGACATCCGCGCGCGCGGGCTGCTCCAAACGCCAGACGACGGGACCCTGAAACGACTGCGCGCAGCCGAGGCCGACCCGGCGTTGTTGCTCTGGTTGACTTCGCCCGAGGCGCAAGCGTTGGTGGTCAGCCCCGAGGCCGCCGAACGCGCTCGCGAAACCCGCGCCCGGCTCGACGCGCAGGAAGCCGCCAATCGCGCCGCCGCGCTGGCGCGCTTGAATCCCGCAAGTGAAACTCAGACCAGTCTGACGCAACCGGCAGCGCCCGACGGCGCGGCGGCAGCGGGGGCAAAAGAGGAACTCAGCTTCCTAACCGATTACGACGCGGCCCGGACACAGGCTGCGGCCGAGCGGAAATATCTTTTCCTCGTCTTTGCCGCCGCCGACGAAGACGCCAGCAGCCTGCTCAGCCAGCGGCTGCGCGAAGTCTGCCGGCATCCGGACTTTTTGAAGACCGCGCGCGAGCGCCTGCTCGGCGTGCGCCTGGCCTGCCCGCGCACGACGGATTCCGTGCGCGCCGGCACGGTCGCCGCGCGCAACCGCGAGTTGATGCCGCTTTTCAATATCGAGCGTTTGCCGACCGTCTGGCTGGCTGACTCGAACGGGGGCCGGCTGTTCAAGCTGGTGCGCTGGGAAGAGAATCCGCGCGCGTTTCTGGAAGAATTTCAGGTCGCGTTTGAGAAAGCCCGCACCAAGAGCGGCTCGAAGGTGCCGGCTCCCGCGCGTGTGGCACGGACCGCGACACAACCGTAAGGAAATTCCAAGTTCCAAGCTTCAAGCTCCAAACAAGATCAAAATTCCAAGTTCACGATTCCGCGCGCACCGCGGCGCTGGAGCTTTGAGCTACGAGCTTTGAACTTGTTTGGATCTTTGATCTTGGAACTTGGAACTTTCTCCCGTTTCCGCGTTTGCCCTGTGCGCCGGCTGGCGCTAAAACAGCGGGCCACACGCGATGTATCTCCGCTCGCTCGAACTGCTCGGCTTCAAAAGTTTTGCCCGCAAAACCGAGCTGCGTTTTCCGCGCGGCGTCGCCGCCGTCGTCGGGCCGAACGGCTGCGGAAAATCGAACGTGCTCGACGCGATCCGCTGGGTGCTCGGCGAGCAATCGGCCAAAGCGCTGCGCGGCTCGGAGATGGCCGACGTGATCTTCAACGGCACCGAGGCCTTGCCCGCGCTGGGGATGGCCGAGGTGTCGCTCACGTTTTCCGATTGCGAGGCCGAGTTGGGCGTCGCTTGGCACGAAGTGCGCATCACTCGCCGGGTGTATCGCGACGGCGGCAGCGAGTATTTGCTCAACAAGTCGATCTGCCGGCTGCGCGACATCCAGGAGCTGTTCATGGACACCGGCATCGGCCGGAGCGCGTATTCGATTATGGAGCAGGGCAAGATCGATGCGATCCTGTCGTCGCGGCCGGAAGATCGGCGCGCGATTTTTGAGGAAGCCGCGGGCATCACGAAATACAAGGCGCAGCGTCGCGACGCCCTGCGCAAACTCGAAGCCACGGACGCAAACTTGCAGCGACTCGGCGACGTGCTGGCCGAAGTGCGCCGCCAGCTCGGCAGCTTGCAGCGTCAGGCGGCGAAGGCGCGGCGTTATCAGGCATTGCACAAGGATCTCGCGCTGCTCGAGACCCACGTGGGTCACGCGCAATGGACCCGGCTCGACGCGGACTTGCGTCACACCCGCAGGGAAATCGAACGCCTGCGCCTCGCCCAAGCCGACGCCGAGCACGCGCTCGCCGGCGACGAAGAAACGCTCGCCTCGCTGCGCGCCCACGTGAGCGGCGAGCGCTGGCTCACCGAGATCGACGACCCCGCCGGCAACCGGCTCGGCGGGCTGCAGGTCACGTGCGGCCCGATGACGACCGGGATGTTCTCCGGCCTCGTGACGCTGAACGACTACGGCACGAACGCGAGCGGCTACAGCGGCGCGCTGAGCCCGGTGCCAGGGCAGTACCGGTAACGCAGCGCAGTTCGCG
>CAXTRS010000057.1:4732-17262 GCA_964246635.1 uncultured Chthoniobacterales bacterium | reverse complement strand
TGCCGCTGACATACAAGTGCCCGGCGAGCACGCGGCGGATCGCCGCGGCGATGTTTTCCGTGGCCTCCTGCTTCATCACGTAGCCGCGCGCCCCGGCCCGCAGCGCCCGCTCGGCGTAGAGCGCTTCGTCGTGCATCGAGAGGACGAGGATCGGCAGCTTGGGCAGGAAATTGCGCAGGTCTTTGATGAGGTCGATGCCGCTGGTGCCCTTCAGAGAAATATCGATGATCGCCAAGTCGGGGTTCAACTCGCGCGCGGCTTCGAGTCCGTGGGACGCGGTGGACGCCTGGCCGCAGACCATCAAATCGTCCTCGCTGTTGAGCAGGGCGGTCAGCCCCTGGCGCATGATAGGATGATCGTCAACGATGAGCAGGCGGCGTTTCATGCTGCGAGGATTTTTCTTACCGCTGCGTCGAGGATTGTTTGGGCCGGTGAATCGACTTGCCTCCGAGACTGGCACAAAATTCATTTGATCCAGAGCAGAAATTTGCGGCGGAATTTCTCCGCCCGCGACTACTCCAACGATGCCTCTGCGAGCGGCGAAGTCGCGGGGCCGTTGAGCGCCTGGCCGGTGTCGGCGGCGAAGCGGGAGCCGTGACAGGGGCAGTCCCAGCTTTTCGCTTCGTCATTCCAGCGGACAACCCCCTCAAGGTGCGGACAAATCGCGGAGCGAACGTGCACGGCGCCCTGCGGATCGCGATAAACAGCGAGCTTTTTCAAACCGCGCCGCATCACCGCGCCCTTGCCTGCGGCAATCTCGTCCACGGAACCGACGTCCGACGGCGAAACCAAGTCGATATACTGCGCGGCGGTGTTGACGTTCTCCTTCAAGAATTCGCCGAGTGAGCCGAGAGTTTTGCGCGCGGGATCGTAGAGCGTGGTCCAGCCGTTTTCCTTGCCCACGATGAGGTCGGAAATCAGGAGGCCCGCGAGGGTGCCGTGCGTCATGCCCATGCCGCTGTCGCCGGTGGCGATGAAGATGCGCTCGCCATCCCCGCCGGGATTACGACCGATGAACGCCAGCCCATCGACGGGTTCCAGCACCTGGCCGGACCAGCGATGCGCGACGGAACCCGCCATCGGAAAACGCGCGCGCGCCCAGCGCTCGAGCCGGAGGTAGCGCTCCCCCGGCGGCAGATCATCCTGTCCGGTTTTGTGGTCTTCGCCGCCAACGAGCAGAAGTTCCTGCGACGGGTCGTCGGCCAGCGGTTGGACACGAACGTAGTGGTATGGATCCATGGTGTCCCAAAACAGGGCGCGCTCGACCGTGCCCGCGGGGATGCGAAGCGCGACGACGTAGGAGCGATAGGCCGACTGTTTCGTGTGGATGACGAAGCGGTCGTTCACTGGCGTGTTGGTCGCCATCACGACAGAGTCCGCGCGGATTTCGTGGCAACGGTCGTCACCTTCGACGACGGACCATTGCACCCGCGTGCCGTTCGAGTCGGCCTCGATGATCTCAGCCCGCGCGCGGGGGATGAACCGGCCGCCCATCCGCAGAACCGCGCGCGCGAGACCGTCGAGATAGCGCAGCGGATGAAACTGCGCCTGGCGCGAAAACTTCAGACAGGCGCCGGCATTGGCGCGGCCAGCGGGCCACGGCGAGCTCGCCATTTTTTCCACCGCGGCGCCGGCGCGGCGCGCGGCCTGGAACTCGCGTTCGATGAAGTCGTCATCGGCTTTCGTCGCCGCGCACAGGTAGCCGGGCACGCGCTCGAAATCGCATTCGATCCCCTCCTCTCGCGCGGTGGTTTCGATGAAATCAATCGCCGCGCCGTGGCTTTCGGCGGCCAAGCGCGCTCCGCGCTCACCGTGGAGGCGCTCGATTTCCACGAACCGGTCGTCGAGCGCGTTGGCAAGCTGCGCGGTGGTGCGGCTGGTCTCGCCTTGGGCTAAGCCGGTGCCGGCGTCGAGCAGGAGAACTTTCTGGCCGGCTTTGGCGAGGCAGTAGGCGGTCGTCAAACCCGCCATGCCGGCGCCGACGATACAGACCTGGATTTGGAGTTGGGCTTCCGTGGCATTGGCAGATGCGATCGAGCTCGGCTCGCTCGCTTTCATGGGATGATCGAGCCAGGAGGAGGCGAGGTCGGGCATGAGAATCGGGGGGTGCGAGAAAAACGAGGTGTTCGGCGCAGACATTTTCTCAATCTCTCACCGCCCGCCCGCTGGATGGCTCCGCGAGGATCGCGCTTCTAGATGCCGACCCGCCGCAGGGCGTGCAGCAGCAGGAACCCGAGCAGCGCGGTGATCGGCAGCGTGAGCACCCACGCCAGGACGATGCGGCCGACGACTTCCCATTTCACCGCACCGGGCCGCTTCGTCGCGCCCACTCCCATGATTGAAGTGGTGATCACGTGCGTCGTGGAAACCGGAATGCCGAGCGAAGTGGCGAAGTGAATGACCGTCGCCGCCGAGGTCTCCGCGGCGAACCCGTGCACGGGTTGAAGCTTGACCATCTTGTGGCCCATCGTGCGGATGATCCGCCAGCCGCCGCCGGCGGTGCCCGCCGCCATCGTCAGCGCGCAGGTATAGACGACCCACGCGGGCACATCGTGGAACACCGGCACGCGCAAAAATTCGAGCGTTGCCGGCAGTTGATCGAACGTTCCCGCCGCGGTGCCGGTGAAGAGCGCGAGCGTGATGATGCCCATTGTTTTTTGCGCGTCGTTGGAGCCATGGCTGAAGGCCATCGCCGCCGCGCTCACGAGCTGGAGCTTGCCAAAGATGCGCTGCGCCGTGTTGGGCGTGATCGCATGGAAAATCGCGAAGATGGCAAACATCAAAATCGCGCCGAATAAAAACCCAATAATGGGCGAGGAAATCATCGGCAGCACGACCTTCGGCCAAAGTCCGTCGCCGAGCAGCGCGCCCGGTTTTGGCGTGTTCCACTTCAAAACTGACCACTGCCCGTGTGCGCTCGCCAACGCCGCGCCGCAAAGCCCGCCGATCAGCGCGTGGCTCGAGCTCGACGGAAGTCCCATCCACCAGGTGATGAGGTTCCAAATAATCGCCGCGAGCAGCGCGGCGAGGATCGTCGCCATTGTGACGACCTCCGTGTTGACCAACCCTTTGCCGACCGTTCCCGCCACCGCCGTGCCGGCGCCGGCGCCGATCAAATTGAAAATCGCCGCCATGAAAATCGCCTGGCGCGGCGTCAGCACGCGGGTGGACACCACGGTTGCAATCGCGTTGGCGGCGTCGTGAAAACCGTTGACGTATTCAAACGCCAAGGCGGCCAGAAGCACCAGGAGGAAGAGAGTCACGGAGGAGAGTTGCGAGTTGCGAGTTGCGAGTTGCGAGTTATCGGCCGCTGGAAGGAAAAGCGTGCGGAAGTATGCACCTAACAAAGGTTAATATGCCAGCATAAAGTTTGACGCCCAAAAAGCGGGCGGGAAATTACCGCCGTGCCCGCAAGCGATTTTTGCCTTTCAGCCGTCGCGCTTCTTGGTTTTCGACCTTGCCGATCTGCCCTTAGCAGTGTCAGCGGGCTTCGTCTTTACAGCCGGCTTGCGCTCTGGCTTCACGCGAAGGGCGCGGCGCATCGTTTCGTCGAAGGAGAACGGACTCGAAAGCGGTTCTGTTTTGGACATTTCGCCCATTCCCAGAGGCTAGTCTGCCTCGTCCCAGAGTCAAGCCAGACAGAGACCAAACGTAAAGCCGTATCCTCAGAGCGGATTTTGCTTGATTTCCTTTGTGAGTCCGAGCTAAGGTCGCCTATCAAAGCCGCACGACGCTTACAAGATGAAGTGTTTTGTGTGGACGTTACCACAAGACTGACGTAAATTTGGACACTTTGATGGACGATACTGAGCAATTTATCCTTGGGCGTATTGCCAAGCTGGAGAGCGACTTGGCGGCTTATCGCCTTGTGCTTGCTGATAAGCGCCGGAACGCGCCTACACAACCGATTGTGAACGGCCGCGTCCCAGCTGCCGCAGTTTTCATGTCACCCAAGCTGCCGGACGACGCTGGCCCACCGGCATCTCTGAGCAACGGAAATCTCTCAGATGAAATCCGGGCTTTGGTCAGGAAATTCGACATGCCGTTCCGCCTTTATGACATTGAGGACAAGCTGAAAGAGGCGAAGCCTGATGTCGTTATCGCCCGCGCCCAAGTTTCCAGTGCTCTCTCAAAGCTCCGACAACGCGGAGAGATCGAAGTTGCGGAAGAAGGCTCGGGCCGAAAACCCACCATCTACCGTCTCCGGGTCCAGCCAGCCTCATTGCCAGAGTCGGAACGGATTGCAGAAGGAACCTCGCCCCATAGAGAGGAGGCAGTCGAGTCGTAAAAAAGGAGGCCGGGACGTTGCCGCCCCGGCCTCGAACTTTTCTAGCTTTTTACCCAGGGGGGTATCTCGGTGAGGTGTGCGGGCTTGCTATCCAGACACCAGGGGTTCGATACCCCTTACCTCCATACCCTGTCAGGCACGTGTGGCGAAACTGGTAAACGCGCTGGCCTTGGAAGCCAGTGGGTGCCTCTGGTAAAGGAAAAACACCCGTGCGGGTTCGAGCCCCGCCACGTGCATAACATACGCACGAAATGTGCCTTCTGAGGGTGCATTGTCAAGGAATTTATTCACAAAGCGCCATTGGGCTGTTCATTATTACGACAGTTTTGACTTTGGCTGTTTGAGCGTCATGCGCTTGCCCCGTGCCTTTTTCAGACCCTCGACGGTGCGCTCGCCGTCCGTCTTACTGCGCGTGCAGTAGCGGTGATCGAACTCGGCGAGATAAAGCGGCAGATGCTTTTTGCTGATGCTGTGAAACGTGCCGATTACCCCTCGTTTGAATAAGCTGAAAAAGCCTTCGACTGTGTTGGTTGTCACGTCGCCGCGCACATACTCCTTTGCGCCGTGGTTGACGGACTCGTGGCTCGCGTAGCCTTTCGCGGCTTTGCGGTAGGCGCGAAGCTCGTCCGTCATGATGCGCGCGCTCGGCTCGACGTTCTCGTTGAGCGCCGCTTTGAGGGTCTTGCCCGTCACCTTTTCCATGACTTGGCTGCGCACCCGCCCGCCCCGTTCAACGAGCGCGACGACGCTCGCCTTGTTGCCGACATAGTGACGGCCCTTGCCCCGCACCTTTCCGCCAACGTAGGTTTCATCGACTTCCACGGTGCCAGAGAGCTTATCGGTGAACGCTGGGTCGCGCAGCGCGTGGCGAATGCGATGCGTCATAAACAACGCCGTCCGGTAGCTGCCGAGATCAAGCTGCCGCTGTAATTGCAAGCTGCTGACGCCCTTTTTGCTGCTGCAAACCATATACCAAGCGAGCAGCCACTTGCGCAGCGGGATTTTGGAATCCTCGAAAATCGTCCCTACGGTGACTCGGAACTGTTTGCCGCACGCACCGCATTCGTAAAGGCCAATGCGAATCTTTTTCGACTCGTCGGCTTTCAGTTTCCAGATGCTCTTTTCGCCTGCGTTCTGGCAGTGCGAACAAACCGGACCCGTGGGCCACATGATTTCTTCCAAGTAGGCCAGCGCGCGTTCATCGGTATTGAAACGCTGCGCGATTTGATCGAGCGTCAAATCCTCTGGCGTTGGCAACAGGCTCTTTCGCATGGTCATACTTTTCCATACGCATTAACCTTTGTCAAGTGCATACTTCCGAAAGCGTGGGATTGCCTTCAGCACAACCTGCAACCCGCAACCCGCAACCCTCACGTGTGTTTGAGCACCACGAGGAACACCGTATTGCCGGCGTCGCGGCAGCGGTCGATGGCTTTTTCCAACAGCTCGGAAATGTCTTTCAAGAGCACGATGTCGCGCGCGTCGCGCTGACCCTGAAAGAGAGCTTGGTAGGTGTGCAACATCAGCTTGTCCGCTTCGCCTTCCAGCCCCTGGAGCTGTTCGTTGAGCTGCCGGGCTTTTTCCAAGTCCATGCCGCTGCGCAGTTGCTTGACCATCGTTTCCACCACCACGGTAGCCTGTTCGAGAATCGCGGTCTGGCGGCGGAGGTCGTCGCGGATGCCGTCGGCGGTGATCGGCAGGATGGTCAGCCGGCCGCCGATCTTGTTGACCATCTTGGGAATCTTGTAGAGCGATTCCGCCAGCGCCTCGATGTCCTCGCGCTCGAGCGGGGTGACGAAGGTGCGGCAAAGCTCTTCCGTGAGCTGGCGGGTGAGCTGTTTGTCCTTGCGCCGATGGACGGCGAAATTTTCCAGGCTGCTCCCGTCGGCCGCGGGATTTTGCAGACCTTCGATCAGCTGAGTGAGCAGCGAAGCCGCCGTGCGCGCCTCGGCGGCGCTGCCTTCCAGGAGATCGTAAAAGCGCTGGTCTTTGCCGAAAAGTTTGGGCAGGGAAATCATGGCCCGCCACCTTGCCTCTCCTGCCCGCGGCTGTCACTGGAATTTCTGTGGGAGGCGCGGAAAACCCGTATCCGGCTCGCATCCGCAAGCCTGCGGGCGAAAGACGAGGCGGAGGCGGGAATCGAACCCGCGAATAGAGGTTTTGCAGACCTCGGCCTTACCACTTGGCTACCCCGCCGTTGCGCGCCGCCATGCTAGAAGCGACGTGCAGAGCTGTCAAACGCGCCAGGACTGTGCAGCACCATTGCGCGCAAAAAACAGACGGCCGGCTAGGGAAGTTCCCCGGCCGGCCGCCGCAATTTGAGCATTCAGCGCTGACTCGGATTACGGCGTGAGAGGCGTAAACGCTGCACGCTCCGCGTTGATGAAGCCGTAGCCATCAAGGTTGGAGTAACCGAAGCCGACGCGATTATTGAGCGTGCCGGTGGCCTGTGAGCCATCCGCAAAGTTGACGGTAAACGTCATGCCTTGAGCCGTGTAGGAGTAGCTCTGACTGGTGGAGTCATACGCATCCGGAATCACGACGCCGCCACCAAACAAATCGGCAGAGGAGTTGACGGTGCTCGTGCCGCCGGTCGGACCGTTGCCTGGCACCGTCCCGGTCAGACTGGAGCTGTGCTCAACTCCGCGGCCTACAGTAAACCTCAGGATCTTGCCACCGGTGAAGTTGGCGTTCGGGAACGTCAACGTCATCGTGCGCGGCAACGTCGTAGTCGGCGCCTGACCAGCCGCCGGCGGGTTGCTGAAGGTGGCAGTCGCATCTGCTTGAACCAGTCCTACCGAGCCTGTGCCGACGGTGAATGCTTTCGTCCCGGTGGACCAGATCAGGCCGGGATAGATGTTGCTGAAATAAACGTTGGACGTATCCAACCCATTGTTTCCACCCGTCACGTTGCCACCTTGGGCAGCAGTGCCTGCGGGGTTGAAGATGATGTTGGTAATGTTGCTCGCGCCGCTATAGGCCACCGAGAGCGAGTTCGTATCGTTATAGCCCGTGCCGGCATTGTTGGAGTTGTCGCTGCTGAACGTCAGGGTCACACGGTTGGTCCCGGAGCGCGCCACGCCACTGGCGAAGTTGGGATCCAAGTCGTGCGGAAACGCCGTGGACTGCAACAACTGGGTCATTTGAGCTGGCGTGACACTGCGAGAACCGCCGTGAGCTTCGAGCACGAGCAGCGCACAGGCCGCGGCGTGCGGGGCTGCCGCACTGGTGCCGGAGAAGTTGGCGGCGGAGTCGAAGTCCGAACCCGAGTCCGAGCCTAGCCCGGCAGCGCCTTCGTTGGTGGAGATGTTCCCGTTATCCATGGCGGCGACGCGTGGCTGGAGGCGAATCTCCGGGGTCGCGAGCCGATTTTGGTTCGCGTCGAAGTAGATCGTCGCCGGTCCTGGCGAGGTGAAGCCCTCTGGGATGCTGGGACGGAACGCGGAGTAAGCCGCGGTGCCGTTGCAGCCCACCGCGTGGGCGTGGCCAGCGGTGGTCACCGTGTTGTAGGTGAAGTATTCCTGCGGGCCGTAGCCTGCACGGCCGTTGCCGGGGAGCAGATACCGGATGTGATCCGCGACGTTGGGGCCGGAGGGCGTGTTGGCGCGCGCGAGCACGTATTGGATCGAATTGGTCCCTGTGGCGGTGCGGTTCACGAAGCCGATTTCGACCGGCGTGTTGCTGGAGAGATTGTTAGTGGTCAACGAACTGGCCGCTACGTAGGCACCGGTGTCAGTGCGAAACGCCAGCAAGTTCCAATCAGACCCCACGAAGGGAGTGAGGGTGGCAAGATTCACCACGATGTTGAAGTTGCCTGTCGTCGAGCCGAAGCGGGCGACCCGGATTTGATATTGGCCGGAAAGCTGCGCGATGAAGTTCACTGTTTCATCCGTGCCGGTATCCTGCGTCAACACGGTGAGACCGTTCGGATCGATGACGGAGACGATGGAGTCGAGGCCGCCACTGGTGGCGGTAACGACGATTTGATAACCTTGGTTCGCGTTGAACGTCGGCAGCGGAGGGGTGCTCGAGCCGTTGAAGGTCACCGTGGTAGTCGTGCTTGTGATCGTGCCGGTATTGGCATAAATCTGTGCACCCACGCTCTGGAGACCGGCGTTCGGATCGTAGGGATCGTTCCATTGGAGGATCGTCGGAACCGTGTTATTCGCCGCAACGTTGACCAACTGTGCGACGTCCAACTGGCCAGGATTCGGGTTGAAGTTGTGAAACCCGCCCGCATAGAGGGCAGTCGGAACGCCGGTGAGATTGATATTGGTGTTTGCCAAAGCCGTATTCCCAGCCGCAGCCGTCAGCCCCGTGCCGTTGGGCACCAGGCGGATAACGGATTCGTAGCCGTTGACGCCGACGTCATTGGCAGCCGAGGAGAAATACGAGACACCCGCGGCGACCACGTCGTTGACGCCGGCGCCGATGATGCCATCCTCATAGAACGGCTCGTCGAAGTATCCGACGTCGTCGCAGATCACGTCGGCCGCGTAGCCCTGGGTGCTGGCATTGGGGAAGGTCGAGCTGTTGATGCCCGCCAAGCCGCGAATGACGTTGGCAAAACCGACTTCGCCGAGGTCCGCGGTGCCGAAGCCGACCTTGGCCTTGGGCGCCATTTTATAGACGATCTGGCACATGCCGCGGCCTTCGTCGTCGCTCGTGTTGTCGGTCAGGTCGTCCACGAGAACGAACGTCGGCGTGGTGTTGCGAGGATTGCTCGCGCTGCCAGGCAGGTCGAAGTTGGTCACGTCGAGCGAGGCGGGATTCGCAGCGTTCGCCGCAAAGGAATTCGAGATGCAGGCGATGCTCAGCCCGCTGCCCTCGTAATCCACCGATGCTGCCGCGTTGTAGAATTTGTTAATCTGAGTAACCCGGTGCTGGAAGATACCCTGGTCTGAATAGGTTCCGAGCTGGTTGCTCAAGGTGCCGAGCGGAGCGTTGTTGGGCTCGAGGATCCGCCGACTGCCGGGAGCCGGAGTCTGTAATGACGCGCTTTTGCTGTGCCGGGGCTTCAGCTCCAGGATCACCGAGCGGACGACCGACATGGACGCCAGCGTGGCCACGTCGTCGATGGCAACGTAAGCGTTCATCACGCCAACGCCGTGATAGCTTGGGTCCACCGCGGTGACGGTCAGCGAGGGAACTTTCCGCGTCATCGCGCGGATCATCGAGTCAAGTTCCTGCTTGCCGCTGGGATTGATGCGCACCAGGAGGCGGTCCTGGTTATCGCCGAGCGCGAGCGCCGCGAGGCCAGCGTTTTCTTCGGTCGTATAAGCTTTGCCGTTCGCGGAAGTGAAGGTGTGAAGCTTCTCGCCACGGGCGGCGGCTTCCTTGATGGCAAGGTGGCTGGTGAGCAGGCGGTCCAGACCGTTGCCCAGATTTTCGGGCACCGGCTTGGCGTGCAGACTGACCGAGCTGGCCAACAGGCCGAGGCCCGCGCAAGCCGCAAGCACGAACGAGGGCAGGCGAATCGGGCCTGCCAGCGGTGAGATGGTTTTAAACGAATCGGTGGTCATAAACAGACGGGGTTGGGTGAATGAACTGATTACTGATGAACGGATGCAAACAGAAGTGGCGCAGCCAAACGCCCGCCGGGCGCGGCCACGCCACCAAGGGGAATTTTGTTAAGCCGCGTGACGGCGGCGGCGACGATTGATGAATACGCTGAGCGTCGCGGCGCCGAGCACCATGAGCGCCCAGGCAGACGGCTCCGGCACGGTGGTGATGCCGATCTGGTAATTCCCGGAATCCGGGAAGCTGTTGCCGCTGTTGAAATTGCTGAACACCGCGGGGTTGATGCCGCTGGCCGGCCCACGGACCGCGGTAGGACTCGCGCTCGTCGCAAAGACCAGTTGATTGGCGGAGTTGACCGGCTCGTTGTCAGCCAGACTGACCGCGATGCGATAGCTGCCCGCGGCCAGTGACACGGTGAAGCTGCTTTGCAGGGTGAAACCGGTGGCGTCGTTGTTGGCCAGGATCGGAGCGCCCGTGCTGGTAAAGAGAAAGAGCTCGGTATCCCGGCCGCCCGACTGGCCGCCCGTGCTCGTGGTCGTGTTTAGCGTCGAAAACGTCAACATCGCCGGGGCCGACAAGGTGAAGATAAATACGTCCGCGTCCTGGCTGGCGTTGTTGCCATTGCTCGTGTTGGCGGCAAACGTGCCGGTGATCGTCGAGGCGCTGCCGAGCGTGCCCGATTGATTGATGCCGGTGGCTTGTGCGGTGCCAGGCGTTTGGCCGGCGTCGCCGGTTTCGACGTAGTTCTGCGCGAGGAGTCCCGGCGACAGAGACGGGAGCGAAGCGGCCGCAGCAATGAAAGCGGCGAGTAGGAGACGTGTTTTGGGTTTGTGCATGAAGACAAGAAAGCGCGCCCCAGCCAGCTTCTCGCGGGAGAAGACCGCTGTTGCGCAGACGGGTGGGTGGTTAAGGCAACATTTCAGGACAACGCACAACGAACCGGCCGCCAACTTTTTCCCGGCCGAGGGGCTTCGCCGGTGGAGAACAGCGCAGTGTTGTTGAACCGAAATCGAGCGGAGTAGAGCAGCCCGCTTTTCGCGTGGCAATCCTTTTTTTAATAAAAATTCTTCCGCCGGCAAAATTCCGTCTCGCGGCGACTCTTCGCCTGCGGCTTTGTGCCTACATGAACACGCCTTGCCCAGCGCCGCGTCCGCCTCTCTCGAAACATTGCGTTGACCGGCGACGGCGTCTCGACTAAAAGCCTCCACGCCGGCGGCCGCCGGGGAGTCGGCGGCTTAATCTCACTCCCGGCGATTGGTGGTTTTATCCAGGGTCAGCCATGAAATTGTCTCCATCTTCCGTCTCGTTTTCCGCCTGCCTCGCGGCGGGTCTGCTCCAGTTCGCCTCCCCGGCGCGCGCGCAAGGATTCAGCTTTAATGTGACGGATCTCAGCACGCTCGGAGGTGTGACCAGCCAGGCTTACGGCATCAACAACAGCGCAGAAATCGTCGGGGCCTCCGATACTCCGGACGACGGGCCGCAACACGCCTTTTATCGGGGCGCTGGCGGCGGCGCGCTAATCGATCTCGGCACACTCGCCGGCGGCACGACCAGCACGGCAACGGGCATCAACGCAAGCGGTCAGGTTACGGGATTTTCCACGTTTTTCGACGGCACCATTGCCGGCACGCACGCTTTTTTGACCGGCCCGCACGGCACCGGCCTCACCGATCTTGGCGCGCTGCCCGGCGGTCGTAACAGCGCCGGCTACGGCGTCAACGCGGCCGGGCGCGTCGCCGGCCAATCGCAAATCAGCACCGGCGCCACCCACGCTTTTCTCAGCGCGCCGGGCGGCGGAGCGCTCGCCGACCTCGGCACCCTGGGCGGCACGAACAGTTTTGGCCGCGCCGTCAACGCCAGCAATCAGGTGGCCGGTTATTCCAACACGCCTTCCGGCAATCTGCATGCTTTTCTGAGCGATCCCACGCAGAACAATGCGCTGCGCGATCTTGGCACTCTGAACGGCGGCGCGACCAGCTTCGGCCTGGCCGTCAACAGCAGCGGGCGGGTCGTGGGCCGCGCCGCTGTGAGCGCCCCCCGCGTTCACGCGGTTATCAGCGGCCCCAATGGCGGCGCGTTAACGGACCTGCTGACGCTGGGTGGCAGATCGAGTCAGGCCGACGCAATCAACGACGCGAACCAGGTCGTCGGTTATTCGTTTCTGAGCGACAACAGCACGCGCCACGCTTTTATCGTCCTGACCCTCGGCGGGGCGATGATTGATCTCAACTCGCTCATCGATCCTTCCTTGGGCTGGGTGTTGACCGAAGCCGAGGGCATCAATGCCAACGGCCAAATCGTCGGCTACGGCCTGCTCAATAATCAACTCCACGCTTTTCTGCTGGACCCCGTCGCCGTTCCCGAGCCAGCCACCTGGATTTTGACCGCGAGCGGGTTGCTCGCGTTGGTCATCTCGCGCCGTGTCCGCAGCCGTTCGTCGTGGGCTGCTTTGGGCTAAAGCGGTGCAAGCCCCCGCTGGGGCGTAAGAGCTGTAGCCCCCGGCGTGAGTCGCGGGTTGCGGTTGAAAAATAAACTCAGCCCCGGCTGGGGCGACCGAACCCTAGAGCGCTGTTTATTTCAATAGGCCTCCGGCGCAGGTAGGGACGCCCCGGAGATGCGTCCCTACCTGGCTAACTCAAGCGAGCAACGCTCTAGCGCCGCGCGCGAGGGTTTTCTACGGATCCCCCTGCGGATCTGGCGCTGTCGCGCTGAAAGGCTTTTC
>CAXTRS010000057.1:0-4712 GCA_964246635.1 uncultured Chthoniobacterales bacterium | reverse complement strand
ATCTCTTCCAGCCGGCCGGTTCGTTTCTGCGGCAGAAACCATCTGCCGGAGACCGTTTGCGCGTCGCTTACGGTGGGAGCGTGGCGTTGACCGCCGCCTCGGCGTTGATCAAGCCGTAGCCATCGGTGACGGAATAGCCGTTGCCGATGCGGTTCTTGATCGTGCCCGTGAAGGTGCTGCCGTCCTGGAGCGTGCCGCTGTAGGTCATGCCGTCGGTGACGGTCTGGATACGCGGGATGAACACGCCGCCGCCGAAGAGATCGGCACGCGGGGCGACTGCGGTCGCGCCCGGCCCAGGGGTGTTGCCCACCGCGCCGGTTTGCACGTCCGCATTGCGCAGCTGACCACGGCCCACGGTGAACCGCAGGGCCTTGCCACCGTTGAAATTCCCATTCGGGAAGGTCAGCGTCATGGTGAAGAACCCGTCGCCCGCCGGCGCAGGCACGCCGGCTTGGTTCGTGAACGTCGCGATCGCGTCGGTCGTCGACAAGTTCGAGAGGTTGCCGATCGTGAACGCCTTGGTGACCGGGCGGAAGACCAACCCCGGCACGTCCTGCTCGAAGTAGGTGACCTGCCCCGCGGCGGGCGTGTTGTCGTAATAGCCGTTGATGCCAGAAGTGACGGCGCCGCCGGTTGCCCCAGTTCCGCCCGGGTTGAAGACCAGAGAGGTGAGGTTGCTTGGTCCGACGTAGGAGACCACGATGGAGTTCGGATCGTTCTGACCCGTGCTCGTATTCGTGTCGTTGTCGCTCGAGATCGTGATCGTCACCTTGCCGCCGTTGGTCGCGCGGGCAGTCGAGGAGGCGAAGGAGGGATCGAGATCGTGCGGGAACACGTTGGTCTGCATGATCGTCCGCATCTGTGCGGGCGTCACCGTGCCAGGGCCGCCGTTCTTCTCGAGGATGAGCGCGGCGATGCCCGCGGCGTGCGGAGCGGCCGAGCTGGTGCCCGAGAAGTTCGGGAAGCCGTCCAAGTCACCGGTGGAATCCCCGTTGAGCGGGAAGTCCGACGTGTTGGCTGCGTCGATCGCGGCAACGCGAGGCACGAGACGAATCTCCGGCGTGGCGAGCAGGGCGCCGGTCCTGTCAAACAGGATGGTGGCCGGTCCCGGCGAGGTGAACGCTTCCGTCTGGTTGGGCCGGAACACGCTGTAAGCCGCCGTGCCGTTGCAACCCTTCGCCGTGGCGTGGCCTTTGGTGGTCACCGCGTTATAGGCGAAGTATTCCGCCGGTCCGATGCCGCCGAGGCCGTTGCCACGTGTGGAAACGCGCACGCGGGTGGGCAGGCGGGGAGCCGTGGGAATGTTGGCGCGGGCGATGACGAACTGAATTTGCGTCTGGCCCGAAGGCGCTCTCACCGTCGCGCTGCCGCCGAGCTCAACCGGCCGGTTGTTGGCGATATTGTTCGTCGTCAACGAGTTGGCGCCCAGGTAGGCGCCGGTGTCCGCGCGGAAGACGAGCAGGTTGAGGTCCGTCGTGATTACGCCAGCCTGAGCGGTCGTGTTGACGGTCAGGTTGAAGTTGCCCGTGGTGGTGCTGAAGGCAGTGACCGTGATCGTGTATTGGCCACTGATGGGCGCGTAGAGGGTGACGACTTCGTCCGTCCCAGTGTCCTGGTTTACGATCACTTTGCCGTTCGGATCGGTGATCGTGACGATGCCGTCAAAGTTGCCGCTAGTGGCGGTCTCCTGGATGACGTAGCCCGTGCCGGCGGTAAACTGGGGCAGAGGCGGTGTGCTGGAGCCGTTGAAGACCACGGACTGGCCGCTGCCGGTGATCGATCCACTGGAGCTGTAGATCGGCGGCTGGTTGAGGACGGGATCACGGATGTCATACGGGTCATCCCACTGCATTTCCGTCGCGCCGGGAGAGGTGGGAGCGCCCGGCATGTTCCAAAGCGCCGCGACGTCAAGCTGGCCCGGGTTCGGATTGAAGTTGTGGAAGCCGCCGGCGTAGAGGTCGGTTGGCACGCCAGCAAGGTTGATGTTCGTGCCTGCGAGCGCCGAGTTGGTCGCGGCGGTGGTTCCCGACCCGTTCGGGACGATCCGGAGAGCGGATTCGTAGGCATTGATGCCGATGTTGTTTCCCGCGGAAGAGAAATACGACACGCCGACCGCGGTGGCATCGTCGATGGCACCGCCGATGATGCTTTCACCGTAGAATGGCTCGCCGCCGACACTGATGTCGTCCACGATGATGTCCGCTTTGAACACCCCGTTCGGGTTGCCCGCTGGTGGATTGGGGAAGGGCGCGGGGTTGACGGTGATGCCCGCCATCGCGCGGATGTAATTCGCAAAGGCCACTTCGCCGTTGACGCCGGTGCAAAAAGCCAGGCGGGCTTTCGGAGCCATCTTGTAGATGTTTTCGATCATGCCACGGCCTTCGTCGGTGCCGGCGGCCGGCTCGTCCACGAGGACGACGACTGGCTTCGTGTTCACCGGGTTGGTGGGAGCGCCCGGCAGATCGAAGCTCGCCACATACGTGCTGGCATCGTTGCCGGCGGTGCGGGTGTCGTAGCTGTCCGAGAGCGCACCGACCGAGATGCCGTTGCCGGTGAGGTTCTGCGTGGCGCTCGGATTGTAAACCTGGCTGATCTGGTCAACCCGATGTTGGAAGACGCCTTGGTCAAAGGCAGTGCCGAGCCGGGTGAAGACCTGGTTGTTCACCGGCTCGGGCAGAACCGGTTTGGTGCGCGCTTCGGCGGGGACCGCGGAGCGATCGACACTGGGCCTCAGGCCGAGCATCACGGCGCGCACGCCTTTCAGCTGGGAAAGGGCCGCTACGTCTTCGATGTTGGTGAAGCCTTCGATAATGCCAACCCCGCGATAGGCCTTGTCCACCGCCGTGACAGTGAAGCCGGGGAAACGGCGTTCGATTTGGCGCTGCATCTGTTCGACTCCCACCGTGCCACGCAGCGTGATATCGACGAGGAAGCGGCCGGTGCCGGCGTCGCTGATCGCGTCTGCGGCATACCCGGCTGCGACTTCGGTCGCCCAGCCATTGTAGCTGCCGACGATTTCCGGCTCGCCGGCTTTACGGGCGGCGTTCTGAGCCTTCAGGGAAACGTGGCTTTCGACCAATTTGTCCAGCCCGTAGCCCAGATTCTGGGGCACGGTGCCGGCTTGGAGGGAGGTGGTAAGGAGCCCGGTGCTGACGAATGCCAGCAGGGCGAGGTTTCTAATTCGGAATACGGATTTCATGGATGAATTGCGAGTGACTGCGGGGGTGGTAAACAACTGAATGCTCTAAATCATCGTTGCATCGCGCGAGAGTGCGCTTACGCCATCGCACGGCGACGACGCACGGCGACAAGCCCGAGCGCGAGAACGCCCACAGCAGCGAGCGCCCAGGTCGAGGGCTCGGGAACGATGATGATTTGGTAAGCGCCGCTCTGGGCGAACGTGTTGCCGTTGTTAAAACCGCTGAAGCTGTCGGGATTCAGCCCGCTCGCCGGGCCGCGCAGCTCGGTCGAGGTCGTGCCGGGATTAAAGACGAGCTGGTTCGCGGTGTTGACCGGATCATTGCCCGAAAGGCTGATGGCCAAGTAGTAAAGTCCCGGCGACAGGTTCGCCAGGAAGGTGCTGCCGGGTGGAAGGGTCGATGCGAAGCTGGTGCCGCTGGAGTCGTCATTGGCATACACCGGCCGGGCGCTGGCGTCGAAGAGGAAAAGCTGGGTGTCCAGCGTGAGCCCCGTCGTCGTGTTCACGGTGGTCGCGGAAAACAGCATCGGCGCGGTGACTTGGATCCGATACACGTCGGCATCGTTCAGACCGCTGATGGTGCCAAAGATGTTTTGCGGCGGATTCCCGTTGGAGGTTTGAATCAAGCCGGTGGCCTGCGCGGTGCCGGGGGTGGAGCCGGCGTCGCCGGTTTCGGTATAATTTTGCGCGCGGAGCAATGGCCCGGAGGCCAGCAGCAGCGCCAGAGAAGCGGCGACGGCGAGACCGCGTGCGGCCGCCGACGGAAGGGACTTTTTAATCATGAGGTGGTGGGATGAAAGCCGGCGAGCACGCACCGTCTTGCTCTGGAAGAAAGGGCAAAACAGGGCGCTCAGCCGGCGGGATGGACTGTGATTGACAGGGTGTTCGAGCGTTCTGCTGCGAGGGACAACGCCCGCTACGTGGCGTCGGCTTCCCGAACACAGGCGGACCCGGTTCACAGAGGGGAATCAGGGCGACCGGGGGGCGGAAGCGAGGGCGAGTAGAACAAACGCAAAACCGCGTGGCAATGTTTTATTGACGATAATTGCACTTTTTTTTCAGCCGCTTTCGCTAAGATCAAGGCGAACACCCGCCGGGCCGCAAACGACTCGCATGCGCTGTCAAATTCAGACCTACCAATTTGTCGAAGACGCCTGGACCGAAGGCGTCGAGGCGTGGTGCCGCGCCGCGAGCGCTTTGGCGCTGGCGGGCGGCGAAGCCTGGCTGCTCACCGCGAACGCGGGGCAGGCGGCGTGGATCAAGGCGCGCTTGTTGCGCGCCGGGGTTGCCCTCGCCGGAGTGCGCTTCCCCGACGCCGCGGGCTTGCGCCGGCTGCTCTGCGCGCGGCTCGGCCTCGCCCCACCCGCTTACGGCTCGGACGCGCTGGAATTTCTCCTCCGGCTGCGCGCGAGAAGAGCCTCGGCCGCCGGCGACACCGAGGCCGACGCCATCGCGCGAGCGCCCGGCGCCTGGCGGGCCGCCTTGCAAGACCTCGCTGCCGCCGGCTGGCTCG
>CAXTRS010000056.1:6817-17269 GCA_964246635.1 uncultured Chthoniobacterales bacterium | reverse complement strand
CGGCCACGGCGCCCCCCCGCTCTGGCCGGGCGCGCCACTAACCGCGCCGGCCCCGCCCGCGCCCGGCGGCGCTGCCGGATTGACTCGGCGCGGGGATTGTTGCGCGAGTTCCCAACCGGGCGCCGGCGAGGACGAAACAGCCGCTGTCGGTTCCTCGACGGCGGGCGGCGACGGCGACGGCGCGGGTTTCGCCGCAGCCTCGGCGTTGCGACGCGCGCTCGTGGACGGCGTCGGACTCGGGAACGTCAACGGCGCGGTGCGCGGCGTCGGCACCGTCGGCGCCGTGGTAGTCGCGGGATTCACCGGCAAGGCGCGCGCGACGTTGGGCTCTGGCGTGGCGGCGGCCGGCGAGTCGGTCGGGGATGCCTCCGGCTCGATCGGCAGCGCGCGGCGAACTTCAGGTTCACCCTCGGCAGGGTTCGCAGGTGAAGGCGTGGCGAATGGCTGTTGGCCCATTGCGGGAACGCGCAGGGCGAGGACCGCAAGCCCGCACAGCAACGCGTCGTGGCCAAGACGCCGCAGACGACAACGAGACTGAGCAGCGGCGAAACGTGCGCCGCACGAAGCGGAGATCATCACGAAAGAAATTACGGAACGGACGACGGCGCGGGCGCACCGCCGCCGCTGCTGCTTTCGGCGGCCGGCTTCGAGGTGGCGAAGGCCACGTTCCAAACGTTGGCGGCGCGGCAGGTGTCGAGCACATCGACGATGGCGCGGTAGCTCGCCTGCTCGTCGCCGCGCAGGATGACGGCCTGGTCGGGATAGAGCTGCGAAAGCTGCGTCAGCTTCGCTTTGAGCTGATCAAGCGAGAGCGTCTGGCGGTTGAGGATGACACTGCCGTCGGAGCGCACGTTGAGAATGCATTCGCTGATCGAGCGCCGCGTTTCCTTGCCCTCTTTGGCGGTGGGCACTTTGACTTCGAGTGCGGTTTCGTTGCGCGAAAAGTTGTAAGTAACGATGAAAAAAATCAGCAGGCAGCAAAACACGTCGATCATCGGCGTGACCTGGAAGCCCAGGACGACGGGCGGAGTGATGCGTTTCTGAAGTTGCATTCGGGAAAAGGTTCGAGCTTCCAGCCATCAAGCTTCAAACAAGTCCGAAGCACGAAGTCGGAAGGCGGTTGCCAGATGCTGGATGCGCGGAGTCGAGTTGCTTTGAACTTGGAGCCTTTGAATTTGTTTGAAGCTCGATGGCTTGAATCCTGAACCTTTTTAGAATTCGTCTTCCAGCGCCACCGGCGCGCGCTCGCGCCGCCGCGGGATCGCCCCGACCGCGCCACCACCACTACCCGCGCTGTAATACATCGCGAACAGCGCCATCATCTGTGTCGCCGCCGCTTCCAAGTCCGCGGTCAAGCGGCTGACGCGGCCTCGAAAATAAGCGAAGAATGCGAACGCCATGATGCCAACGACCAGCCCGCTCGCCGTGCAAACCAACGCTTCCGAGACGCCGCTGGCCAGCTGCATCGGCTTTGACGTAGCGATGTCGGTTGCCAGCGAGCTGAAGGATTTGATCATGCCGCTGACGGTGCCGAGCAGCCCGACCATCGGCGCAATCGTGCCGACATCGGCCAGATACGAGATGCGGCTGTTGAGCATCGTGGCCTGCCGCACCGCTTCGGTTTCGGCGACCTCGCGGATGGTGTCGAGATGGGCGGTCGGATTTTTCGTGGCGAAATCGAGCGCGCGCTGCGTGACGTGCGCGACCGCTTCGCTATGGCGATTGCTGACCGCGAGCAACCCGAGATAATCGCGCTTGCGCAGCAGCGCCTCGGCGGTGTCGAGAAACCGGCGCGTGACCACATTGCCCCGGCGTAGGGTTAGAAAATAAACCATCACCAAGAGCGTGCCGACAAAGAGCAGCGCCGCCAGCGGGATCATGAAAACACCGCCGGAAAGCAGCACGTTCCAGAGCGTCGTGACCCCGTCCGGGCCAGGCGCGAGCGGGCTGAGTGCGGCAGGCTCCGGCGTGGGCGCGGCGGCGAGCAAAGGGGCGAAATTCGCGCCCGTGACGGAAAGAAAGTTCATCAGGTAAAACAGCTCCAAACGGCAAACAGGCCGCAGCTTAGCGGCACGCTGCGGCGGTTGCAAACGGCCGGCTGCGGCGGAATGACAAATGACGAATGACGAAAGAATGACCGAATGGAGAATGGTGGGCGCGTCTCTTTCCATTGTCATCCTGAGCGGAGCAACGCAGGAGCGCAGTCGAAGGACCTCTTGATGACAAGTGTGTTGCCGCGTCGAAGGCGCGAGCGACATCCGAACGGAATATCAGCCAGAGGTCCTTCGGCTTCGTTACACTCCGCTCAGGATGACAACGAAAGGAAAGGCGATCGTGGGCGATCTCTTATCGTCCTTCGTCCGCCCCGCCCGCAGGGCGGCCTGTCCGTGGTCATCTTCGTCAGCCTTCCGCACGCAGGATTTCCAGCGGCGGCTGATCGCAAACGCCGCGGCTTGCAAGCAATCCGATAAGGAGTGTCAGCCCGGCCGCGAGGACGAGACTAAGCGCGAGCGGCAGCACGGGCAGCGACCAGGAGATTTTGAAGACAAATGTCGTCAGCGCCCAACTTCCCGCGACCGCGAGCACCGCGCCGGTGAGCGCGGCGAGCGCGCCCAGCGCGAGGTATTCGACGCAAAGCACGGTGAAGACGACGCCGCGCGAGGCTCCGAGCGTGCGCAGGAGCACGCTCTCCTGGAGGCGTTCGTAGCGCCCGGTGAGGATCGCCGCCGCGAGCACGAGCAGGCCCGTGCCGACGGTGAAAATCGACAACACGCGCACCGCCCACGTCGCTTTGTCCACGATGTTTTGCACGGTTCCCACAATGAGGCTGAGGTCGATGGCAGCGACGTTGGGGAACGCTTGGACCATCGCGGATTGCACGGCGCCCGATTGCGCGGCGTCCCGTGCGCGGGTCACCAGCACATGGAAGGCAGGGGCCTCCTCCAACGTGCCGCCAGCGGGAAAAACGACGAAGAAGTTCGGCTGAAAACGTTCCCATTCGACCTTGCGCACGCTGCCGACGGTGGTGGCGATGAGCACGCCGCCGACGTTGAACACCAAGTCGTCCCCGGGTTGGAGTTGCAACTCGCGCGCGGCTTCGGCCTCGATCGACACCGGAACTTTTTCTGACGTCACATTCGGAGCCGGCTCGAAGCGACCCGTCCATCTGCCGCCGGTGATTTCTTCTCCATCCGTGAGTCGATCACGGTAAGTCGAGCGGTATTCGTGACGCAGACGCCACTCGGGGATTGCGCCTTTGCCCTTGGGGCTCTGCGAGAGGATCTCCTCGACGGGCCGGCCCTTGAGCGAGGCCAGCCGCATCGTGACGACCGGCACCAGATCGAGGACCGGCAACCCGCCCGCGCGCACCAACTCCGCGACGGCGGCTTTCTGATCGCTCTGCACGTCGAAGAACACCAGGTTGGGCTGGTTGTTGCCGCTGCCGCGGCTGGCGAATTGCCGCAGCAACGCGTCTTTCGTCAGTTCGAGACCGAGCAGCAGAAACGTGCTCAAGCCGAGCGTGAACGTCAGGAGCAGCGTCCGATTATTGGGTCGATAAAGATTGGCCACGCCCTGACGCCACGCATACGGCCAGGAGCGCGGGAAAAAACGGCGCGCGCCCCAGATCAAACTGCGCGCCACCGCGGCGAGCGCGAGGAAGGCGATGAGCAGAAAACCGGAAAACCACAGACCGAAACGCCAGTCGCGGCTGGTGACGGCGGGAAAAGCCGTTAGTGCCAGAGTGAGGAGCGCAAGTGTCAGCCAGAGCAGCGGGTCGCGCCGTCGGCCACGGGCCGCATCTGCCCCAGCGACATCGAATGCCGCACGCAATGCCAGCAGTGGCGGCACGCGCCGCACCGGCAGCAGCGGCAGCAGCGCGAACAGCACGCACGTCACCAACCCGACCGCGATTCCCTGCCCAAGAACAGACCAGTCCCAAAGGAACTCGACTTTCACCGGCAAAACGCCGGCCAAGGCGCGCGGTGTTGCCGCACCGACAAGCAACCCGAGCAGCGCGCCCGCCAGCGCGCCGGCCGCGCCCATCGCCACGGCCTGGATGAGGTAGATTGCCAGCGCCTGACGCGAGCTGGCCCCGAGGCAGCGCAACGTGGCGACGGTGCGCAATTTGCCCTTCAGGTGCGCCTGGATCGCGCTGGCCACGCCGATGCCGCCGAGCAGCAGGGCGACGAAGCCGACGAGATTCAAAAAACGGGACATGTTCTCGAAGACACGCCCGAGCGATCGCTTGCGCCGCGCGACATCGTCGGCGTCGAGGCGAAACTGCGTGAGCTGCGGCTTGATGGCACGGATGAGATCGGGAACCGCGACAGTTTCGGGCAGGCGAAAATACGTTTTCCAGCGAACCAGGCTGCCTCGTGCCAGCAGGCCCACCGGCAGGTCGGCGCGGGGGATCAACACGCGCGGCGCCACGCCGGAAAAGGCGGCCGTTTCGCCCGGCAGCTTGCGGATGCCGCCGAGCACCGGAAACGCGCGGCCGCCGATCTCGATCGCGTCGCCCGGCTGCACAGCGAATTGCGCCCGCAGGCCATCTTCGATCAATGCGCCCCTGCCCGCGCGAAATGCCTCGGCGGCGGCGGGCGGATCGGTCTCGACCTGGCCATAAAACGGGTAAGCTCCTTCGACCGCCCGCACCTGCACGAGCCGCGTGGCGCCGGATCGCGGGAACCGCGCCATGGAACTGAGTGCGGTCTCGCGCGCCGTCGTGCCGCCGAGCGAACCTTCGAAGGCGGCCTGCTCGGGGCTCGGGGCTGCGCGACCTTCCAGGACGAGATCGGCACCGACGAGGCTGCGCGCCTGGGCGTCGATGGCGCGCTCGAGGCTGGAGCGCAGCGTGCCGATCGCCACGAGCGCGGTGACACCAAGCGTCAGCGCGCTGGAGAAAAGCAGCAGGCGTGCCCGGCCGCGGCGGCTGTCGCGCCAAGCCATTTTCCAAATCCAGGGGTTCATCAGGAGCAAGCGAGGAGGTTTGGTTTCAACACGCCTCATTCCACCATCGCCCCGTCGCGCAGGCGAATGACTCGTCCCGTGCGCGCCGCCAGCTCGGCGTCGTGGGTGACGAGCACGAGCGCGGCGCCAGATTGCGCGTTGAGCGCAAAGAGCAACTCGACCACGCGCGCGCTCGTCTCACCGTCCAGATTGCCGGTCGGCTCGTCGGCGAACAGCACGCGGGGGCGATTGATGAAGGCGCGCGCGAGGGCGACGCGCTGTTGCTCGCCGCCCGAGAGCTGCGCGGGAAAGTGCTCGGTGCGTTCCGCCAGACCGACCGCGGCGAGGAGCTCGCGCGCTTCGCCGCCGAGATCGCGAGCGCGGGCGCCGTTGCCGCGCAATTCGGCGGGCACCATCACGTTTTCGAGCGCAGTGAGCGTCGGGACGAGCTGGAAGTTTTGGAAGACGAAGCCGGTGTGCTCGTTTCGCACCCGCGCACGGGCATCTTCGTCGAGCGTCTCCAAGCCGATGCCGGCCAGGCGAACCGTCCCTGCGCTGGGCCGGTCAAGACCGGCGCAAAGCCCGAGCAACGTCGTCTTGCCGCTGCCCGACGGACCGACGATCGCGCATGTCGCGCCGGCCCCCAGGCTGAAGCTCACGTCGCGCAGGACCGTCAGTTCGCGCTCGCCGCTGCGATAGGTTTTCGTCAAACGCTGCGCTTCCAAAACGACCGGCGGCGGGGACGACTCGATTGACGACATGCGGAGGCGGTGTGGCAGAAAAGGCGAAGGAAATAACGCGGCCGGCATCCCAAGCTGGAGTTGCGCGGTCGCAATGTAGCGCGTTTGCGCGAGCCGCCAACTTCCCTTGCCGAAGCGCTTGCGGCTGCGGATTTAACCGCCGCTGGTGGCGCAACGCGGTTTACTCCCAACGCCTCGTGAACGACATTGCGCGGTATTTTTCCAACCGATGTATCCCCTTTTCTTTGAATCTTCCCCACCCTGTCGCCGGGCCCTTCTCCGAGTGTTTTCGTCGTTGATTTTTCTCCTCACCGCGACCGCAGACACCAGTTTTGCGGAGTCGGCGGAGCCGGCTTCGTCGCTCGAACACCGAAACGTTTCGGATGCTTACAGCCCGGTTCGCACGATTCTCTGCCTCGGCGACAGTTTGACCGCCGGCTACGGCTTGGCAGAACCGGCGACTGAATCCTTCCCAGCCTTGTTGCAGCAAAAAATTCGCGCGGCAGGCATCCGGGAGACTGTCGTAGTCAACGCCGGCGTGAGCGGCGACACCAGTGCCGGCGGTCTGCGTAGGATCGACTGGCTCTTGCGTCAGCGGATCGATGTGCTCGTGCTCGCCCTCGGCGCCAACGATGGGCTGCGCGGCATCCCGACCGAGGAGACTCGCCGCAATCTCCAGGGAATTATCAACAAAGTGAAAGCGAAGAATCCGGCGGTGCGCGTGTTGATCGCCGGCATGCTGTTGCCGCCGAACTTTGGCGACGAATACACGGAACGCTTCAAAGCGCTCTTTCCCACTCTGGCGGAGGCAAACCACGCGACCTTGATTCCATTTCTCCTCCAAGACGTTGGCGGCATCGCAACTCTGAACCAGCGCGACGGTGTCCATCCGACCGCCGAGGGTCAGCGCATCATTGCGAACACGGTCTGGGCTAAACTAAAGCCGCTCGTCGAAGGCGGAACTTAGAGCGCTGCGCCTTTGAGTCAGCCGTGGTATCCAGCCCCGGCAGGGGCGCAAGAACAATGGCGTCGCGGCGAGTGCGGGCACACGCGCCTATTCTTGCGCCCTTGGTGGGGCTCGGTCCTCTTTCCCATCTTTCCCACGGCTCACGCCGTGGGCTACGGCTCTTGCGCCCTTGCCGGGGCTGACTCAATTACAAACCGACCTAAAGGGTCCGTCGAATCACGTTGTTTACGAAAACGAAAAAGCCGGGCGGTTTCCCGCCCGGCTTTCCGTTAAACAAGTTGCTCCAAGTAACCTTAGAACTTCTTGGAGACCGCGCCATAGACGAACCGGTTGCGGATCGAATAGAGCGAAGTGTCGTAGTTGTCGTTGAACGCGCCGGCCGCGAACGGTGGCGGCGTGTCGAACACGTCGATGCAGCCGACCGTCAGCGTGGTGCCGCCGAGGATCTTCTGCCACAGGCTGGCGCCGCGCACCGGCGCCGGGGCGACTGCCTTGCCTTTGTAGTCTTTCGACGCCGTCGTGGTGGTCAGCGGCTCCGGGGCCTTGAAGGTGTAGCTCAACTGCAAGTCCAGCGTGGTGTATTCACGCACCTTGCGGTTCTTGCTGAACACCGGGTTGGCCGGATCCTGCGGGTTGCCGAATTGGTCCACGACCTGGGTGCTGCCGTTGAGCGAGCCACCGTCGTCGAGGAAGTCGCCGATGTAGTTCACCGTGGCAACGAAGTCCAGCAGGCCAGGCCCGATGTTCTTCTGATACTCGAGCTGGAACTGCGCCTTGTTGTAAGGAATGGAACCAGGAGTCAGCGGAGCCGCGGAGAACTGCCCCGTGAAGTCCGTGAAGCCCTGGCCAGGCGAGACCTGCGCGTTGAAGCGGAACACATGGTTGTAGGCAACGTTGAAGTTGAACTTGCCGAAGTCCTTCTTGAACAAGTCCATGGTGTCCAGTTCGTAGAACAAGGTCACGTCGATACCTTCGACACTGCGGCGGGCGGCGTTGAGCGGCGTTTCGTCAACCGACAGCAACTGGCCGGTCTCCGGGTCGCGCACCACACGAGCGGCGAACGAGGCAGCAGGATCGTTGAACGGCAGGCCGCCGTTGGGCGTGCCCGGAGGAACGATACCCAGCGGGCCGAAATACGCCTTGTTCGAGGTATTGAAGTTCTGCTGCACCACGAACTGCGCGATGTTAGCGCCTTGAATGATCACCTGCTTCTGGTTCAACTGGTAGTAGTCCGCCGTGAAGGTAAGGCCTTTGATCCAGCGCGGAGTGACCACGAGGCCAATGCTATAGGCATCCGTGTTTTCCGGCTGGAGGTTGGCGTTACCACCCGTCGTGTCGCCGTTGAGCGGCTGATAGGTCGTGCCACCCGGTGAGAGGGTGTAAGGATCGGTGATCTGCGGGAAGTCCGCGCCTGCGACGGCCGGCTGGAAGAAGTCCGCCAAGCTTGGCGCACGGAAGGCCGTGCTGTAGGAGCCGCGGAACTTGATGTCCTGGATCGGCTGATACTCGAAGGCATACTTCGGATTCGTCGTCTCGAAGGTCGGCGTTACGCCACGTGGCGCGCCGTTGGCGACCGAGATCGGATCCTGGCCGTTCAAGAAGAACTTCTGGTAACGGCCGGCTACCGTGAAGGCCAGATTGTAGATACCCGGCACCTTCATCGTCGGGATGACGATCGGGAAGCGCATTTCACCGAAGATCGAGCGCACGTCCTGCACCGCATGGAAGCTGGCGCCGGCCGTGAAGCCGAACGTGTCACCGCTCTGTTCGGTCGGATCGAACTGCGCGTCGAACGCCTCACGACGATATTCCGCGCCAACCGCCAAGCTCACACCACCCTGAGGCGCGTCCGGGAAGAACGTATTGCTCAGGCGGCTTTCAATGAGGTTGAGGTTGTTGAAGCCCAAGACCGTTTCACCGATATACGAAGCGCGCCCGAGGGCCGCGGCGTTATCGTAGGAGAAACCATTCAACGTGCCTGCGTTCGGAGCGCCGCCGCCGATGAACGGGTTGAACCCACCAGTGGCAATTTCACGCAACAGGACGCTGCGACGCGCGTCACCGCTGTCTGTGCGGATCTGCTTGTCTTCCTCGTGGAGGAAGGTCACGTCGTAGTTGAACGTGCGCAGAAGCTCACCCTTCACACCAATCGCTCCGTAATAGAAGCGGGTATCAAAGAGGGTGACACGGCGACCGAGCTCGAACGTGCGGTAGGAGACCGTGTTCAAGAAGGCGCCGGCCGGATTGTAGGGGCTGGCCCGGATCAGGGCACGCTCCGTGCCGAACTGCGCCGCGAGTGCCGGATTCAGAGCCGGGTCAATCGCGAAGTTGCCGAACGAGCCGGGCGAGGAAGCCAAGGCATTGTATTGGCGGTTGTTCGAGTAGAGGCCAAACGCGTAGATGTCGAGCGCCTTTTCGATGATCTGGTAGTCCGTCGCACCGTAGTAGGCGAAACGCTCCTGTTCCGGGATCGCTGGAGTTTGCAGACGGAAGTTAAAGCCGTCGCCGTTGGCGAGCGAAAACGGCCGATAATCCGCCAGAGTGGTCGGAACCGTCGGCGAGTTCGCCGTTCCATTGGGAACATTGTCCCGAAGAATGAGCGAAGTAGAGCCGAGCACGGCACCGCCGGCGGCAACCGTGATGCGACCGGGATACGTGCCGCTGGCAGTGTTCGGGCCGCCGAGATTCAGGGCGCCGCGAACGGGCTGACCGACGAGTTGCGGGAAGTTTGCCAGGAGTCCAGGCGTCGCGCCGTAACGGTTGCCCTGGGTATTCGCCGACGAAGACAGAAAACGGTCCTTCGACTCGATCGAGTTCGCGTGAAAATAATTCGCGTCGAGCACGATGTTGAAGCGCTTGTCCTTCGTCGAGAAGCCGGCGATGGCCGCCGCGCGGAACGTGGACTGGTCGTTGTTCGTCGTGTTGCCGAAATAAACGTCAACCTGGGCACCTTCATACTGCGTCTTGAAGATGTAGTTGACGACGCCGGCGACCGCGTCGGAGCCGTAGGTGGCCGACGCACCGTCCTTCAGCACTTCGATGTGATCGATGGCGCTGAACGGAATGGCGTTGGCGTCCGTGAAGCCGCTCAGCAAGCTCGGATTGCCGGCGCGATGGCCGTTGAGCAGGATGAGCACGTTTTGCTGGCCGAGCGCGCGCAAGTTGACACCCGCCTGACCGTTGCCGCCGTTGGAGTCGGCTTCGGTGCTGGCGTTGCCGAAAAAGCTCGGCAAACGACGGAGACCTTCCGTCGCGCTGTTGGAGCCCTGCTTGCGCAGGTCGTCCTGGGTGAAAACGGCGACGGGAAGAGCGCCCTCGCCCTCCGCGGTCGGAATGAAGGAGCCGGTGACGATAACGCGCTCCGGGCTGGGCTGGCTGGCCTGGCCTTGAGATTCGTTTTGCGTCACCCGCGTGTTCGGGGCCGCCGCGCGGTCAGCGCCGCCGGCCGAGGCCTCCTGGCCTCCGCCGGGCGAGACTTGCCCGATGGCCCCTGCGGCGAGCAGGGAGACGCCGAGCCCGCTGGCCAAAATAAATCGGCCGCGCGCTGGCGCACTGGGTTTGAGAAGTCGAGTCATTGACTTAATTTTTTCCTATGGTTGCAGGTTAGGTGATGGTTCACACGACCCTGAAGTGGCCCGCTTTTCCTGCCACAAAGTAGGGTCGAAAAAGCGCTGTCATTCCTGAGTAATGTGGGATCGAAACCGCGCTGCCGCGGATTCAATCCGGCCTTGTTAGGGAATCGGCCCCTTCTTAGCAACTATTTTTTTTGAACAATCGCGCTTTTTTTCAGTCTGAGGG
>CAXTRS010000056.1:6521-6766 GCA_964246635.1 uncultured Chthoniobacterales bacterium | reverse complement strand
CCGGTTTTGAGCATTGCGGGTTGCCTCGCCGAAGCGCGCAGAATACCTTGGCTGGCACCTGTCATGGCCACCTCCACCCGCCAACGGAAACGCCCGCACGCCCGCGCGGCGCAGCGGATTCAACGAGCCGCCACCGCGCTCGATTCTCCGCCGTCGCGCGCGGCCCAGGCCGCGCCCATTCCCCCGGCGGGGGGCGGTGCCGCCCCCGCCCCCCCCCCGCCGGGGGGTGTTTGCGGCGGGCGCGC
>CAXTRS010000056.1:0-6452 GCA_964246635.1 uncultured Chthoniobacterales bacterium | reverse complement strand
CTTCACGGTCGTCCAACTGCGCTGGAGCGCGCAGGACATTTATCTCTTCGTCGCTGCCTTTGGCGCGATGGGGCATCACCTTCCCGGCATGATGCGGGCGTATGGCGACCGCAATTTGTTCGAGCGATTCAAGATCCGTTTCGTCGTGGCGCCGGTGGCGCTTGTGGCTGTGTGCGTGCTTTGCACCGTGTGGAATTTAAAAGGCATTGAGGTCCTTGCGTTCGTCTGGGGCGTCTGGCACGGGCTGATGCAGACCTACGGCTTTTGCCGGATTTACGACGCGAAGACGGGCGGCATCGCCAAGCTCAACGCCCGGCTCGATTTTGCCATGTGCCTGAGTTGGTTCGCCGCGGCGGTCGTGCTTTCGCCCCGGCGCTCGCGGACGTTGCTCGACCTTTATTATGCTTGCAGCGGCCCGGTGATTCCGGCCGCCGCGGTCGATTTTGTGCGCTCGCTGGCGATCTGGCTGACCGCGGGCATCACCCTGTTCTTTTTTCTCCATCTCCTCTGGTCCTGGAGCCGGGGAAAGCGGCCCAGCGTGCGCAAGCTCGTGCTGCTCGTCACGAGCATCGGCTTCTGGTGGTATTGCAATCTCGGCGTGCGCGAGATTCTGGTCGGCATCGCGCTCTTCGAGGTGTTTCACGATGTCCAATACCTTTCGATCGTCTGGATCTACAACCGCAGCCGGGTCGAGAAGGACAACTCGGCGCGCGGTTTCATGCGCTTCCTGTTTCGCCGCGGCGGCTCGTTCATGGGGCTCTACGTGGGGTTGGTCCTCGCGTATGGCGCGGTCGCGCTGATGTCCAACGGCATCGCGCTTGACGGCGTCAAGCGCGTGTTGCTGGGCGTCGTCACCGCGTCGGCTTTTCTGCACTTCTATTATGATGGCTTCATCTGGAAGGTGCGCGAACGCGGCACCCGCCAGCACCTCGGCCTCGCCGAAGCCGGCGCCGCGGACGCCGCAGCCCGGCGGTTTGTTTTCCCGCCCTGGTTCTGGCACGGGCTGAAATGGACGGCGTTTGTGGCGCCGCTGTCGTTCCTGGGTTGGGTGCAACTGCACGGCACCAAAGTGCCGGAGCTCGAACGCCGCCAAGCCGTGGTCGCCGCGGTGCCGGGCGACGCCCATGCCCACATCAACCTGGGCACCACGGCGCTGAAAGAAGGGCATCTGGACGAAGCCGTGCGCGAATACGCCGAGGCGGCCCGGCTGCAACCCGGCAATGCAGACACGCATTACTTCTGGGGCATCGCGCTGTCGGATCGCCAGGACTGGGAAGGCGCCATGGAGCGTTATCGCGAGGCGTTGCGCCTGAAAGCCGATTATCCGCAGGTCGAGTGCAATCTCGCCAACGTGCTGATGCGGCTGGGCCGTTTCGAGGAGGCGAAACTGCATTACGGGCGCAGCCTCTCGCTGAAACCCGAGCAGCCACTCGCGCTGAAAAATCTGGGCGATCTGTTCTTCCAGCAGGGCCGGCTCGACGACGCCATTGCTCGTTATCAGGAAGCGTTGCGCCAGGCGCCGGATTTCAGCGACGCGCAGATCAATCTCAAGCTGGCGCAGCAGGCACGCGACGACGCGGCCGCGCACCGTTAATCCCTAAAACGGAACGAGGAGAGCGCGAGACGAAATCCGCGCTCTCCCCGCGAAGCATTCAGCGCCGGCTCACAGGTTCTCCAGCGCCGCCTGCGCCGCGGCCAGGCGCGCGATGGGCACGCGGAATGGGCTGCAACTCACGTAGGCCAATCCGAGCTGGTGGCAGAACTTCACGCTCTGTGGGTCCCCGCCGTGCTCGCCGCAAATGCCGAGCTTGATGTCGGGCCGCGTCTCGCGGCCTTTCGCGACGGCAATTCGCATCAGCTCGCCGACGCCGGTCTGGTCGAGCGTCGCGAATGGGTTCTTCTTGAAGATCTCCGCCTCCGTGTAGGCATTGAGGAAATTCCCCATGTCGTCGCGCGAAATGCCGAGCGCGGTCTGGGTAAGGTCGTTCGTGCCGAAGCTAAAGAACTCGGCGCTCTGCGCGATCTCGTCCGCGGTGAGCGCGCCGCGCGGCACCTCGATCATCGTGCCGACGAGGTAGTCGAACTTCACCTTCTTCTCCGCCATCACTTCCTTCGCCACGCGGTGGACGATCTCGACCTGGAGATCGAGTTCCCGCTTGAAGCCGACCAGCGGGATCATCACCTCGGGCTTCACCTTGATCTTCTTTTTCACCACGTCGGCGGCGGCTTCAAAAATCGCGCGCGCCTGCATCTCGGTGATCTCGGGATACGCGATGCCAAGCCGGCAGCCGCGGTGTCCCAGCATCGGGTTGAATTCGTGCAGGTCCTTCACCCGCTGCGCGATTCTCGCTGTGGAGACGCCGATTTTTTCAGACAAGGCATTCTGCGAGACCTGATCGTGCGGCAGGAACTCGTGCAGCGGCGGGTCCAGCAGACGGATGGTCGCGGGATAGCCTTTGAGCGCGGTGAAGATGCCGGTGAAGTCCTCGCGCTGATACGGCAGCAACTTCGCCAGCGCCGCTTTGCGCGACTCGGTGTCCGCCGCCAAGATCATCTCCCGCATCGCGTCGATGCGATCGCCCTCGAAGAACATATGCTCGGTGCGCGTGAGACCGATGCCGGTGGCGCCGAAGGCGAGCGCGTTTTGAGTCTGCTCGGGGTTGTCGGCGTTCGTGCGGACTTCCATGCGCGCGAGCTGCGAGCACCACTTCATGAGCTGATGGAAGCTCTTGAATTTTTCGGTTCGCTGCGCGGCTTTGTCGCCGTGGATCACGCCGGTGATGATCTCGCTCGGCGCGGTCGCAAGCTGTCCGCCATAGACTGTGCCGCTGGTGCCGTCGATCGAAAGCCAGTCGCCTTCATTGAAGGTCTGACCCGCGACAGAGACGGTCTTATTCTTGTAATCAATCTGCAACGCGCTGGCGCCGCAGATGCAGACCTTACCCATCTGCCGCGCGACGAGCGCCGCGTGCGAGCTGACACCACCTTTCGCGGTGAGAATGCCCTCGGCCGCGATCATGCCGCGCAGATCCTCCGGCGACGTTTCATTGCGCACGAGCAGCACTTTCTCGCCCTTCTCGGCCGCGGCGGCGGCACGGTCCGCGTTGAGATACACCTTGCCGCTCGCCGCGCCGGGTCCCGCCGGCAGCCCGGTCGCAATCGCCTTCGCTTTCTTGATCTCGGCGGCGTCGAACACCGGCGCGAGCAGTTGGTCGAGCTGGTCTGCGGGATTGCGCAGCACCGCCGTTTTCCAGTCGATGAGCTTCTCGCGGAACATGTCCATCGAGAACTTCAGCGCCGCCATCGCGGTGCGCTTGCCGTTGCGCGTTTGGAGCATGAACAGCTTGCCGTCCTGGATCGTGAACTCGAAATCCTGCACGTCCTTGAAGTGCCGCTCGAGGGTCTGGCGCACGCGCTCGAGCTCGGCGTAGGGCTTCGGAAGCTGTTTCTTCAATTGCACCACCGGCTCGGGCGTGCGCACTCCAGCGACGACGTCCTCGCCTTGGGCGTTGATCAAAAATTCGCCGTAAAATTCCTTCGCGCCGTTCGCGGGATTGCGTGTGAACGCCACGCCGCTGCCTGAGTTTTCGCCCGTGTTGCCATACACCATCGCCTGCACATTCACCGCCGTGCCCCACTCGGTCGGGATGCTGTATTTCCGCCGATACACGATCGCGCGATCATTCATCCAGGAGCCGAACACCGCACCGATGGCGCCCTGAAGCTGCTGCCAGGGATCATTCGGGAAGGACTCGCCCGTGCGCTCCTGCACCAGTGTTTTGAAGCGCGAAACCAGCTCCTTGTAATCTTCAGTGGTGAGGTGCGCATCGTCGATGTCCTCCTCGTGATGGTCGTGCTTGAGCTGCTCGATCACCGTCTCGAACGGCTCGTGGTCCTCGTCGGGCCGTTTTTGCACGCCCATCACCACGTCGCCATACATCTGGATGAAGCGGCGATAGCAGTCCCAGGCGAAGCGCGGATTGTTTGTCGCCTTTTCGAGCGCGAGCACGGTTTGGTCATTGAGGCCGAGGTTGAGGATGGTGTCCATCATGCCCGGCATCGAGTCGCGCGCACCGGAGCGCACGGCCACGAGCAGCGGCATCTTCGTCTCGTCGCCGAACTTCGTGCCCATGATCTTTTCCATGTTCGCGACGCCCTTTTCGACCTGCGCCTGGAGTTCCGATGGATACGTCTTTTTGTGCTCGTAGAAATAGGTGCAAACCTCCGTGCTGATCGTGAATCCCGGCGGCACGGGCAGACCGATGCGGGTCATCTCCGCGAGGTTCGCGCCCTTGCCGCCCAAGAGGGCTTTCATCGTGCCGTTGCCGTCCGCCTTGCCGTCGCCGAAGTAATAGACATACTTGCCCGCTTTGGTGGCTGGCGAGGCGGCGCGCTTGCCGTTCTTCCCAAGCGCAGGCCGTGGCGCGCTCGCCTTCCCTTGGGCGGCGCGGTCAGATTTTTTTGGCGAACGCGAGACGGATTTTTTCGAGGCGGATTTCTGAGCTTGGGAACGGGGTTTGGCCATAGGGAAAACAGTTGCGGAAGGGGCGGATTTCGCCGCGAATCACGGCGGGGCGGGACTGCGATATAAGGCGCAGCGCGAAACGTGTCAACGCCCGCTCAGAACCGTGTTCGCCGCGAGGCGTTTACGGCGTGTTTCCACGAATTGTCGCGAGGCAAATGTGATAGATTACCCGCTTCCTCACTTTGCGATGAAACCCTTCGACCAAGACCCGTCCGATCAGAACTTTGAAACCTCGCTCCGACCGCCCGCGTTCAGCGAATTTGCCGGCCAGGACAAGGTGCGCGAGCGGCTGGAGCTCCTCGTCGCCGCCGCGAAGGGACGCAATGACGTGCTCGAACACATCCTGCTCAGCGGCCCCCCCGGCTTGGGCAAAACCTCGCTCGCCTACATCGTCGCGCAGTCGATGGGCGTGAACATCAAGAGCACCAGCGGACCGGTGATCGAAAAAGCCGGCGACCTCGCGGGCCTGCTCACCACGCTCGAGCGCGGCGACATTCTCTTCGTGGATGAAATCCACCGCCTCCAGGCGACCATCGAGGAATACCTGTATCCTGCGATGGAAGACTTCAAACTCGACATCATCATCGACCAGGGGCCGAACGCCCGCAGCGTGCGCCTGCCGCTGCCAAAGTTCACCCTCATCGGGGCCACCACGCGCAGCGGCATGATCTCTGCGCCGCTGCGTTCGCGCTTCGGCATGGATTGCCGGCTGAACTACTACGCGGCCGAAGATCTCCAGCACATCGTCCAGCGCTCCGCCGGCCTGCTCGACGTGGAAATCGAACCCGGCGGCGCGCTCGAAATTGCCAAGCGCGCCCGCGGCACGCCGCGCATCGCGAACAACCTGCTCCGCTGGGTGCGCGACTTCGCTCAAGTCCGCGCCGATGGCCGCGTCACTCGTGAGGTCGCCGACGCCGCCCTGGCGATGCGCGACATCGACGCCGACGGCTTTGACGAAATGGACAAGCGCGTGATCGAGGCGCTCATCTACAAATTCAACGGCGGCCCGGTTGGCCTCTCTTCGCTCGGCGTCGCCATCGGCGAAGAAGCCGGCACATTGGAAGAAGTCCATGAGCCGTATCTCATCATGCAAGGCTACCTCAAGCGCACGCCCCAAGGACGGGTCGCCATGCCGAAGGCTTACGAAAAACTCGGCCTCACGGCACCGGCAAAAGCTGCTGGCGCGCAAGGTGAATTTTTTATCTGAACATCGTCGCTTCGCCCGACGGCGATCGCGCGTTTACGCTGCGCGCGAATCGTTCCCGCCCTTCCAAACCGCCGCGTCGATGGCAGCAATCACGTGCCCGATCCAGCCGCCGAGGCTGAACGTGATGACCCACAGCAGTCCGGTGAGCAGCAAATAAAAAATCGCCGCCAAGATGCGGCCCTGCACCAGTTGCCCCAAGCCAGGCAAGAAGAAACTCGCCAGCCCGGCGATGACGTTGCCCGTTGAACCTCTTTCCATAGCAAAGACCGATTCGGCGTTGATCGGCCGAACGGTTGCCAGCGTCAAGCGGGTGCGCATATGAGACCCAGTCTCCTGTTGTCGCGCCCGGTCGCGCCCTTTAACCTTCCACCTCCAGCGACGACTTTGCCGATGAAGCCCGACGTCTCTCGCCCGATCCCGCCCAGGGGAGCAGACGATTGCGCCGTGGAAAACGTTGCGCGTGTGCTGGCCGAAGAGCCCCGGCTGGAGGCGGTCGCATTCGAGGCGAAATCGCGCAAGCTGGCCATCGCCACGCTCGGCGACGACACCGGCCACCGGCTCGCGCAGCGGGTTTCCGACGCACTCAACCAGCCGCCGACTTCACGCTGCGGCGTCGCCACTGGCGAAGGCACCTGCGAGCAATGCGGCGAGCCGATCGACTGGCGTGCGCGTGATGGCCGCGGCCGCGTGGTGGTGAAACAAGTCCTCGGCAACACGCTG
>CAXTRS010000055.1:11672-17506 GCA_964246635.1 uncultured Chthoniobacterales bacterium | reverse complement strand
GAGAAGGAGGGGCCGGAGCAGGAGTAGGGGGCGGAGAAGACGGCGGAGGAGGAGAAGACGGCGGTGGCGGAGCAGGAGTAGCGACTAGCGGAGACACGTCCGGCTCAGGGGCGGTCGCCTGCTGCCGCGTCGGCGGGAGCGGCCGCCGCGTAGCCACGGAGGGTCTGGTAGGTCTCAATTTGTGCGGGGGTGAGGGTCGAACGCAACGCGAGGTGCGCCTCCAAGTGCGTAAGACGAATTCGCGCCTGGAGCGCGCCGATGGCAGTCGTTATTTCCTTTAACGAATCTGGCGAAACAGTGGCGTGGGAAAACATTGCGTCGAGCGCTTTTTCCTTTTCGACCAGTTCCGCGCCGAGCCGAACCGCTTCGGCGTGCATGTGGTCATAAATACGCTGCGTTTCGGCTTCC
Source organism: uncultured Chthoniobacterales bacterium (assembly GCA_964246635.1). Taxonomy (GTDB): domain Bacteria; phylum Verrucomicrobiota; class Verrucomicrobiia; order Chthoniobacterales; family SZAS-18; genus JAFAXH01. The sequence continues at coordinate 17,098 of CAXTRS010000055.1, read as the reverse complement.
TGCTGCGGGGTCAGTTCCAGCTTTTCGGTCAGTTGCAGGACGTGCATCGGTCCCGGAAACCGGTTCAACTCGGCCGCGCGGGCCAGACCCATGCCGCGGCCGGCGAGATAGCCGGCGATTTCGTCTTCGGACAGCGCCTTGATCCGGCGATTTTCCTGCCCGGCGTAATCGTTGCCGTGTCCCTGGCTGTGCTGTTCGTGGTGCTGCTGCTGCGCAAATCCAGAGCCGGGCGGCGTGAAAGCAGCCAGCGCCAGAAAGACGAGCGTTTTCATCGGCTGCGATGGTTCAAACAATCGACATGTAATGCGGCAGCATCTCTTTCCACCACTTCCACTCGTGGCCGCACCATTTGCGGTCGTCGAAAAAGTGGCGCACGCCTTTCGCATCGAGGATGTCGTGCAGGCGCACGCTTTCGTGGCGCGTGTTGTCCCACTCGCCGGTGCCGATGACGATGCCCATGTGGCCGTATTTCCACGGGTCGGTGCAATTGGGGAGGTAGTCGGGCGGGTTGTTGAAATAAATGTTGTCGTCGTAAAAGCCGTCGAAAAACGAGCGGATGTCGAAGGAGCCGCTCAGGCTGAACATGTGGCTCACCGCGTCGGGATGGCGGAAGGCGAGGTTGGCCGCGTGATACGCGCCGAGGCTCGCGCCGCCGACGCCGACGCGCGGGCACGAGCACTCGCGCCGCGCGAAGTCGAAGACGTCGTGCAGGATGATGTTTTCGTAGCCGTTGTGCGTGCGCATCCGGTCGGCGGGATGGATGGCCTTGTTGTAGAGGCTGTCGAGGTCCGCGGAGTCCGGGCAGTAGATGGTGAACTTGCCGGAATCGATGAACCCCGCCACGGAGTCGATCAGCCCGAAGTCTTTGTTTTGGTGAAACCGGCCGAACGAAGTCGGAAACAACACGAGCGGAATCGAGCCGGGGCCGCCGTCGCCGAAGGCGAGCATTTCGAAATCGCGCGAAAGGTGCGGCGTCCACCAGCGGAGATAGCGTTCGTTCATCAGGGAGGGGAAGGGGAGACAGGCAACGGGGAATCGGCGCGCGCGGCCGGCAAGCGCGTGCGCGGAGGGATGATAGATAGGGAAATCCCGCGCGCTGCCAAGCTCCGAATTGAATTGTCCAGACGCAACGATGGACAACGCGGCTCCCCTCGCGCATACAAACGCTGCGACGATGATTAAATGCGGGGAGATACGCGACGACGAACAACGCGAGGAACGTGACGACCAGGCGAAAGCGGAAGCGCCGCCGGTGGCCGAGGTCGCCCCGCCGCCAGCGGTCGTCCACACGCTGACCGGCGACATCCGCGCGCACCGCGACTTTCCCTCCGCGTTCCTCGGCAACCGGCGCGACGTGCTCGTCTATCTGCCGCCAGGCTACGCGCGGTCGCGCGCGCGCTACCCGGTGTTGTATTTGCACGACGGGCAGAACTGTTTCGACGCCGCCACGTCATTTGCCGGCGTCGAGTGGGGCGTGGACGAAACGGCCGAGCGGCTCATCGCGCAGAAACTCATCGCGCCGCTCATCGTCGTCGCCGTCGATAACGCGAAGGAAAACCGTCTCCACGAATACACTCCGACCCGCGGTCGGGTCGAGCCGGCGGGCGACCGCGCGTTGCGCGCGAAAGGCCAGGCGCGCAAATACGGCCGTTTTCTGAGCGAGGAGCTCAAGCCGTTCATCGACGCCCGCTACCGCACGCGGCAGGAACCGGAGTTCACCGGCCTCGGCGGCTCGTCGCTCGGCGGGCTGGTGACGCTCTCGCTCGGGCTGTGGTTTCCGAAAGTCTTCACCCGGCTCGCGGTCATGTCGCCCTCGGTCTGGTGGGACGAGTGCGTGATTTACCGGATGGTGGAAAGCGTCAAACGCAACCCGCCGCTGAAAATCTGGCTCGACACCGGCACCGCCGAGCCGGGCTGGGAACGCGCCCGCGGCCTGCGCGACCGGCTGCTCGCCAAAGACTGGCAGCCCGGCGAAGATTTCATGTATTGCGAAGTCGCGGGCGCCGGCCATTACGAAGGCGCCTGGGCCGAGCGCATCGGCGTGGTGCTGCAATTTCTTTTTCCGCCATCGGGCAGCGGCGGCAGCAGCAATCGGCGCGGCGGCTTCCGGCGTTGAGGAAAGACGCGGCGATTTTTTCGACAGAATTTACAGAATTCACAGAATTACGGCAGACAAGAAGACCCGCCGCCACGAACCAATTCTCGGGCGAGCGGGCATGAGGTCTGCGCTGCGTTCGGCTCCCCCGTCCTAGATGTGTGTGTTCTGCTTCGGCTCTGACTAATTCTGTTAATTCTGTAAATTCTGTCTAAAAGTCGGTTGTTCGTCAGCCACCCGCCATGATCCAGCTCGCCGCCAATCTTTCCATGCTCTTCAACGAGCATCCGTTTCTCGACCGTTTCGCCACCGCGGCCAGCGCCGGCTTTCGCGGCGTCGAGTTCCTGTTTCCCTACGAATATCCGCCGGAAACCGTCGCCGAGCGCCTGCGCGCCGCCGGCCTCACGCAGGTGCTCTTCAACCTGCCGCCCGGCGATTGGGAAAAAGGCGAGCGCGGTCTCGCGGCCTTGCCCGGACGTGAGGCGCAATTCCGCGAGGGCCTCGACCTCGCGATCACCTACGCCGGCGCGCTCGGCTGCACGCGATTGCACGCAATGGCCGGGCTGGTGCCGGAGGGTGGCAATCGCGAAGCGATGCGGCGCGTTTATCTCAACAACCTGCGTCACGCCGCCGAACGCCTCGCCGACGAAGGCATCGATCTGCTCATCGAGCCGATCAACACGCGCGACATTCCCGGCTTCTTTTTGAACACGACGACGCAGGCCAAAGCGATCATCGAAGAAGTCGGCGCGCCGAACCTCAAGCTGCAGTTCGACGTGTATCATTGCCAGATCAGCGAGGGCGACCTCACGCGGCGTTTCGAGACGCTGCTGCCGTTGATCGGCCACGTGCAGATCGCCGGCAATCCAGCGCGCAACGAACCGCACGTCGGCGAGGTGAACTACGCGCACGTGCTCGGGCGCATCGACGAGCTCGGCTATCAGGGTTGGATCGGCTGCGAATACCGACCCAAAGCCGGCACCGTCGAGGGCCTCGGCGCATGGGCGCAGCCGTATGGCGTTGGCATCGCGCCGGGCGCGCGAGTGTAACTGTAGCGGCGGTCTATGACCGCCTTTTTCTATTCCTTCGCCGCGCTCGCCGTCACTCTTGGAGGGCACCGCGCCGTCGGTGCCGAAGAATATTTGGGCACCGACGGCGCGGCGCCCTCCAAACAAAAGGCGGTCATAGACCGCCGCTACAATAAATCCGCCGCGCGCACCGGCAGGCGACGCACGACTTTGCCGGTCGCCGCGAAGATCGCGTTCGTGATCGCGGGGATGATCGGCGGCACCGGCGGCTCGCCCATGCCGTAGGGCTGCGTGCGGTCGCCGCTCGGCACGATGTGCGTCTCGACCGTCGCCGGCGCGTCGGCCATGCGCGCGACGCCGAAATCGGCGAACGACGTTTGCTCCGCCCGGCCGCGGCGAAACGTGATGTCGCCTTTCAGCGCAGACGAAATTCCCCAAATCACGCCGCCTTCGATCTGCTGCTCGACGCCGAGCGGATTCACGACCAGCCCGCAATCGACCGCGGCGACGACGCGATCCACGTGGACGTTGCCGTCGCCGGCGACCGTCACATCGACGACATACGCAATCGTCGTTTGGCCTTCGTAAATGTTGCACGCCACGCCGCGCCCGCGGCCTTTCGGGAGCGGCTTGCCGTCCCAACCCGCTTTGTCGCGCACGAGTTCGAGCACGCGGCGCAGCCGGCGGCGATCAATCGTGTGTTCGCCGGCCTTCACCGTATCCGCGCCGCGGCTGAGCAGTTCGAGCCGGAACGCGATGGGATCGGCGCCGGCGGCGCGCGCGAGCTCATCGAGGAACGCTTCGCGCGCGAACACGCTCGACGGCGCATATACCGCCCGCCACGGTCCGTGTTTCACCGGCAGATCGACGGCAACATACGCGGTCTCGATCGCCGGCACCGCATACGGCACGTCGTAAACGCCCCACGAGGAATCGTGATAGTAGGCAACGTCTTTCAGTTCCTCCGGCTTCGGCGGTCCATCGAGATTGTGGAACGAACCTGCTTTGGTGTGACCCCACGCGACGAGTTTCCCGGCCGCGTCGAAACCGCCGGTCAGCCGGTGCGCCGACGCGCCTTGGAAATGTCCGTGGCCCATGTCGTCCGCGCGCGACCAGAGCACCTGCACGGGCGCTTCGAGCGCACGTGAAATCTCCGCCGCTTCGAGCGCGTAATCGTTCGCCAGCCGCCGGCCGAAACCACCACCGACGAGGGTCACGTTCACCTCGACGTTTCCCGACGGAATGCCGAGCTGCTTGGCGACGGATTCCTGCAAGCCGTTCGGCGCCTGCGTGGGCGCCCAGATTTTGCAGCGGTCGCCGGCGACCTCGGCCACGCAGTTCATCGTCTCGAGCGGCGCGTGGGCGTAGAACGGATAGACGTAAGTCGCCTCGACGGTTCGCACGACCGCGCCGGTGCCGGCGGGCGCTTCCTCTTTGCGCATGGAAAAGCCGCGCTCGCGCGACGCCTCTTCGAGTCGCTTGTAGTGCGCTGCGGAGTCGAACGCGGTGCCCGCGTTTTCGCTCCAAACCACGCCGAGCGCCGCGCGCCCTTTGAGCGCAGCCCACGTCGAGTCCGCCACCACGGCGACGCCGCTCGATACCGGCAGCACGGAATGGACGCCGCGGATCGCGCGCACCTTTTTTTCCTCCCAGCGCCGCGGCTGCGCGCCGAGCGATGGCGGACGTTCGATCGACGCGTAGAGCATGCCGACCCGGCGCGTGTCGATGCCGTAGCGTGCCGCGCCGGTGACAATGCTTTGCGCGTCGATGCGCTTTTGGCGTGTGCCGATCAGGCGGAAATCGCCTGCGGGTTTCAGCGGCGGATCGCTCGGCGCGGAAAGCTCCCTCGCATCGGCGACAAGCTCGCCGTAGCCGAGCCGGCGCCCGGTCGATTTGTGGGTTACCGCACCCTGCGCCGCCGCGCACTCCGTGCGCTCGACTTTCCAGCGCGCCGCCGCGGCGGTGAGCAACATCTCGCGCGCCGCGGCACCGGCGTTGCGCAGCGTCTTCCAACTCCCGCCGACGCTCCAGCTCCCGCCGGTGCCGAGACGTTTGAAGTCGGGGCCAGGCGAAGCTTGCACAACGGCGATCTTCGACCAATCGGCCTCGAGCTCGTCGGCCACGATCATCGCCAGGGAAGTGCGCACGCCCTGACCCATTTCCGACTTGCCAATCGTCACCGTGACCGTGCCTTTGGCATCAATTCGCACCCAGCCGTTCGGCCGAAATCCGGCGAGCCCGGCGGCGGGCGGGGCCACCCCCCCCGGCCCCCTCCCCCGGCCCACCCACCCCCACCCCAACCC
>CAXTRS010000055.1:0-11662 GCA_964246635.1 uncultured Chthoniobacterales bacterium | reverse complement strand
TCGATGCCGACGAAATCGATGCCCGCGGCCTGTTCCGCGCCGGACAGCAGCCGCGTGCCGTCGAACGCGACGACCAACGCCGCGCCGCTCAGGGCCGCGGTTTTCAAAAACGTGCGGCGGGAAGACGCGCTCATGACGTTTGCTTTACCTCGCGCATGGTCGCACCCGCGCGTTTGATCGCCCGACGCATCCGCCCGTAGGTGCCGCAGCGGCAAACCGACTCCGACATCGCTGCGTCGATCTGCGCATCGCTCGGTTCCGGATGATCGCGCAACAGGGCGCAGGCCGTGAGGATCATCCCCGGCTGACAAAAGCCGCACTGCGCCACGTCTTCCTCGATCCACGCGCGCTGGCACGGGTGCAAGTCGCCGCCATTGTGCGCGAGTCCTTCGATGGTGGTCCAACTCCGCCCGCTCGCCGCCGTCGCCGCGACCTGACACGAGCGCACCGCGCTGCCTTTTTCATCCAGCACCGTGCAGGCGCCACAGACTCCGACGCCGCAGCCGAACTTCGTGCCGGTCAACCCAAGATTGTCTCGCAAAATCCAGAGCAGCGGCGTGTCGTCCTCGACCTCGACGGCATGCGGGGCGCCGTTGATCGTGAGGCGGATCGCGTTCATGCGGATAGAATTGCTGTCGCCAGAGTCGCTCGACCCCGACAATGCATGAGACCTAAATATTACGTCCACGTTCAGAGATGCCGACGTCGGCGGCGGGCTGGCCCGACAGCCTCCGAGGCATCCGGGTCGCCAGCTTCGCGATGAGCGTCGGGCCGATGACCAACACCGCCATGAGCCGGAGAAAGTGCACGGCGAGCACCAGCGTCGCGTCGGCTTTCAAATCGGCGGCGAGCACGGCGACGGAATCAATGCCGCCCGGTGTGGCCGCGAGATACGCGGTGAGGAGGCTTTCGCGCGGCAACACTTGGACAAGCCACCACGCCAGCCCCGCCGAGCCGAGGAGCAGAAACACGCTCGTGATGAGAATCGGCGCGGCCAGTTGCCGCAAACGCTCGATCACGCCCGGCTCGAAGCGCGAGCCGATCTGCAAGCCGAGCGCAACATAGGCGCCGGCCAGCAACACGCGCGGCCAAGGCATCGCCGGCACTGGCCCAAAAATGTGCCAAAGGACCGCCAGAATTGTCGGCACCACGAGCGCGCCGGCCGGCACGCGCAACCGCTCGCCCAGCGTCGCGCCGATCACGGCTGCCAGGATCGAAACCAGCAGACCCGACCAACTCCAGGGCAAAATGTGCGGCTCTGCAACGGCCGTAGTGGTGACGACATGCGCCGCGCTGGCAGTGACGAAATGCGCGACGAGCGACACGGTAAAAATGATGCACAACAGCCGCGTGTATTGCATCACCGCCACGAGCCGCCCGTCCGCGCCAAGGCTCTCGCTCATCGCCACCATCTGGCCCGCGCCGCCGGGCAGCGTGCCGATGAGCGCGGTCGAAGCGTCGAGCCCGGCGAAACGAATGAGCAGCCACGCGTTGCCGACCGTGAGCACCAGCATCGCGCCGACCAGCGCGCTCACCGGCAGCCAGCTCGTTTTCAACACCGCCAGCGAGGAGAGCGAGACAGAAAAACTCAGCGCCACGCCGATGACCGCTTGCACCGCGCGGTAACCCAGAACCGGGAGAAACACGCGCGCCCCGCCGAGGACCGCGAAGACCGCCGATACCACCAGCGGCCCGATGAGCCAGGCGCCCGGCAGGTGCAGCCACGAGAGCGTCCAGCCGGCCAGGAGCGCGGCGAGGAGCAAGGCGATTCGGGAGTGAAACAGGAACGGCATGAGAGTCCGGCGTGGCGTAGTGGGTGGCGCTTACTGAGGCAAGTGGCAAGTGACGAGTGACAAGTGGCGGGTTCCTTTTCGTTGTCATCCTGAGCGAAGCGACGCAGGAGCGCAGTCGAAGGATTTCTTACTGACATTCTGGTTGGGCGTCGCCTGCCCATGCGACGCCCAACCCAATTTGTCAGCCAGAGGTCCTTCGGCTCCGTGACACTCCGCTCAGGATGACAAAAGGCAGGAGGAAGGAAGGAAAGTAGCTGGCCGCGTCACGCTTTCTCCAGCACCGCCGGATTCAGCACGCGCGTTGGCGCACCGGTTAGAAACGCGGCGATGTCCTCAACGGTGTCCTGATAATACTGCGCGTAACTTTCCGTCGTCACGTAGCCCAGGTGTGGCGAGAGCACGACATTGTCCAGGTGCCGCAGCGGATGCTCGCGCGGCAGCGGCTCGGTGTTGAAAACATCCATCCCGGCACCGCCGAGCCGGCCGCTGCGCAACGCTTCGACGAGCGCCGCTTCATCGACGATCGGGCCGCGCGAGGTGTTGATCAGCAGCGCGCCAGGCTTCATCAAATCGAGCTCCCGCGCGCCGACCAGCCCGCGCGTGCGGTCGCTGAGGACGAGGTGAATCGTCACCACGTCGGCGCGAGCGAACAGCTCGTCTTTTTCGACGCGCACCGCGCCGATCTCGGCCGCGCGTTCGGCCTTCAGATTCGCGCTCCACGCGATCACGTTCATCCCGAACGCCTGCCCGATCTTCGCCACGCGCGAGCCGAGTTTGCCCAGCCCGAGGACGCCGAGCGTCTTGCCCTGAAGTGTCATGCCCACGGTTGCCTGCCAGCCGCCGGCGCGCATCCGGCGATCTTCCTGCGGGAGGTGGCGCGCCGCGGCGAGGATGAGCGCCCAGGCCAGCTCGCTCGTCGTCGCGTCGGTGCCCCCACCGCGGGTATGGGAGATGACCACGCCGTGGTCGGTTGCCGCCGCCGCGTCGAGCGATGGGCTGCGCATGCCGGTGAGCACGACGAGCCGCAGCCGCGGCAACCGCTCGAACAACGCACGCGGAAACGGCAGCCGCTCGCGCATCAGGCACACGCAGTCGAACGGCGCCAGCGCGGCCGCCGCGGCGTCAAGATCGCCGAGCGGTTCGCGAAACACCGTGACTGATACCGACGCGGGCAACGATTGCCAATCCGCGAGCTTCAGCGCGACGCCTTGGTAATCGTCGAGCACGGCGACTTTGAATTGAGTGGGAGCGTTCATCGGCACGGACTGTAGCGGCAGTCTATGACTGCCTCCGCTGTCCAGCGCCCCGGCAGTCCGGGGCAGTCACAGACTGCCGCTACAGCAGAGACCGGCCGGCGTCCAACGGTGCCGGGCGTCCTCGGGCGGATTTGTCGTCGCGCGAGGAGGTTGGCATCCTCGGTTTGCCGTGGGCACGATAAAAACAGTGAGCGCGCCCGGCCGTCCCCGCGCGCCGCCTGCCTCCCCCCGCCGGCGCATCACTTCCCTGCCCAGAAAACCTCCCCGGAATTGAATCATCATGCTTTCTCCCCGATTTCTTAAATCGCTCACCTTCGCCGCGGCAATCGCCGCGCTTCTGCTCCTTGCCACCACATCATCCGCCTTCGCCCAAAAACCGGAAAAGCCCAACGTCCGCATTGCCGTCGGCGGCAAGATTGGATTCTTCTACCTGCCGATTTCCGTCGCGGAGGGACTCGGCTATTTCAAAGAGGAAGGACTCGACCCGGAGTTCAGCGATTTCGCCGGCGGCTCGAAGGCGCTCCAGGCGCTCGTCGGCGGCTCGGCGGACGTGACCAGCGGCGCTTACGAGCACACCGTGCAGATGGCGGCGAAGAACATCAAATTGAAGACCTTCGTGCTCCAGGGCGCTTACACCGACATCGCGCTCGGCATCGTCAAAGGCAAGATTCCGAACTACAAATCGGCCGCCGATTTGAAGGGCAAAAAATACGGCTGCACCTCGCCGGGTTCCGCGACGGATTTCTTCGTCAAGCACCAGCTCATCAAAGCCGGCTTGAAAGCGGACGACGCCTCGGTCGTCGGCAGACCAGTGCGGCGGTCGCGGCGGCCGAGCGCGGCGAGCTGGACGCGGTGTCGAACGTGGACCCGGTGATGACCGAGCTGGAGATGAAAGGCCTCGTCACGATCGTTGCTGACGGCCGCACGCCGGAAGGCTCGCAGGCGATCTTCGGCGGCTCGTTCCCAGCCGGCTCGCTTTACGCGAAAGAAGAATTCATCAAGGCGAACCCGAACACATGTCAGGCGCTCGCCAACGCGATCGTGCGCGCATTGCTTTGGATGAAAACGGCGACCCCGGAACAGGTCGCCGAAAAGTTGCCGCCCGCGTTTGTGCAGGGCAATCGTGAAGTCGTCCTCGCGGCGTTGAAGAAAACGCTGCCGAGCTATTCGCGCGACGGTCAGGTGCCGCGCGAAGGCGCCGACAACGTGCTCAAAGTGCAGTCGGAAATCGACCCGGCGGTGCGCGACGCAAAGATCGACGTCGCCAACACGTTCGACAATTCGTTCGCCCAAAAAGCGATGGCGAAATATGGCAACAAATGACCGCGCCGCCGGCGGGCGCACGTCGGTCGCCGTCGATCTCGAAAACATCGTCTGCACGTTCCGCTCACCGTTCAAAAACGGCGCCGGCTACACGGCGGTGGACGGATTGAACCTGCGCGTCGCCGACGGCGAATTCGTCTCCGTCGTCGGCCCGACCGGTTGCGGCAAATCGACAGTGCTCAACGTCACCGCCGGCCTGCTGAAGCCCACGAGTGGGTCGGTGAAAATTTTCGGCGAACCGCTTGTCGGGTTGTGCCGGCGCGCGGGCTACATGTTTCAAGCCGACTCGCTCATGCCCTGGGCCACCGGCACACAGAACGTCGCCATCGGCCTGCGCTATCGCGGCGTGAACAAGCTCGAAGCCGAGCGGCGCGCGAATGACTGGCTCGCGCGTGTCGGCCTCGAAGGCCGCGGCGGGGTGCATCCCGCGCAGCTTTCCGGCGGCATGAAAAAGCGCGTCTCGCTGGCGCAAATGCTCATCCTCGATCCCGAGATTATTTTAATGGACGAGCCGTTCAGCGCGCTCGACGTGCAGACGCGCCTGCTCATGGAAAACGAGTTGCTCGACATCTGGGCAGCGAACAAAAAGTCGGTCATTTTCATCACGCACGATCTCGAGGAAGCGATCTCGTTGAGCGATCGCGTCGTCGTGCTCTCCGCCGGTCCCGGCACACACCCGATCGGCGACTTCGTCATCGACATCCCGCGCCCGCGCGACGTTTCCGAAATCCGGCACGAAAAGCGTTTCATCGAGCTGCACCGCGACATCTGGCACACGATGAAAGACGAAGTGCTCAAGGGCTACGCGCAGACCAAGGTGCGGTGAGCGAGCGGGCGAACGGACGGACAAATTTTTCTCGCATGAAAAACTCGCAAACCATCTTCATTCTCCGCGTGCTCGTGCTCGTCACGTTGATCGCGGTGTGGCATTTCCTGGTGAAGTTCGGCGTGCTCTCCAGTTTCTTTTTCGGCCAACCCTTCGAAGTATTTGGCCGGGTCGTGCGGTGGTTCACCAGCGGCGAGATTTTTCCGCACCTGTTCACCACGCTGCTCGAAACGCTGCTCGCGTTTTGCGTCGGCTCGACCATTGGCCTCGGCATCGGCCTCTGGCTGGCGCTGAACCCGACGGCGTCCGCGATTTTCGATCCCTACGTCAAGGCGCTCAACTCGATGCCGCGCGTCATCCTCGCGCCGATCTTCGCGGTCTGGTTCGGTCTCGGCATTTGGTCGAAAGTCGCGCTCGGCGTGACGATTGTTTTCTTCATCGTTTTCTTCAACGTCTATCAAGGCGTGCGCGAGGTCAGCCCCGTCGTGCTGGCGAACGCGCGCATGCTCGGCGCCAATTCGCGCCAACTCCTGCGCACCGTCTATCTGCCATCGGCGACGAGCTGGGTTTTCTCGAGTCTGCACACCAGCGTGGGTCTGGCGTTTGTCGGTGTCGTGGTCGGCGAATACCTGGGCTCCGCGCGCGGTATCGGCTACCTCATTCTGCAAGCCGAAGGCGTGTTCGACATCAACACCGTCTTCGCCGGAATCCTCGTGCTGACGATTCTCGCGCTGATCCTCGACGGCGTCATCGGCGTGTTCGAGAAATCCGTTTACGGCTGGCGCACGACACCTTCATCCACGGTGGAGACGACGTGAACGGCGAAACATTCTCACGCAGAAGCGCAGAGCCACAGAGAGAGAGACAGAAAAGGCGGACGGAATCTTTCGACAGAATTTACAGAATTACTGAAGAAGCGCGGGTCGGTTCCCCCAAATCTCCGCCCAATTCTGTTAATTTTGTAAATTCTGTCTGAAAAAAACTCTGCATCTTTGCGCCTCTGCGTGAGATTCCTTTCTTTTATGGAAACCTCATCGCCCAGCCTACCCCTCGTTGGGGTCAAAGTGCTCGAGCTCGGTGCGTTCATCGCCGGGCCGTTCGCCGCCAAGACGCTCGCCGATTTCGGCGCCGAGGTGATCAAGATCGAGCCGCCCGGCGTCGGTGATCCGCTGCGGAAATGGCGGCTGCTCGACGAGAGCGGCACCTCGCTCTGGTGGCAGGTGCAGGCGCGGAATAAAAAATCCGTCGCGCTCGATCTGCACACCGCCGAGGGGCAGAACGTCGTCCGCGAGTTGATGAAACTGGTGGATGTGGTGATCGAAAATTTCCGCCCCGGCAAACTCGAAGAATGGAACCTCGGCTGGGAGCAGGCATCGGCGCTGAACCCGCAGCTCATCATGTTGCGCATTTCCGGCTACGGCCAGACCGGGCCGTATCGCGATCGCGCCGGTTTCGGCGTGGTCGGCGAAGCGATGGGCGGCTTGCGCCACCTTTCCGGCGAGCCAGGGCGCGCACCGGTGCGGGTCGGGATTTCCATCGGTGATTCGCTGGCATCGCTGCACGGTCTCATCGGGTTGTTAATGGCGCTGTATCACCGCGACGTTCACGGCGGCGGCGGCCAGATGATCGACGTCGCGCTCTACGAGTCCGTGTTTAACATGATGGAAAGCACGCTGCCGGAATACGACCGTTGCGGCGTGATCCGCGAGCCATCGGGCGCCTCGCTGCCCGGCATCGCGCCGACCAACGCGTATATCTGCAAAGACGGCAGCTACCTGCTCATCGCGGGCAACGGCGACGGCATTTTCAAGCGTCTGATGAAGGTCATCGACCGGCAGGACCTCGCAGACGATCTGGGTCTGAAACACAACGACGGCCGCGTGGCGCGCGTCGGCGAGCTCGACGCGGCGATCACGGCGTGGACCGTCACGCAATCGCTGGATGAAGCGTTGGAAAAACTGAACGCCGCCAGCGTGCCCGCGGGCCGGGTTTATACGATCAAAGACATCGTCGAAGACCCGCAGTATCAGGCGCGCGAGATGATCTGCGACATGCCGACCGCGGACGGCCGCACGCTCAAGGTTCCCGGCATCGTGCCGAAGCTCAGCGCCACGCCGGGTCAGATCCGTTCTCCCGGCCCAACTTTAGGTCAACACACGGCGGAAGTGCTGGCCCAACTTGGGATCACCGCGGAAACCCCGGCGAGCGGGAAGTGACACTCCGCGCGCTTCACGTAAAATTCATCATGCCCTCCGAACCCACATCTTCCGCCGCGTCCGGTTCGCGCCGCATTTACATCCAGGAAGTCGCCTTGCGCGACGGCTTCCAGAGCGAGGCCGGCTTCGTGCCGACCGAACAGAAAATTGCGCTCGCCAACGCGCTTTCCCGCACCGGCATTGCCAAGCTCGAAGTCACCTCGTTCGTTTCGCCGAAAGCCATCCCGAACCTGCGCGACGCCGAGGACGTGATGCGCGGCATCGAGCGCGCACCCGGCGTGCTCTACACTGTGCTCGTGCCGAACCGCCGCGGCGCCGAACGCGCCCTCGCTTGCGACGCCGGCGAGTGGAACCTCGTGATGTCCGCCAGCGAAACGCACAACCTCATGAACCTGCGCATGACGCGCGAACAATCCTTCGCGCAGCTCGCCGAGGTCGTCGCGTTCGCGCGCGACGCGGCGCCGCAGGTGAAGATCAACGTCTCGCTTTCCTGCTGCTTCGGCGACCCGGTCGAGGGCGACGTGCCGGCGGCCGAAGTCCACCGCTGGCTCGGCCGCTTTCTCGAGCTCGACGGCGTCAGCGGCGTGAGCATCTGCGACACCACCGGCATGGCGTTCCCGACTCAGGTGCGGGCGATCTGCGACGAACACCGCCGCCGCTGGCCGCAGGCGGAAACCACGCTCCATTTTCACAACACCCGCGGCCTCGGCCTGGCCAACGTGGTCGCCGGACTCGAAGCCGGCGTCGATCGCTACGATGCCTCCCTCGGCGGCCTCGGCGGCTGCCCGTATGCGCCGGGCGCGACGGGCAACATTTGCACCGAAGACCTCGTCCACATGCTCGAGCTGTCCGGTTACGAAACCGGCGTCGATCTCGACGCATTGCTCACCTGCGCGCGCCGGTTGCCCGAGACCGTCGGCCACGATACCCCTGGGCAAGTCGTTAAAGCCGGCAAGCGCGCCGACCTGCACCGCGCGCCCGATTGGCTCGAAGAAATCCGCGCCCGCGCGCTGGCGCGGAACTGAACGTTCCACGTTCGATGGAGCCCCGGCAGGGGCTGGAAGACCAGCAGGCTCAAACGAGGGACGCTCTAGTGAGAGCGACAACGGCGCCCGACCCTTATTTGTAATAGCCGACGCCCACGATCTGGTCGCCGACCTTTGTCACAAAGGAGACCTTCGGCACCGGCGTGTCACTGCCCGGCTTCGGGAACATGTAGGAGACCTCGTTGACCTTGCCCTCCTGGGCGGCCTTCACGATGTCTTCGCCGAACGCCCGGCCGGCCTTGTCTTTCAAGTCGGTGATCTTCGTGCCTTTGAGCTTCGGGTGCGCGGTGAAGACGTTGTCCGACGCATTCGCGGCATAAACATAAAGGTCGCGGTCTTTGAAGCCGCCGGTGCCGGCGTTGAATTCTTCGAGCGCCTTGGCCTTGTCGGCTTTGAGCGCGGCGATGGCTTTGTCGAGCATGGCCCGCGCTTCGGCGGCGGTGCCGGTGGTGGCAGCAGCAGCGGCGGGAGTCGTCGTGGCGGTGGCCTGCGCGAGCGTCGCGCTCGTCGAAAGCGAGAGCACGGAAAGCGCAGCGGTGGCAAGCAGCAGTTGACGGAAGAGCGGTTTCATCATGGGGGTGTGTTTTTTGTTGGATGTCGAATGAGTTCGCCTCATCCGGGCGGGAGGCACCTTCCTTCGGCTTCGCGCTCGGAGCAAGGAGGAGACGCGGCGGCAACGCAAACGCTCAATTTGCCGCGCCCGATGCACGCTGGCGCACAAACACGCGCGATAACTCTTGCGCGATCTCCGCATCCGTTCCCTATGAAATCCCATCGTCTTACCATCGTTTCGCTCCTTTCACTCCTCCTCGCGGTTGCACTGTCGTTGTTGAATCCGCCCCGCGCGCGTGCTGCTGACGACAAGTCCGCCTCGCCCAAACTCGTGTCCGAAGACTTGATGATCCCGTCCGCCGACGCGGGCATCCAGCTCTACGTGCGCAACAAGCGGCCGGAAGGGATGAAGGCGTTTCCCGCCGAGAAAATTCTGCTCTACGTCCACGGCTCGACTTATCCATCCGAGACTACGTTCGACCTTGCGCTCGACGGCTTGTCGTGGATGGACTACATCGCGCGGCACGGTTATGACGTGTATCTCGTCGATGTGCGCGGCTACGGTCGCTCGACGCGTCCGCCGGAGATGGATCAGCCGGCGGAGGCGAACGAACCGATCGTGCGCACGGAAGTCGCGGTGCGCGACGTCGGCGCGGCGGTCGATCACATTCTTAAACGCCGCGACGTCGCGAAGCTTAACCTGCTCGGCTGGTCGTGGGGCACGACGATGATGGGCGCCTACACCGCGGCGCACCCGGAAAAGGTCAACCGCCTCGTGCTCTACGCGCCGCAGTGGCTGCGCGACACCGCGAGCGTGCTCGACAGCAACCCCAAGCTCGGCGCGTATCGCTCCGTGGCGAAAAGCGCAGCGAAAGATCGCTGGCTCAAAGGCGTGCCCGAGGACAAAAAAGCGACGCTCATCCCCGCTGGCTGGTTCGACCAATGGGCCGACGCGACGTGGGCGACCGATCCAGTTGGAGCCAAGCAAACGCCGCCGGTCTTGCGCGCGCCGAACGGCACCGTGCTCGACGCCCGCGAGTTCTGGAGCGCGGGCAAACCCGTTTATGATCCAGGCAAAATCATCGTGCCGACGCTCGTCATCCACGCCGAGTGGGACGCCGACATTCCCAGCCCAATCACGGCCGCGTATTTCAAACAACTGACGAACACGCCATGGAAACGCTGGGTCGAAATCGGCGAAGGCACGCACACCGTCATCATGGAGAAAAACCGGCTGCAGCTCTTCCGCGAAACCCAGGCGTTTCTCGACGAGCCGCCGCCGCGGTGACAAGTCAGACGATTCGAGCAAGTCGAATAATTCCACCGCCGTATGACCGTAGCTGAACTCAAACGAATCCTCAGTGAGTGCAATCGCAGTCTCTTTGGGAAACTGTTCAAGGAACCGTTCGATGAGGAAGGGTTTGCCGCGGTTATCGAGGAATTCAATGGTGGTGAGCCCATTCGCTGCCTGCGCTATCCGTGCTTTTGCGGCACGCTTCGCGGGCTTCGAGCCTTGTGCTCCGACTTCATCGAACACATCACGTTACATCAGCCGGGACCAAAGCCGTTGAAGGGTCGGGTCGCCGTCGGTTGGGTGCTCGATGATGACGGAAAAACCTCTGATGACGATCTGGATGTCGTGGTCGCCGTAGGCATCAACTACGGCCAAGGGCCGAGATACCTTAACCAAAATCACCGGGTTCTTCTTTGTGATCGGACGCAGATGCGGCCTCGGCTTACGGTTGCCGCAGAAGCAATTTCGTTGAACTGCGAAGGACCTTGCCCCACCGCACCTTTACCGAGAGAAGGCTTTCACCTCGTCGCATTCAATTTCTTCCCTTGGATTACCGGCCAGACGTGGTCGAATTATAACTTCAACGCCATTGAGGAAGCCCTTCTTTTGCACTGCTGCGGTTGGAGCGATCCGCTCGCACATCTTGCAGATCTTCTAGGAAAACTCGGCAACGCGGTAACGCACCTCGTATTCCATGGGGCCAATAACGCGGTGCCGCTGCTTGGCACCGCCTTTGTGCGGCAGTATCCTGAACTTCTCGAGCGTCGCGATCAATCCATCCCAAGTGTGCAGGTCATCCTATGCGATAACCTTGCTCGGCCGAGTCTGCCGGTTGCCAACGCGGTCGGCCTTTGCTTGAGCCAAACGGGTGATGCACCGGAAGGAGTAATGGGCATGGAAGAATAATCGGCGACGTCAGAGGTTTGTTCGGAAATTCCTTGACCATGAATGCCCGCCGACAAAAACCCGACTGCCACGACACCTCCGCTGTCTTCCATGCTGCCGTCAAACGGGCGGCAAAGCAGTTTATGGAATCTGGAAGCCCGCCGCGGCTGGTCGTAAAACGAAATCTAGCAACTGGTGAGTTCCGCTTAGTGCCCGCCGCCGGAAAAGCAGAAGAGGGTTCGCACTGGTGTTATAGCTCGAACTCCGACTGAGAGCATCTAACAAACCGCAGATTTCGCGCGTGGGAATCGCTCGCGGAGCATTGCGACTCAGACACAATCATGAACCACAGTTCGTAATTCGGCGGGCCAACGCCAGCAACAGGGCTTTGTTTGATGCTCTGAGCAGCGAAAACGTTAAAGCGCTGCTCATTTGAGTGGCCGGGTTGCATCGGCTACGCTGGCCAGTGGC
>CAXTRS010000054.1:0-17858 GCA_964246635.1 uncultured Chthoniobacterales bacterium | reverse complement strand
GGGCACACGGAAATTTATCGCGGCAGCGAATACACAGTCGATTTCCTGCCGAAGCTGAAGGTCGAGGTTGTCGTCATCGACGAACACCTCGAACCCGCCGTGCGGGCCGTCGTGAAAGCCGCGCACACCGGACGCTTCGGCGACGGCAAAGTGTTCATCACCGGCGTCGAAGGAGCGTTCCGCATCCGCACGGAAGAAGCCGGTGCGCGGGCGGTATGAGGACAAGGGGCCAATGGCAAGTTACCCGATCTCGGGTGGTGCGCTCCTTCACCTTCGCCCAGCCCCGGCAGGGGCGTAAGAACATTTGTGCGCGTCAGCGCTCGGGCAACGTCATGGTTCTTACGCCCCTGCCGGGGCTTGGGCTGCACTTTCCTCCCATTCCCACGGCTTACGCCGTGGGCTAGTGTTCTTGCGCCCCTGCTGGGGCTGGCGAAGCGAGCGCGTCGTGCGCGAATGCACGCACGCGCTATTTGATGAACAGCATCTCCTGATACGTCGGCAGCGGCCAGAGGTCGTCGGCGACGATGCTTTCCAAATCATCCGCGGTTTCGCGCACCTTGCCCATCGCGGGGATGACGTGGTCGCAGAAATGTTTGGCGTGTGCGGACGCCTCGCTGCCGCCGTGACCGTCGCCCTCGAGCGCCTGTTCGAGCGCGTGGATGTTCTTCATCAGATCGGTCATCAGGCTCGTCACGCGCTCGAGCATCGCGGTGTGCGTTTCGAGGCCAGCGGCCTTCATGCTGGCGGCGGTTTGCGCGAGCTGACCCTGGTAGCGCATCGCGGCCGGGAAGATCGTGGTGCGCGCCATTTCGATGGTGAGGTTTGCCTCGACGTTCACCGCTTTGTTGTATTGCTCGAAGGCGATCTCCTGCCGGCTCTCCAGTTCACGGCGCGAGAGGATGCCGTATTTCTCGAAGACCGCGACCGCGCTCTTGTCCGACAACGACGGCAGCGCCTCGACGCTGGTGCGCAGGTTGGGCAACCCACGTTTGGCGGCTTCCTGGTGCCATTCGTCGGAGTAGCCGTTGCCGTTGAAAATGACGGCGCCGTGCTGATCGACGACTTCTTTCAGGAGTCGCTGCACGGTTTCGTTGAGCTTCTCCTCGCCCGCTTTTTCCAGCTCGGTCGCCATGTAATCGAGCGACTCGGCGAGGATGGCGTTGAGCACCATGATCGGCGCGCCGACGGACTGATTCGAGCCGACGGCGCGGAACTCGAATTTGTTTCCCGTGAACGCGAACGGGCTGGTGCGATTGCGGTCGCCCGCGTCCTTCGGCAGCGCCGGGAGCACGTCCACGCCGATGTTCAGCGTGCCGCGCTGTTTGCTGGTCTTCGCGCCGCCGCGGCCGATCTGGTCGAACACGTCAGCGAGCTGGTCGCCGAGGAAGATGGAAATGATCGCCGGCGGCGCTTCGTTGGCACCGAGTCGGTGGTCATTGCCGGCGCTGGCGATCACGGCGCGCAGCAGCGACGCGTGCCGCCCGACCGCGCGGATGACCGCGCCGCAGAAGACGAGGAACTGCGCGTTCTCGTGCGGGCTGTCGCCGGGCTCGAGGAGGTTGCCTTGCGTGGAATTGCCAAGCGAAAAATTAAGATGCTTGCCGGAGCCGTTGATGCCGGTGAAGGGCTTCTCCGCAAACAAGCACGCGAGGCCGTATTTTTCGGCAACCCGGCGCAGGGTGATCATCACGAGCTGCTGATGATCCGCGGCGATGTTGCTGGTCTCATACACCGGCGCGATCTCGTATTGGCTCGGCGCGACTTCGTTGTGCCGCGTCTTGATCGGGATGCCGAGCTTGTAGAGGTCGCGCTCGGCTTCGAGCATGCAGGCGAGCACGCGGTCCGGAATGACGCCGAAGTATTGGTCCTCAAACTCCTGACCCTTCGGCGGCTTGGCTCCGAAGAGTGTGCGGCCGGCGTTGAGCAGGTCGGGCCGGGCGAAGAAGAAGTTGCGGTCGATGAGGAAGTATTCCTGCTCGGCGCCGGCGGTCGAGGCGACGTGCGCGATGTTCTCGTGGCCGAAGATTTTCAGGATGCGGCGCGCCTGTTTGTCGAGCGCCTGCATGGCGCGCAGGAGCGGCGTTTTGTTGTCGAGCGCTTCGCCGGTCCAGGAAACGAACGCGGTCGGAATGCAGAGCGTGTTGCCGTTCGGATTTTCGAGAATGTAAGCCGGGCTGGTGACATCCCACGCCGTGTAGCCGCGCGCCTCGAAGGTCGAGCGGATGCCGCCGCTCGGAAAGCTCGATGCGTCGGGTTCGCCCTGCGTCAGCGTCTTGCCGGAAAACTCCGCCATCGCGCCGCCCTGGCCGTCGGGCGAGAGGAAGGAATCGTGCTTCTCCGCGGTGAGTCCGGTGAGGGGATAAAAGATGTGCGCGTAGTGCGTGGCGCCGCGTTCCACCGCCCAATCTTTCAACGCCGTGGCGACCACGTCGGCGACCGTCGGATCGAGCTTCGCGCCGCTTTCGATCGTCTGCATCAAGCCCTTGTAAATACCCTTCGGCAACCGCTCTTTCATCACGGCGGGGCTGAACACGTTGGCGCCGAAGACTTCGTGCGCCGGGGTCTCGGCGAAGCTCAACGGAGCGTGCGACGGCTTGAAGTTGGTGACGGCGCTGATGGCTTGCAGACGAGAGATGCTTCCACTCATAATTGGGTCGGTTGTTGGCGGGTTGCGGGTTGCGAGTTGCGAGTTGCGGGGATGGAGAAAACGGGAACTGAAAGGTCTAATGAAAACGGGGCGAGGTGGCAAGAAAGGAGCGGGACTGCAGCAGCGGTCTATGACCGCCTATTCGCCGCCCGGCCACAGCGTGGGCTAGGGAAAAAAGAAATGCGGTCATGGACCGCCGCTACAGGTTGGCGTTGGACAATGCGGGCGCGCGAACGTCGTCTCGTCGCGCGCCTTCCGCGACGAGCATCGAAGTCGCCATGCCCAGCGGCGCGCGGCCGTAGCCGGTAGTGACATCGGCGTAGCCTTCTTCGCCATGTTCAGAAAGGTCGAGGCCGTGGTATTCGGTCTCGGGGCTGACGCGCAAGCCGACCAGCGCATTCACCGCATACGCAAGTAATGCGGTGCCCGCAATCGCCAGCACGAGCGTCACGCCGATGGCTCCGAGTTGCGGCAGCCAAACGGTGTGACCCAAAGCGCGGTCAGCCAGGCCATTCGCGCTCGCCGGACTAAGCGCGGCGCCGGCGGCGGATTTGGCGAGGTTCGCATTCACCGCCGGCGTGGCAAAAACGCCGGTGAGCAGCGCGCCCAGCGTGCCGCCGACGGCATGCACGCCAAAGGTGTCCAGCGCATCATCATACCCGAGCCAGCTCTTCAGTTTCCAACACGCAAAAAACGGCACCAGCCCGGCGACGATGCCAATGGCGACGGCGCCGCTGGCGTTCACAAATCCGCACGCCGGCGTAATGACGACCAGACCCGCGACCGCGCCCGAGCAAAAGCCGAGGATGCCCGGTTTGCCCTTGAGGAAAAACTCCGCCGTGCCCCAGGAAAACGCCGCCACCGCGGCGGCGAGCGTCGTCGTCATGAACGCATTCGCCGCGATGCCGTCGGCCGCCAGCGCGCTGCCGGCGTTGAAGCCATACCAGCCGACCCAGAGCATGCCGGTGCCGATCATGCAGAGCACCATCGAGTGCGGCGGCATCGCCTCTTTGCCGAAGCCAAGCCGCTTGCCCAAGAGCAGACAGAGCACGAGCGCGCTCCAGCCCGAAGACATGTGGACGACTGTGCCGCCGGCGAAGTCGAGCGCCGGGATTTTTGCGTCCGCGTTCCAGACGCCGTTCATCAGGCCGTCGATGCCCCAGACCATGTGCGCGAGCGGGAAATAGACGAGCAGCATCCACCCCGCGATGAACGCCATCAGCGCGGTGTATTTCATGCGCTCCGCGATCGCGCCGACGATCAGCGCCGGCGTGATGATTGCGAACATGAGCTGGAAGATCGCGAAGACGTTGTGCGAGACCCAAAACGAGTAATCCGTGTTCGGATTGGCATCGACGCCGCGCAGGAACGCGTGTGTTAGCGGATTGCCCAGGAACGGACTGCCTTTCGCGAAGACCATCGAGTAACCGCAGAGCCACCAAAGGATCGTCACCAACCCCGCGCAGCCGAGGCATTGCGCCATGACGCTGAGGACGTTTTTGCGCCGCACCAGGCCGCCGTAAAAGAGCGCGAGCCCGGGCAGCGTCATGAACAACACGAGCGCGGAGGACGTCATCATCCAGGCATTATGACCCGGACCCGGACCAGGGATGTTGGAGGAAATTTTTGCGTCGGTGGCGTCGGCGCCGCGCGCAGCGTTGTTCACGTAGGCTTCGAGATCGGCGAGCCGCTGTTCGACACTCGGCGCGGCTTTGGCCACGGGCGGGGAATTGTCGGCGGATTTGGACGGTGGCGACGCGAGGAAAGCGAGCGCGGCGGCGAGAAGAAGTGGGAAAAATTTTGGAAGAACGCGGAGGGAGGATTTCATCGTCAACGCAAAAGGCAGATCAATTCGGGAGCGGATTCATCGCTACGGCGAGTTGCGCTTGGGAAGCTAGCAAGAGGTTCTCACAGAGATCGCTCGGCTAACGGCGCGCCTTCTTAGCAAAGCCGGTGCCAGCAACGCCTTCCCTCTGCCGTCCGCCGAACGGCCATGCCAGCCGATGCGCGGTTTTGTGCGGCGTGGTTATTTTACGCCAAACTGCGTTGCAATTTGACGCTCGCGGCCACCTTGGCCACAGACAGCGGCCGGGTGGTTTTTGGCGTCGCGCCGAAACCCCTTCTTTAGGTAGGGACGCACCTCCGGGGCGTCCGTAGAATCTGGTGCGCGGAAGATTTCCGCTCAGCCGCAGAAAGACAAGATCTTCGGACGCCCCGGAGGTGCGTCTCTACCTACAAAACTTCTTCTCCATTAACAACCGGCAGCGACTCTGGACACGCGCCCGCGCGAGTGTTTACGCTCTCGCAAAATCCTTCCCATGCGCCAACGCGTTCCCATTCTGGTCGCCACGCTCTTCTGCGGCGCGCTGACCATCGCCGCCTTCTGGCAGGTGCTCGACGCTCCGCGCGGCCGCCCGGCGGGGCCTGTGGCCTGGAGCGCGCTGATCGTTTTCGGCCTCGCTTTTCTCTTCCTGTTTTGGTCCGGCATCGCGCTCAACACTCGCGACGCCAAACGCCGCGCTCGCGCCGCCAACGCAGCCCCGACGGAAGCCGCGCGTGAAGTGGCCGCTTCCTTTTTCCCGCATGCGCCCGACCCCGGACTGGGCCGTGATGCCGCCGATCTCCTGCGTGTGCCGGCGGCGAATCGCGACGCTGCGTGGGAAACGAATTTTTACGCCGCGATGGCAGCCGCCGCGCTGGTGCCCGCGGATCCGCCCGAATTCCTTGGCCCCGACCGGATGCCCTACGCCGGGTTCCGTTTGAGCGACAACACCAGCAGCACAACACCGACGATCTCGCTGGCCAGCGTCGCCGAAACGCTCACCGAACGCGGCTGCGGCGCGGTGCTGAACCCGCAACCCGGCGGCGGATCGGACTGGGTTTTTTCCTGCGGCGACCTGTTGAGCCTGCGACTCTATGGCCGCCTCGCCGCCGGGCCAGTGCCTGACGAAATTCCGCCCGCCGCAGCCGATCGCGAGGTTCTCGTCGCCAGCCCTTCCGAGCGCCTGTTGCCAGCCGCCACGCGCGCGCTATTGCGGCGTTTCATGCAAGAGCAACTCGGCATCGCCGAGCCGCGGATGTTCATGCTTGTCGATGCCACCGCGCGTCCGCCCGAAAGCCTCGCTTTCAACATTTTCGCCAGTCGGCTGGCGGAAGGCTGGACGGTGCCGGGCGCGTTTCGTTACGTGAGCTGGTTTCTCCCGCGTCACTATCGGATCATCGGCGTGCCGGAAGACTCGTCGCTGGCGCAGCATTTTCAGCCGCTGTGAAGAAAAGGCTAAAGGCTAAAGGCTAAAAATCAGAGAACTGCTGGCGGCCGATGTCGCGGTTTTTCCCCCTTTAGCCTTCAGCCTTTAGCCTTTAGCCTTTCCCCTCATGGCTGGCCTCGTCATCAAACCGCGCGCGCGCATTTTTCACGGCCACGATTGGGTTTATGCCAGCGAGGTGCTGAAGGCATTTGGCGATCCGCAGCCGGGGGCGGTGGTTTCGCTGAAAGACGGGAAGGACCGGCCGCTCGGCAGCGCAATTTATAACCCGGCGTCGCAGATCGTGGCGCGGCGTTTTTCGCGGCGGCGGCAGGAGCTCGATCTCGACTTTTTTCGGCGACGCATCGCGCTGGCCGTGGACCTGCGCCGGCGCCGCGGCTTTGATGTCGAAACGCGCCCTTGCCGCTTGGTCTGGAGCGAGAGCGACGGGCTGCCGGGCGTAATCGTGGACCGCTACTGCGACGTGCTCGTGCTCCAAACCCTGACGCGGGCAATGGACGACCGGAAAGCACTGATCACCGAAGCGCTCGTCGCCGAGTTGCAACCGCGCGCGATCCTCGAACGCAACGACGCGCCGGTGCGTCGCGCAGAAGGCATGGAGCTTGTCAGCGGCGTGCTCTTTGGCGAAGCGCCGGGCGAAGTGGAAATCGCGCTGCCGCTCGCCGGGAACGGCGGCATGACGACGGTGCGCTTCGGCCTCGATCTCGCGCGCGGACACAAGACCGGATTCTATCTCGATCAGGTGGACAACTACGCGCTCGTCGCCGCGCACGCGCGCGGCCGGCGGGTGCTCGATTGTTTCACCAACCAGGGCGCCTTCGCGCTGTTTTGCGCGCAGGCCGGCGCAAGGAACGTGACCGCTGTAGAGGCCAGCGCCGACGCGCTCGCCGCCGCGCGCGCGAACGGGGCGCGCAACGCGCTGCCCGATGATGCGGTGAACTGGGTCGAAGCGAATGTCTTCGACTTCCTGCCTGCCGAGGAACGCCGCGGCGCGATCTACGATCTCGTCATCCTCGACCCGCCGTCGTTCACGAAATCCAAGGGCCGGCTCGACGACGCGTTGCGCGGCTACAAGGAAATCCATCTCCGCGCGTTGAAGCTCCTCGCCGACGACGGCCTGCTGGCGACGTTTTGCTGCTCGCACCACGTCGGCGACGCCGTCTTCCGCGAGACGATTGCCGAGGCCAGCGTGGATGCCCGGCGCGCGTTGCGTCTGTTGCATCGCTTCGGCCAGAGCGCCGACCACCCGGTCGTGCTCACCTTGCCCGAGACGGAGTATCTCCACGGCTACCTCTTCGAGGCGATGCCGGGGCGGTGACAACTGTAGCGACGGTCTATGACCGCCACTTTTAGGATCAGCAATTTGCGTGAAAAGGGCGGTCATAGACCGCCGCTACAGTTGTCAACCCTCACGGCCGGATGCGTTGCGTGCGGCTGAGCATCGCCGCCGACGACGCTTGCAGCCCGCTCGGCACCGCGCCGACAAATCGCGCCGGCAGCCCGAGCCGGTGAAACGCCTGGAGCACTTCGGCGCTGCTCAACGCCGGCGGCTCGTCGTCGAATTCCAGGTAAACGATGTCGTGGTTGCGATCGACCTTGTAGCGCGTGCCGCTCAGCGCGCTGAGCGTGCGGTCGAGCTCCATGATTTTGCCCAGCTCGCGCACGCCGGGCGCATAGACTTCGAGTTCGAGCATATTTTAAAAAAAAATCAGCGCGAGGAAGGCGCCGCTTCCCGCGCGTTGTCAATCACCGAGTCGCGGCGGACGCAATTTTTTCCACGCTGGAGTCGAACGACAGGAGCACGGGCGGTAGGCGGGAAGTGTGGCCCTGCACCGCGCGATCACCGCGGATTCTCCGCTTGTCATCCCGAGCCTCCACAGACAAAAGAAAGGCGCTCGTTCATGGCGTGGCGGATGGCGACCTACAAGGAGCTTTTCGCCACAGGGCTTGGTCTTTCACACACCGCTCGACACTTGAACCTCGATTCTCAGCCGATCCAACACCGCTCGGGTTCCGGCGTGCGTTTCTTCTTCCTGCCGCTGCTCGTTTCGCTGCTGCTGGCGGCGGTGCTGTGCCATGCCTTTCTGCCGACGCTCACGCAGACCTACGGCTACAACGATGATTATCCGCTTTTGTGGCGCAAGCTGCACCGGCTCTTTCCCCTCTGGACCAACGAGTTCGCCCAGCAGGGCCGGCCCCTGGGTGGGTTGATCTGGATCGGCGCGTTTTCGTTTCCCCGCAGTCTGGAGCAACTCGCCGGCGTCCGCGCGCTCGCGCTGCTCGGCGTCTGGCTGCTGGCGTGCCTGCAATGCTGGCATCTGTGGCGCTGGCTGCGTTTTCCCGCGGGGCTGGCCGCGGGTTTGTCGCTGGCTGCCGTGTTATCGCCCGCTTTCGGGGTGCTCGGCGGCTGGGCGGAGCTCTGGTCGTATCCTTACGCTTCGGTGCTGGCTTATGCGGCGGGCATGTGGACCTGGGCGTGGGCGGCGAATACCGAGCCGCAGTCCCGGCGGCGGCGCTGGGGAACCCACGCGCTCGTCGGTCTGGCGGTGATTCTCGGCCACGCGACGTATCAGCCTTCGACGACGTATTTCATGCTGGCGATCGTCGCCGGCGCTTTCGCGGCGCGCGGCGAGGAACCCGCGGCGACCTGGCGCGCCCTGTGGCGCGGCACGGCGGTGTTCGTGCTTTGGACGGCGGTTTATTTCGCCGCTTACAAAGGGCTGCTCGCGAGCCTCGGCTCGCCGAGAACCGGCGCGACGGTGCGCGCGGAATTGGTGAGCGATGTCGGCGGGAAGTTGCGCTACCTCTTCGGCCCGGTGCTCTGGTGCTCGCTGACTTCGTGGCTGCGCCTGCAGGCGTTCCTCTGGCAGGTCGTGGCCGCCACGCTGGTGGCCGCTGGCGTGGTCGGCGCGATTTTGTTTCACCGCACGCCGGTGTCTGCCCCCGACGGCCGGGAGCGCCGTCGCTTCCGGCCCGACTGGGTCCTGGCTGCCGCGGTTTTGACGGCGCTCGCCATCGCAGTGAGCCCGCTCGCCGTGGTGAAGGAAAACACCGTCTCGTTTCGCACCCTGCCGACCGTTTTCGCCGTGCTGATTTTTTCCGCGCTGCTCGGTTGGCGGGCCGTGCTCGGGCGGATGCTCTCCGCACCCTGGGCGCGCGTTGCGCAAGGCGCCGTGCTGCTCGCGACGGTGCTCTTCCTCCTCCTCGCGACCCGACACCATTTGCACCACGGTCTCACGAAGCCGAACCGCGTGGAACTGGCGGAACTGCGCCGCGCGTTGCACGACCGCTTCGACCGTGCGGCGTCGCCGCCGTCGCGCATCGTTTATGTTTCACCTTCACCTTATATTTGGAGCAGCCACGCGCTGCGCCCCTTCGCCGAATTCGGCGCGCGCTCGTCGCCTCAGCCTTGGGTTACTCCGGCCATGTTTCGGCTTATCCTCGAAGAACGATTCGGCGGCGGGGACGAAACTTCGCGCACCGCGATTTTCGCCGCGCCCGCGGCGGCCGACCGCGGCGAGGATCCCGTGGTGGACGGCTTCACGCTGCTCGACGGCGCCGGCGCGACGACGCGCGACCTGCCGCGCCTGGGCGAGGTGCGCATCCTGCCGAGCGGCTGGTGTGTGTCCCCCTGGCTGGGGGCATTCGATGCCCAATATTATCCGTCCATTTACCATCCCCTGGTCGGATGGATTTATTGCATGCCGGAGCCGACGCCGGAGATCGTCTTTGCTCCGCTCGTGGACACCGTGCCGGGTTGGCTGCGCACGACGCCCGAGCGCTTCCCGGAATGCGTGTTCTTGAAAACCGGCAAGCGGGCCCGTCTTTCGTTGGAAATCTCGCCCGTGCCGCGCTGGCTCGACCCGGAGACGGGCCAGGATACCTCGGTGCCGTGACGCCTCCTCGCCGGCGTTGGCGACGACCCTGAAAAAACCTTTCAACGGGTCGGGCGAAATTCCGTGTAGAGCGCGGGGAGCGCGCTGTTCCAGGCGCGCGCGTCCAGCGCGGGGTCGGCCCGCTCGAAGACGCGGAAATTGCTGCCCGCGCGGCCCGCTTCCTCGAGCAGTTGCAACTCGAAACGGCCGTCCGCTCCCGCTTGCACACGGCAGGGTCGCACTGTTTCGACCACGGTTTCATCCCGCGCGCCGGCCTCCGCCGCCGGCAGGAGGCGATGCCCTTCGCCGCGACGCACCAACTTGCGTCCGGCCACCTGCGCCCAGACGGCTTGCGTCCACATGTGTTGCGGCTGCCCGGCGAAGGGCGGTTTGGCGAAGTCCACGGGCCAATCGGTGTCCATCGCGCGCAGGAAATCGCTGCGGTTCACCCGCGCATACGCGTAGGCCAGATACCGGCGCAGGCCCGGGTGCATGTGCGCCACGAAACCGAGATCCGAGAGTTGCCAGTAGGTATTGTGCGGGCCGGCCGCAAACGGACTTTCGTTTGTCGCGCACGGGTAAAGGTCGATCGGCAACCGGGAGCGCAGCAGGCAGACGAGCGCGTGCGGATCGAGCTGCGCGTTCCATTCGAGAAAGTCGCGCCCGCTGGCGCCCGCGCAGAGATGGATGCGCCGGACTTTCGCGCGCAATAGCTCGGGCTCGCGGTTGAACGCCGCGGCAATCGCGCGCGCCGATCCGAAAGAAACGATCTCCACTGGCTCCCGGCTTTCCCGCAACACGGTCAGGATCAGCTCGATGCCGGCCTGTTGAAATTTCGGCACGCCGCGCGCGGTGTCCTCGGGCGAAGTCAGCCGTTGAAACGGGCCGACGGCGCAAGGCACCGCGCGGTCGAAAAGGTAGTTGAGCTGCGCGACGGGGATGAAGCCCGGCTCACGCGGACCGTTCTTATCGACCCACATGCCGGGCACGTCGGAGACCGGCTGGCGGAAGCCGTCGGTGCAATCCAGCACCACGGCGCGCAAGTCGATTTCGGGTAGACCGTAGGCCATCAGCAGGTCGAAGTTGTCGTCTGGGTCCTGCGGGGGGTGGTAAAGATCGGTCACGTCGATCACCGGCACGCGCGGCGCGGCGACCGGCCGGCTGTCGGTTGACCCAACACCAGACGTGCTGGCCGCGTGCGGCGGCGGCGGCGGCGGTTGTTGCGCCCAGTTGCAGGGGCAGAGAAAAAGGAACCCGGCAGCACCGAGGGCGAAACTGCGCAAGGCGTCCGTGAACGCCCCGCTGATTTCCGAAAAGATGTAACCGTGGGACGGCGCGGGCATGGCGTAGATTAAGGCTTCCCGGACCCTGCGCTGGGTGTCTTCTTTGCCTCGACCACGAGATCAATGGGCCACTCGTCCACCGCGGTGGGGATGTGCACCACTTCGCGCCCGCCCGTTTTGTTCACCCGGTCTTCCGCGGCCCGGATTTCGCGGGTGAAGTGTTTCCAACCCGGCTTGTTCTGCCAGTCCCACTGCACGTAGGCGGGCGTATGCAGGCTGATCCAGCCGAGCAACAACACCGCAGCGCCCGCCCGCGCGAGCGCGCCGGCCTGCTGCAGCCGAGCGCGGAGGAGCCTATCGTAAACGATGCCGCCCAGCACGCAGAGCAACAGAGTCGAGCAGTAGAAGTAGCGTTGGTGGGCGATGCAAGTGTTGATGTTCGTCACAAGAAAATCCGGCACGATCGGCGGCCGCAGCACAAAGAGCGTCGGCGACGCCAGGATCAGATAAAGCACGACCAGGCTCGCCCAGGGAGCGACACCGCCGCCCGCCATCGGCGGCAGACGCCGCTTTGCGCGGACCGCTGCGCCGATAGCCGCGAGCGCGCAGCCGGCCGCCAGCAGCAGCGACAAGCGGGTGACCACCTCCCAGCCCACGGTCTCCGGCAGCGGCCGCGCCAGCACGTAGCCGAGGAAAAAAAAGCAAAACACGCGATAGCCGATGCCATGAATGATCGACCACACCACGCCGGGCTGGCGCAGGGCCGCGCTCAGCGCGGCACCGGACTCCGCCGCCAGGATATACCCGATCATGGACAACAGCATGGCGCTCCACCACAGCCGCTCCGCCCGCGCCGCGGCCCGCCAGATGCGGTAAAGAACCAGCGGCAGGCAGACCGCCGCCACCGGCGTTGACCAGACCGCCAGCGTGGCCGCGCCGAAAAGGCAGCCCCGCCCCCACGCCGACTGCGGCAGTTCCATCAAGGTGACGAGGATGATGAGCCAGAGCATATACCACGGCAGCGCCGCCAAGCGCATGAGCGGGTCCGTGTTCGGCATGATGGTCAGAAGCAAGATGACACAGACCCGAGTCGCATCACTGGCGATGACTGAACGGAAACTTGCCGCGTAGAAAAACGTGAACACGCCCGCCGCGATCAGCAGCGAGATCACCGAATACGTGGCCGGCATCAGCCACAACGGGAACCAACTCGCCACCGCGGCAGCGATGCGCGGGACGACTTGCAGGTAGCCGGCGTGCGGGCGCAGGAGCAAGGAAAAGGCGCCCTGCTCGTAGGCTTGCTTGAAGAACACTGCGCCGTCCTCGGCGACGAAAGTCGGATGCCGAATCGCCGCCGGCTGCCGAAAAAACAGCAGGCCGGCGACCATCAAAAAGAGCACTCCCCAAGTCCACCGCCGCTCCGGCTGCCACAACGGGCGCCGGCGCGGCGGCGCCTCGGTGGCGGCAGGATAATTCGGAGCCGCAAGAGCGCCTGTTTTATTGCGGTCGTCGCTTGAAACACTGGTTCGGTGCACAGGCACCAACAGTGAATGGTTGCCGAAAAGAATCAAGCGTCCCAACCCAATTGACGGTTCCTGTTTGCCAACTTTTGCCCAGGTGTTTCTGGCCTACCCGCAAACGCAATCGCCGCGGCGCGGCCAACCCGCTGGGGCACTCCTTCCTGACGAACCGCCTCGCGATTTACTGCGAAAAGACGAAGTCCTTTTTGCCGAAATCGTAGAACACCCGCGGGTTCGTCAAGTAATGGCCCGGTCGGTTGCCGTCCGGGAAACAATAGAAGAACGAGTTGGTGGCAAAGTTGTAGAGATACGGGAACAGACTCGGACTGGTGTAGAAGAAGACCCCGAGCTTAAAGTCGTAGAGATAAGCGCCGCCCGCGCCATCCTTCGCGTCGATGAAATACTCGAAGCCCAGGTCGTCGTGATACAAATACGGATAGAACAGGAAGGTGTAGTAACCGAAGAACTGCCCGGTGGGAAACGCCAGGTAGTAGAAGCTGCCCGGCAGCTCTGCCTGCCCGGTGAAGAATTGGGCCGACGGCGGCGGCGTGACGATGGCGAAGCTGGTGACGGCGGCGGCGTTGCCCTGGATCGGGCCGATCGTGCCGAGGAGCGTCAGCGCGCCACTGTTCAGATCGACGGTGTAAAACGTGTTGCCGTTGGAAAGGTAGGCCACGCTGCTCGGCGAGATGTCGAAGCCGACGTTGTCGTTGCCGTTGACGCCGAAATCGACCTTCGTGCCGTTCAGCGTGAGCGGCGCGCGCAAATCGAGCTGGCCAAAGGAACCGGCCGCGCCGCCCGCCGGCGTGGAGTTCACCAGCAGGTTGTCGGTGGTCAGATCGATGCTGAAGAGCGCGGTCGCCGTGGTGCCGTTGAAGTTGTTGGTGTAAGCGTTGCCGCCGATGAGGTCGCCGGCCGTGCCGCCGGTGTTGAAGGTGAGCGTGCCGTCGTCGGTGGTGGCGGCCGAGGTGAGGCCGGCGTTGTCGAAGACGTTCGGCGTCAGCCGCAGGGTGCGCGTGGCCCCGTTGGCGCCGCTGGCATAGACGCGCAGGCGATCCGCGGCGGGGTTGAAGTCGATGTTCGTCGCGTTGACGATCGGCGAGCCGCTGGCCGGCGCGCTCGGCGTGGCGGCCAGGCCCATTTGCCCAGCCTTGTCCCCGGAGGTGATGATGTAATACAGGTTGCCGCTGGCGGCCATGCCGTAGAGCACGCCGTTGACCGGATAGTAGTCGATATCCACCAGCCGGCTGTCGCCTTCCACGAAGCCGCTGAGCTGGTAGAAGGTCGGCGTCGAGGAGAGCTGCGTGGTGTCGAAAGGCGCGATCACCTGGATCTGGTTGGGAGGAACAACGATGATCTCCGGGACGGATCCGGTGCTGGGCAAGGTGACGTCGGCCAGCAGGATGCCTTTCTCCGCGCGCGCTGAACACGGCAGCGCGAGTGGCAGGCTGGCGGCCAGGAGGGCGAGCGCGGCTGTGGCCGCAGAGAAACGAAACGAAGTTTTCATGTGGCGAGGAGGTTGTTGGGAGACTTCTTTACAGAGCAGATGCGCGCGCCGCCGCGGCCCGGATGCAGGCAGCCGAATCGGCGCGCAGAATCCAATGGAAAATCGGCTGCGAACGATCCTTTGCGCGGAGCGCGTGGAGAAATTCGGGCAAATCGCGACATCGGAAAAACTCGCCTCTGCCGGCAACAAATCCGCTTTGTGTTTTGCGCCGCTTTAGCGTTTACGTTGTGGGCTTTTTCGCCGCCCCGTTTTCCTCTCGCCCGCCCGCCGCTATGCCCAAGAACACCGACCTGAAAAAAATCCTGCTCATCGGCAGCGGACCCATCGTCATCGGCCAGGGCTGCGAGTTCGACTATTCCGGCGTGCAGGCGTGCAAGGCGCTGCGCGAGGAGGGCTACGAGGTCGTGCTCATCAACTCGAATCCGGCGACGATCATGACCGACCCGGAGTTCGCGGCGCGCACGTATGTCGAGCCGATCACGGTCGAGGTGATCGAG
The DNA here is from genome assembly GCA_964246635.1 of uncultured Chthoniobacterales bacterium. GTDB lineage: Bacteria > Verrucomicrobiota > Verrucomicrobiia > Chthoniobacterales > SZAS-18 > JAFAXH01. Next base: position 3,263 of record CAXTRS010000054.1, on the reverse strand, counting down.
AAAATTCTGGCGCGCGAGCGGCCGGACGCGATCCTGCCCACGCTCGGAGGCCAGACGGCGCTCAACGCCGCGATGGACCTGGTGCGCGAAGGCATCCTCATCAAGCACGGCGTGCGGCTCATCGGCGCGAACGCGGAGGCCATCGCGAAGGGGGAAGACCGCCAGCTTTTCAAGGAAGCGATGCTCAAAATTGGATTGGACGTGCCGCGCTCCGCCATCGCGCACACCATTCAGGAAGCGCGCGCGGGCGCGAAAAAAATCGGGAGCTTCCCGCTCATCATCCGGCCGGCGTTCACGCTCGGCGGTCAGGGCGGGGGCATCGCGTATAACAAGGTTGAATTCGACGAGATCGTCCGGCGCGGGCTGAGCCTGTCACCGGTGAAGGAAGTGCTCATCGAAGAGTCGCTCCTGGGGTGGAAGGAATTCGAGATGGAAGTGATGCGCGACCGGGCGGACAACTGCGTCGTTGTTTGTTCGATCGAGAACCTCGATCCGATGGGCGTGCACACCGGCGACTCGATCACCGTGGCGCCGACGCAGACGCTCAGCGACCGCGAGTATCAGCTCATGCGCGACGCCAGTTTCGCGGTCATCCGCGAGATCGGCGTCGAGACCGGCGGGTCGAACATCCAGTTTGCCGTGAACCCGGCGAACGGCCGCATGGTGGTGATCGAAATGAACCCGCGCGTGAGTCGCTCCAGCGCGCTGGCGTCGAAGGCGACGGGCTTCCCGATTGCGAAGATCGCGGCGAAGCTGGCGGTCGGCTACACGCTCGACGAATTGAAGAACGACATCACGCGCGAGACACCGGCCTCTTTCGAGCCGAGCATTGATTATTGTGTGGTGAAAATCCCGCGGTTCACGTTCGAGAAATTTCCGCAGGCCGACGCGACGCTCACCACGCAAATGAAGAGCGTCGGCGAGGCGATGGCGATCGGCCGCACGTTCAAAGAGGCGCTGCAAAAAGCACTCCGCTCACTCGAGACCGGCCGCGGCGGACTCGGCGCCGACGGCAAGGACGATTACCCGATCCTGGCCAATGGCGATTGGGACGAGGACGCCATCGGCCGCAAGCTCGCGGTGCCCAACGCCGAGCGGCTTTTTTATCTGCGCTTCGCCGTGCTCGCCGGCATGACGGACGCGCAGATTTTCGAGCTGACAAAGATCGACCCGTGGTTCCTGAACCAGCTTCGCCAGATCGTGGATGAAGAGAACGCGTATCGTGCGAACCCGGCGGACATCAAACTCCGTCGCGCGAAAAAATTCGGCTTCTCCGACCGCCAGCTCGCGCACCTCACGCACCTGCGCGAAGACGAAATCCGCGCGCAACGCAAAACCGCCGACCTCGTGCCGACCTACCGGCTCGTCGATACCTGCGCGGCCGAGTTCGAGGCTTACACGCCCTATTATTATTCCACCTACGGCGACGAGGACGAAACGCGCGGCGGCGAGAAGAAAAAAATCATGATCCTCGGCGGTGGGCCGAACCGCATCGGCCAGGGCATCGAGTTTGACTATTGCTGCGTCCACGCCGCGTTCGCGCTGAAAGAAGCGGGCTTCGAGACCATCATGGTGAACTCGAATCCCGAGACCGTTTCGACCGACTACGACACCAGCGACAAGCTCTATTTCGAGCCGCTTACGCTCGAAGACGTGCTCAACATTTACGAGCGCGAAAAGGCGTGGGGCGTCATCGTGCAATTCGGCGGCCAGACGCCGCTGAACCTCGCGGCCGCGTTGCAGGAAAACGGCGTCAACATCATCGGCACTTCGCCGAAATCCATCGAGCAGGCCGAGGACCGGAAATTCTTCGCCGCGCTGCTCGAAAAACTCGGCCTCAACCAGCCGCCGAACGGCACCGCGACAAACGAGGACGATGCCGCCGACATCGCGCGCAAGATCGGCTACCCGGTGCTCGTGCGACCCAGCTTTGTTCTGGGCGGACGCGCGATGGAAATCGTCTATCAGGAGGACGACCTGCGCCGTTACATGCGCAACGCGATCAGCGTCAGCCCCGAGCGGCCGATCCTCGTCGATCGTTTTCTCGAAGACGCCGTCGAGGTCGATGTCGATTGCATTTCCGACGGCGAAACGCACGTCGTTGGCGCGATCATGGAACACATCGAGCAGGCCGGCATTCATTCCGGCGACAGCGCGTGTGTTATCCCGTCGCATTCGCTCACCGGGCACGTGAAAATGACGATTGCCGCCGCGACCAAAGCGCTCGCCGCCGAGCTCCAGGTGCGCGGCCTGATGAACGTGCAGTTCGCCGTGAAAGACGAGCAGGTTTATGTGCTCGAAGTCAACCCGCGCGCCTCGCGCACCGTCCCATTCGTGAGCAAGGCCATCGGCGTCCCGCTCGCCAAGCTCGCGGCGAAAGTCATGGCCGGGCAGACGTTGAAAGAGCTTGGTTTCACCGAGGAAATCGTGCCGCCGCACTTCGCGGTGAAAGAAGCGGTGTTTCCGTTCAGCCGTTTCCCTGGCATCGACATCACGCTCGGGCCGGAGATGCGGTCCACTGGCGAGGTCATGGGTATCGACACCGACTTGGGCATGGCGTTTGCCAAATCGCAAACCGCCGCCGGCTCGCCCCTCCCGCGCGCGGGTAATTTGTTCATCAGCGTGAAGGACAGCGACAAGGCGTATGCGGTCGAGTTGTCGAAAACGTTCGTCGAACTTGGCTTCGAGCTGTTCGCCACCAGCGGCACCGCCGCCGCGCTCGAAGCCGCCGGGGTGCCGGTGAAAAAATTGTTCAAGCTCGCCGAAGGCCGGCCGCACGTGCTCGACATGATCCAAAACGGCGAGATCGCGTTCATCGTCAACACGCCCAGCGGCAAGACGCCGCGCCAGGACGAAGTGCGCATCCGCGGCGCGGCGGTGAGTTACCGCATCCCGATCATGACCACGCTGAGCGCCGCCGCCGCCAGCATCGGCGGCATCCGCTCGTTGCAGGCGAAGGGAATGACCGTGCGGACACTACAGGAATTTCACGCGGCAATGGGAGCGGAGTGACGGGTTGCGAGTCGCGGGTTGAGGGTTGCGCATGACGAGCGATGCGTCCGCTTTCGCAGCCCCGGCAGGGGCGACAGAACCCTGGCCCACGGCGTGAGCCGTGGGAAAATCGTAAAGAGGTCCCAGCCCCGGCAGGGGCGTAAGAACACCTACGTGGGTCAGCGTGCCGGCCGCGCACAAGATTCTTTCGCCCCTGCCGGGGCTGGGTTCCGTTTCTGCACGTAACCCACCGCTTATGCCGTGGGCTTCAG
>CAXTRS010000053.1:0-17880 GCA_964246635.1 uncultured Chthoniobacterales bacterium | reverse complement strand
AGTCGAGCGACTGGCCGGAGTCGAAACCGGTCGCCCAGCCGAGGGTGACACCGCGACTCAAACGGCAGAGCGTGTTCATGCCGGCGCGTTGCGCGGCGAAGTTGAGGCCGCGCGGCGACAGCGCCGGCAATGGCGCGCGCAGGCGGTCGTATTCCGTTTTCGTGAAACCTGCCTGATCGGCCGCGAGCAACGCGGCGTCCGAGTTGTCCGTCGTCGCGAAAGCTTCGTCGAGGAATTGCCGCATGCGCTCGATCACGCGGCCGCGGCCGGTTTCGTGAAAGATGGCGTGCGAAAAACCCTCAAGGGTTTCGAACTCTTTTTTCGACGAAGAAAGCCGATCGAAAAATGCGCGCTGCGGCGTCGTTTTCACCACGCGGTCCGACCCGGCGGCGAGCAGGAGCGTCGGCATGACGATCGCGCCGGCATCGGCGACGAGCCGCGTCGAGGTATCGTGCAAATCAAGCAGCACGCGCACGGAAATTTGTTTGGAAATCGTGGTGTCCGCATCGTAAGCGCGCGCCTCGGCGGGATCATGCGTGAGCCACTTGCCGGTGACGTAGCTCTGGATGTTCGCGCGCGGTTTCACGCGCTGTAGCAGGCGCAAGCCGGGGATCGCCAGCGGCACATAGAGCTTCACGCGAAACGCCGGCGTGGCGAGCACGAGCGCGCGGATCGGCGGCGCGTAATCGTGGACCCACGTCGCTGCGATCACCGCGCCGACGCTGTGCGCGACGAGCGCGAAATTTTCGAGCGCGACGCCGTGCGTCTCGGCGAGATGACGCATGAACCAATCGAGGTCTTTTGCATAGACGCCGACGTTCTCCGCGTCGCCGCGCTCGCCCGGCGATTGCCCGTGGCCGCGCGCGTCCCAGGCGAAGACCGCGGTGTCCGGCCTGGCCAGCGCCGTGGCGACTTCCTGCCAGCGCCCGGAGTGTTCGTGGCCGCGGTGCAGCAAAACCAGCGCGCGGTCTGCCGTGACGTTTCCGTCGGGGAGCCAGGCGCGATAAAAAAGCGACGCGCCGTCCCACGTTCGGAAGCGGTGTTCGGAGAGCGAGGGAGTGCCCGGAGCGGCGGCAGCGGCGGGAGAGGTTTCTTCGGCCGCGGTCAGCGTGTTCATCCGGCGAGTTTAAGCGCAACGGCCGGCGGGAAGGGAATCAGAAATTGTGCGCGCGCCATCGGGAAGAACGATCCGGCGAGCGCTCAGCGGCTCTCCAGTTCGCGCACGATGCGCGCGGTCCGCCGGATGACATTGGCCACGCAGCCGAGCGCGATGAGGCCGAGCGCAAAGACCAGCACGCGCGGCGGCCAATGCAGCAGCGTCTCGCCTGCGGTCAGTGCACACGCGAGCGTGAGCGTCGCCATGCGCTGCTGCTTGGCCATCGGGCCGCAAAATTGCGGCGAGGCGCCGGCCTGCACGCCGAGTGTGCGCGCATACGCCGTGAGCACCGCGAGCGTCGCCGCGGTCCAGCCGAGGTCGTGCTCCCAACCCGTCCAAGGGGCGGCAGCGTAGCCGGCGCAGACGAGCAGGAGCGCGTCGGAAATCCGGTCGGGCAGTTCGTTGTAAATTTCGCCGGACTTCGAGCGAAAGCCGCCTTCCACGGCGACCATGCCGTCGAAGAGATTGCATAACAGCCGCGCCTGGATACAGAGGCCCGCGAAGAGCAGCAGCGCGACTTTTCCCACGACACTGCCGGCATCGCGCGAGAGCCACAATGCGCCGCCGCCGAGCGTCGCGCAAACCACGCTCAGCACAGAGATCGTGTTTGGCCGCAGCCCGGTGCCAATCAACCAGCGCGCGAGCCCTTGCGCCCAGGCCGAGTCGCGCGCTTGGATGGGGCGGCGTCGCAAGTCGGCTGCGGCCGCTTCGTCAAACTTCTGCATGCTCACGAGGCGGTGCCGCGCACCGTGCGTTCGAGCAATTTCACCGCGGCATAGAGCGACTCGATGTGCGGGGTGGGAATGCCGGTGAACTGGCCGAGCTCGATGACGGCGCCGACGATCGCGTCCACCTCAGTCGGGCGTTTCGTCTCGATGTCCTGGAGCATCGACGTTTTGTGCGCGCCGACCTTCGCGCCGCCGTCGATGCGCTGTTCGAGCGAGATGCCGAAGTGAATGCCGAGCTTTTCCGCAATCGCGAGCGCCTCGGCCATCGCGGCGCGGACCAATCCGCGCGAGGGCGGATAGGTGCAGATCACGTCGAGCGTCGCGCCGGTGAGCGCGCTGATCGGGTTGAAGGCGACGTTGCCCCAGAGCTTCACCCAGATGTCATGCCGAATCTGCGCGCGGATCGGCGCCTTGAAACCGGCCCGCTGGAGGGTCTGCGCGAGCTTTTGCACGCGCTCCGTTTTCTGGCCGTCGATCTCGCCTATTGTGAACCGGTCGCCTTCGTTGTGCTTGACGACGCCGGGCGCGGCGAGCTCGGTCGCGGGATAAACGATGCAGCCGATGACGCGGTCAACCTCGAGATTCGTTTCGATCACGCCGCCGGGATCGACCGACTCCAAGCGCTTGCCTTCCAGCTCGCCGCCGTGCTTGCGAAAATACCACCACGGCACGCCGTTTTGCGCGGTGAGCACGATCGTGTCCTCCTTGTAAAGCGCGCGCATCGCCGCCGCGACGCCCGGCACGCTGTGCGTTTTGAGCGTGAGCAACACGAGGTCCTGCGGTCCCGCCTCGCTCATGTCTTGCATCGCGCGCACGTTCTGCGCGACGTGCTCGCTGCCGTCGCTCATGATGAGCTTCAACCCGTCGCGCCGCATCGCCTGGAGGTGCGGCCCGCGCGCGATGAGCGTGACTTCCTCGCCGGCGAGCGCCAGCTTCGCGCCGAGATACCCGCCGATAGCTCCGGCGCCGACGATGCAGATTTTCATAGGGGGGAAATGTTCCCGTTTCTAACGTAGAACCCTCGGACGTGAAACGGGAATCTTCGGGTGGAAGAGCTTGGTCGCGGTGCGCTCGATCGCTGGCTGCCGCTGTGTTTCGATGCTGCTCCTACAAGCGCGGACGATTCGCTCGCTGCGATTCCACGCTGCGGCCACCGCCGCCGCTGCCTAGTCTCCTCGCGTGAACCCCGAGCCGCCTGCCTCCGAATCGTCATCGTCGTCGCGCAGCCCGCAGCAGCGTGGACACGCTCCGCTGACCTTCGTCTTCGCCGCGATCCCCGTGCTCGCGCTCACCGCCGGCATTCCGTTTGCGAATCGCCTCGAACCGCGGATCTGCGGCCTGCCGTTTCTCCTCGCCTGGATCGTCGGTTGGCTGCTGCTGACTCCGGTATGTATGGCCCTGGCAGCGTGGCGGGACCGCCAGCGGCGCAATGACGAATGACGAATGACGAGTTGATCGCTGCCTCTCCCTGTCATCCTGAGCTTGTCGAAGGACCTCTTGCTGATTGCCAGTTGGACGCTGCTCGCGCCATCGGCGTCCAAACGGATTTGTCCGAGAGAGGTCCTTCGACTGCGCTCCTGCGTCGCTCCGCTCAGGATGACAACCAAAGAAGGGGGGAGCGGCGCTTTCTTTCATTCGGTCATTGGGTCATTTGAGCATTCCTTCGTCATTCGTCATCTTCCTATGAACGCCGCCACTGCCTTGGGCATCATCGTCGTCGTGCTCGTCGGCACCATCGCGCTCGGCCTTTGGGGCGTGCGCCGGGTGCGGATGGACGCGCACCAGCTGATCGTTGGCGGCCGCTCGTTCGGCACGCTCTTTTTGTGGGTGCTGCTGGCCGGTGAAATTTACACGAGCTTCACCTTTCTCGGCGCCGCCGGCTGGGCGTATGCGCGCGGGGCGCCGGCGTTTTACATTCTTTGCTACGGCGCGCTCGCCTACGTGCTCTCGTATTTCCTGAACCCGCCGATCTGGCGCGTGGCGCATCGACACCAATTGCTCACCAGCGCGGATTTTTTCGTCACGCAATACGCCAGCCCAAACCTGGGCGCGCTTGTCGCCACGCTCAGCCTCGTCTTCATCATTCCGTATGCCACGCTTCAGCTCACCGGCATCCAGGTGCTTATCCGGCTGGCGAGTTACGATTCGCTGAACCCGACCGTCGCCGTCGCCGTCGGCTTCGCGCTGATGATCGCTTTCGTTTTTCTCTGCGGCCTGCGCGGCATGGCGTGGGCGAGCCTGGTGAAAGACGCGCTCGTGCTCGCCGGCGTCTTGTTCGCCGGCGTCCTGCTGCCCATGCACTTCTTTGGGTCGTCCGCGGCGGTGATTGACCGCGTCCTCGCGGTGAAGCCGGATTGGATGACGCTCAACCACGACCTGTCGCCGCGCGGCGAGACGTGGTTTGTCTCGACGGTCGTGCTCACCGCGCTCGGCTTTTACATGTGGCCGCACAGCATGGCGGCGATTTTTTCCGCGCGCGGCGAAGAACCAATCCGTCGCAACGCGATCTTCCTGCCGATCTACCAACTCGTGCTGCTGCTCGTCTATTTCGCCGGCTGGACGGCGCTGTTGCTCATTCCCGGGTTGCAGGGCGCCGCGGCCGACGAATCGTTCATGGTCGTCGTGCAGCGCCACTACCCGCCCTGGGTGCTCGGCTCTGTCGCTGCCGCCGGCTGCCTCGCCGCGCTCGTGCCGGCCGCGGTGCAACTGCTCGCCGCGGCGAGCATTTTTTCCAAAAACGTGCTCGCCGACCGCTTCGGCATCGCGCGCGAGCCGGCCGCGCAAACCCTCGCCACCCGCTGCATGGTGCTCGTCGTCGCCGCGCTGGCGTTCGGCTTTTGGCTCGTGGCAAAAACGACGCTCGTCGGCCTCTTGCTCATCGCCTACAACGGCATCACCCAACTCTTCCCCGGCGTCGCGCTGTCGTTCCTTCGCCGCCCGCCGGCCGCGCTGAGCGTCGGGCTCGGCATTGTCGCGGGGATCATCGTGCTCGCCGTGTCCGCCAGCCGCGGCGTGAGCGTGGTGGCCGGGCTCAACATCGGCCTCGTCGCACTCTTGGTGAATGCCGCCGTCCTGACGGCGACGGAAATCGCACAGCGTTTGCGCGAGCGCCCCAATGGCTGATAGAGCTCCGGCTCGTGCGATCGCTCAATCTGAAAAAGTTCAGCCAAGGAAACCTTGACTCGAGAATGGAAGTTCTGTCGAACTGCCGATTCATAGATGGGCGATTGGCAAGGCAGACTGTAGCGGCGGTCTGTGACCGCCCCTGACAGGATTGAAGCCGCAAGGAATGGGCGGTCACAGACCGCCGCTACAGTTTGTGGTTACTGCTCACTCGCCGCTCAGCCCCAGCAGCTTTGCCATGTTGATGCGCTGCGGTTTGCCGGTGGCGCCGCGGGGGATCTCGGGGAGGATGTGGAATTTGCGCGGGACTTTGAACTCGGCGAGACGCCCGGTGCAGTAGGTTTTCATCTCGCGCTCCTCCAGCGTTTGTTCGGGCTTCAACACGATCGCGGCGTGGATGTCTTCGCCGTAGGATTTGTGCGGCACCGCGAAGCACATCGCCTCGGCCACGGCGGGATGGCGCAGCAGGATGTCGTCGATTTCCAGCGGGCTGATTTTTTCGCCGCCGCGGTTGATGAGTTCTTTCAACCGGCCGGTGAGTTGCAGATGCCCGTCGGGGTCGAGCATGCCCTGGTCGCCGGTGCGGAACCAGCCGTCGGCGGTGAAAGCTTTCGCGTTGGCCTCGGGATTGTTCTCGTAGCCATCGACGACGTTTTCGCCGCGCACCACGATCTCGCCAATCGCGCCAGGCTGGAGAAGTTCGTTATGCTCGTCGTGCATGATGCCGACTTCGACGCCGTGGCCGTAGCCAACCTTGCCCGGTTTGCGCGGTTTCGGCGGCAGCGGGTTGGAAGTCATCTGGTGCGCGGCCTCAGTCATCGAATACGCTTCGAGAATCGGCGCGTCGAACGCGGCTTCGATGCGTTCCATAACGACCGCGGGCAAGGACGAACTCGACGAGCGGATAAAGCGGAACGGATTCGCTTTGATCGCGGCCATGTTGTTCTCCGCGCGGGCGAGCAGGAGCTGGTGCATCGTCGGCACAGCGGAATACCACGTCGGTTTGAACTGCTCGACGACCGGCCAGAATTTCAGCGCGTCGAAGCCCGGCGGCGCGATGACGGTGCCGCCGCTGGTGAGCGTCGAGAGCATCGAGGCGACGATGCCGTGGATATGGAACAGCGGCATCACGCAGAGCGCGGTGTCGGCGGCGGTGAGGTTGTAGGTGCCGATGATGTTGCGCGCGCTGGCGGCGAGATTGCGGTGACGGATCGGCACACGCTTGGGTCGGCTCGTGGTGCCGCTGGTGTGCAGGATCATCGCCACGTCGTCGGGCTGCGCGAGTTCGGTCGGTCGCGCGGAGCGGGCGTTGCGCAGGGCGTTGAAGTTCAGCGTGCCGTCAGGGTTCGCGGTTGCTTCGATGACGGTCATGCCGGGCAGGAGCGCGGCGTGTGCGAGCGGCATTTGGCCGGGCAGTGTGACGAGTGCCTTCGCGCTGAGGTCGTCGAAGTAAAATGCAAATTCCTCTTGCTTGTATTTCGGATTCAACGGTGCCGCAGTGCCGCACATCGCGGCAGCAAAAAATGCGACCATCATTTCGGGCCCGTTGCCCATCGCGATGGCGATGCGGTCGCCGCGGCCGAGGCCGAAGGAGTTCAATTTCGCCGCGAGCGCTTCGATGTTGTCGCGCAGTTGCGCGTAGGTTAGCGACGGCTTGTCCGGTGCGGCCAGCGCGGTCTTGTTCGCGTCACCGTTGCGCAGGAGGTCGAGCACGGTTTTGGAGGGAGCGTTTTCAGCAGCCATACGAAGGAGGGTAAGGAGTTAAGAAGCCAGCAGCGGCACATCGAAAGGGTTCATGTCGTCTTCGGCACCGCACCGGCGGCGGTCGGCAGTGGCTCTACGGCTTGGTTTTTCCAGCGCTGAGCCAATGGCCGCAGAACGAACCAGGCAAGAAACGCAGCGAGGAGATTCAGCGCGATGACAGCGCTGAAAATCGGCCACCAGCTCCCGGTGGTTTGCCGCAGATAACCGCTCAGCGGCACGAGCAGCGACGCAGTGCCCTTCGCGGTGTAAAGCAGCGCGTAATTCGTGGTCGCGAATTTCTTGCCGAAGAGATCGCCGGAGATCGCCGGAAACAGACTGAAAATCTCGCCCCAGGTAAAAAACACGAGCGACGAGAACAGCACGAAATAACCGGCGCTGCCGATGAACTTAACCATCAGCCAGATCGCCAGTCCCTGCGCGGCGAACGCGAGAAACATCGTCAGCTCACGGCCGACGCTGTCGGAACTCCAGCCGAAAAAGATGCGCGAAAGTCCGTTGAGCACGCCTTTCATTTGCGACGCCAACGGCAGCGCGGCCATGGTGAAAAGCCCTAGAAACACCACCGGTGTTTTGTCGATGCCGGTGCTCTTGGCAATCGGGCCGGTCTGAGCGTCGGTGATCAGCCCGCCCGTGGCCATGGCGACAAACATCACGTAGAGCAGCCAGAAAATCGGCGAGCGCACCATCTCGCCCGGCGTGTAGGAACGGCTGGCGGCGGGCGCGGCTGCCGGAACTGCCGCCCCGGCGGAGAGCGGCGCGCCGGTGTGCGGCCAGCCGGCTGCTTTCTCCTCCGGCACGCGCATGAGCAGCGCGGCGAGGAAAATGACTCCGCCCTGAATCAATGCGAAAACCAAAAACGTGTGCTGATAGCCGCTCTTGGCGATCATGTTGTAGATTGGCACCACGGTCAGCGCCGCGCCGCCGCCGTAGGCCGCCGCCGTCGCGCCCGCGGCAAAGCCGCGCCGGTCGCTGAACCACTTCAGCGCATTACCCACGCTGGTGATATAGACCATGCCCGCGCCGATGCCGCCGACGATGCCGCCGAAGTAAAAAAACGAGAGCGTGTCCGCGACGGAAAACATCGCCCACGACGCCGTCACCAAAATCGAGCCGATAATCAGCACGATGCGCGGCCCAAATCGGTCCACGAAATAGGCGACGACCGGCACGAGCCAGGTTTGGGCAATGATGAAGGAAGAATAAGTGAACTGAAGATCCGCGTTCGACCAACCGAACTTCGTGCGGATAGGCTCGACAAAAAGCGTCCAGCCGTATTGGAGATTCGCGGTGGCGACCATCGCGCAGACGCCGACGATGAGCTGCAGCCAGCGGTTGTTTTTGAATTCGTTCATGGGGGAGGGGAACTAAAGGGAAGACAAGACGCGGAATGAGCCTTGTGCCGACTCTCGACGAATGCCGCGCGGCAAAGGGGGGAGGGGACGGCCGAAGCTAGCGCGTTGGCGAGGAAATTGTCACGCCTTTTCCCGACCGATATCCGGCAGCCTGCCAGCTTCTGGTGGAGGTTGCGGCGGCCGGTTTTCCGAGGGCACCGAAGACCGTTGCGTTTGAATACTGTTTCGCTGCGCGGCGTCTATTTGCACCGAGCCGATCCTCGAATCGGCGGGAAACGAAACCATAAATCGAAAGGAAACTTCACTCCATGAAAAGACTCCTTCTCTTGCTCAGCCTCGTGCTCGGTTTTGCCGCGCTCGGCCCGGTCGCCGCGGAGGCGCACTCCTTCGCCAGCCGGCGGGTGTATGTCATTGAAAGCGGGGTGCCGGTCGCCCGCATTGTTTACTTTGATAGCTACGGCCGCTGCTACCGCCCGTATGGGGTGCGCCGCATTTACTACGACACGTATTACACGAGCTACCCATATTGGTATCGCCGGCATCACCGCGGCTATTATGGCGACGATGACTACTATCGCCGTCATCGCCGGCCGCGCGTCGGCATTTCCTTCGGCTTCGCTGGCTAAAGCGAGTTGCTGAATTTTTGCGACGCCTTGTCGCCGCCCGTCCGGTGCGCATTGCCATAGACCGCGCCGGGCGGGCGTTCGCATTTCAAGCACGGATTCTCAGGCGCGCGCCGTCGCGTCGGCGCGGACGAGGATTTCCTGGAGGACGCCGTCGCTGTCGATGCCTTCCGCTTCGCCTTCGAAGTTCAGGATGAGGCGGTGCCGCAACGCCGGCAGCGCGGCACGGTGCAGGTCGGCACGCGCGACGTGGAAACGACCGTCGAGCAGGGCGAAAATTTTTGCTGCGAGGATGAGAGTCTGCACCCCGCGCGGGCTGGCGCCGTAACGCACGAATTTTTGCGCCAGCGGCGACGTTAGGGCCGCCGTGGGGGTATTGCCCTGCTCGGGGTGAGTCGCGAGCACGAGCGCGATGGCGTGCGCCTGCACCTCGCGCGTCAGCGGCACCGCGCGCGCGGCATGCCGCATCCGCGCGATGGCCGCGGCGTCGAAGATTTTTTCCACCGTCGGCACATCACCGGCCGTCGTGCGGTCGGCGATGACGTGCAATTCATCCGCGGTCGGAAAGGGCACTTTGAGTTTGAAAAAGAACCGGTCGAGCTGCGCCTCGGGCAGCGGATAGGTGCCCTCCATTTCGAGCGGATTCTGCGTGGCGAGCACGAGAAACGGCTCGTCGAGCCGGCGCGCCACGCCGGCCACCGTGACGCTGCGTTCCTGCATGGCCTCGAGCAGCGCGCTCTGGGTTTTCGGTGTCGCGCGATTGATCTCGTCGGCCAGCAGCACGTTGGCGAACACCGGGCCGGGTTGGAATTGAAAGCGTTTCCGGCCGTGCTCGTCTTCGAGGATGATGTTGGTGCCGACGATGTCGGCCGGCATCAAGTCGGGAGTGAACTGCACGCGCGAAAAGCGCAGGTCGAGCGCGTCGGCGAGCGTGCGCACGAGCATCGTCTTGCCCAATCCAGGGACGCCTTCGAGCAGCACGTGGCCGCCGGCAAAAAGCGCCACGAGCACGCCTTCGACGACCTCTTCCTGCCCGACGATGACGCGGTGCAGCTCGGTTTTTAGTCGTGCGAAATTCTCTGCGAATCGCTCGGCGTCCTGGCGGAGCGCGTCGGCGTCAGGGCTAGACGTGGAATCGGTCGGTTTCGTCATGCGGCAGCGGCGAGACGGCGGAATGGCTGGCACACTGTTGCCGAGGTTCCCCTGCTGTCGAGCAATCTCTCTTTCACAGCGGATAGTGAGCGGCGCGGCTCCCTTCCTTCTGTCATCCTGAGCGAAGTGTCACGGAGCCGAAGGCCCTCTTGCTGACATGCTGTTTGGATGTCGCTTGCACTGATGATGCGGCAACGGCTTTGTCAGGGAGAAGTCCTTCGACTGCGCTCCTGCCTCGCTCCGCTCAGGATGACAGAAGGAGAGGGAGACGCGCCAGCCGCCACTTGCCAGACGTCAACCCCCCGCCACTTGCCCTCATTCCACCGGCCGAATGCTCTTGAAATAGCGGCCGACAAACGCGCGTGTGCCGAGCGGGATTTCCTCCTGCTGCAAGGCTTCCTGCGCCGCCGGCTGCAGCGCTTCATACAACTCACGGTAACGCCGACCCGAACGTGTGCCGCCTCCGCCCGGACCGTCGGCCGCGGGCAGCAAGAGGCCGTCCGACACTTCGCCGCTGTCGGCGAGTTCGCCTTGCAGCCGGCTGGACTTTTCGCGGCGTTCCGCGGTGGCCGTGCGCTCGCCGGAAATCTCGCCGCCGGTGCCAGTGTCGCGTTCGCTTCCCGGCAGGCCGCTGGCGCCCAAACCGTCCGTCGACGGCTCCTCATCGCCCGACTTCGGATCAGGGAAATCCTGGAGCACAAAACCCATCGTGCGCCCGTCACCGTCGCCGAGCCGGCCGCTGCCAGCGGGACGCAACGAGTCTTTCATGCCCTCCAACGCATTGAGGAGGCGCTGCAATTCCTGCGCGGTGAGCTGACGCACGGTGCCGGTTCGGTTTTGGGTTTGCGCCGAGGAATTTCCATTGCCCGCGGTCGCGGCCGCGCGGCGCAGCAGTTCCGCCAGCCGCCGCATCGCCTGTGCGCTGAGTCCCGTCTGCCCCGCCTGGGCCGCCGCAGCGGCAGCCTGCATCTGGCGGGCAACCTCCGTTTTCTCCGCCTCGCTCAAACGCGCCGCGTTTTCCTGCATCGCGCGCGCGAGTTGTTCGAGCGCCTTCGTCGGGTCGCCGTTTTCTTTGAGCTGCTCCAGCAATTTTTCCAACCGCTCGGCCGCGCCCGCGAGATCGTCCGCACGGAGGGCTTCCGCCGCCGCGCTCGTCGCTGGGTCGCGCTCGAGCGCGGCCGCCAGCGCGGCGACTTCCGCGGACGACGGCCGCTGCGCACGCGTGGCTTCTTTCATTTGTGCGAGCTTTTCCTGGAGCGCCGAGAGTTCGCGCAACGCCGCTTTGCGTTGCGCATCCGCATCTTTCCCCGGCGCGGCGGCCTCGCGCAGCCGCTTCACCGCCGCTTCGAGTTCGGCGGCGAGCTGCGCAAGGGCAGCCGCGGGATCCTGACGCCGCAGAGCCTCGGCGAGCTTTTGCAATTCTTCCGCGTGAGCGGTTACAGCCTGGCCTAATATTGGGTCTTGAGCCGCCGCCCGTGCCCGGCGCAATGAGGCATCGTGCGCGAGCAGCAGAACCATCGACATCGCCGGCGCCAAAGAAGCGAGCAGGCGGGCACGAGGCCACCGCACTGGCGTCCAGCGCTCGACTGGAAACCGCTCGATGAACCGCTCGCACTCCGTTAACGCCAGGGCCTCGACGGGCGAAAGTCCGCCGCCGGGTCCTCGCCGTTTGCGGGTCAGCGACAGCGTGGTGAGGAAGCGGTCGCGCGTGCCGGCGCGGCGATCCAATTCGATGGCCGTGGACTCGAGGCTGCGCCGGCCGCGCCACAGGCCGAGAAGAAGGTCTGTGAGACCGATGGACGTTGCACCAACGACGAGCGCGACATTTAACGGCGGCCAACCCAGAATGAGGTGGACGAACGCGCCCGCCGCCACGAGCAGCGCGCTCGCGCGCAACGCCGCGGCGCAAATCCGTTCGGTCAAAAGCGCACGCCACAGCCGTCTGCGGGCGCGTTGCAGACGAGCCGCAATCGTGGGCGGCAACGCCCCCGGCGTCGCAGCCATCGGCGGCAGTTGCTCAGGGAGGCCAGCGGGCATGGATGCACGCACCGTTACGCCACACGACCGCGATTTGAAAGACGGAAACCGGTGGCGGGAGCGGCTGCGCGCGCGCATTTCCCGTTGCGACCGGCCAGCGGCGCGTGCATGTCTAGGCGCCCACCCGCCCGCACTTCCTCTGATGCTCCGCGACCTCCAGCGCGTCCTGTTTCACGAATCCACGATTCTGCGCCGGCTCGATGAAATCGCCACGGACATCACCAGCGATTTTTCCGGGCGCGAGGGCGAGCTGACCGTCGTCGCCGTGCTCAACGGTTCGTTCATGTTTTTGAGCGATCTCCTGCGCCGCATTCCGCTGCCGCTGCGGGTCGAGTGCGTGAGCGTTTCGAGCTACCACGGCGGCACGAGTTCCAGCGGCACAGTGACGTTCGACCAGCTCTCGACGCCCGCGGTCGCCGGCCGGCACGTGCTCATCCTCGACGACATTCTCGACAGCGGCCTGACGCTCCACGCGATCCGCGAAAAACTCCAGGCCGCCGGCGCGCGCAGCGTGCGCATCTGCGTGCTCCTGCGCAAGACCCGCGCGCGGGTCCGCGACGTGGACGCCGATTACGTCGGCTTCGACATCGCGGACGAATTCGTCGTCGGCTACGGCCTCGATTTTCAGGAACAATATCGCAATCTGCCGTGCATCGGCGTGCTCAGCGAAGGCGTTATCCGCGCCGGCTTGGCAGAAGCCGCGGCGATCGCGCCGGCCAGCGGAACTTCTTCATGAAAATCGAAGTGCAATTTTTCTCCCGTTTGCGTGATGTCGTCGGCCAGCCCGCGCTCACGCGCGAAGTCGCCGCTGGCAGCACGGTCGGCGATTTGCTGACGGCGCTGTATGCGGAATATCCAAAGCTCGCCCAATGGGACGCGCACGTGCTGCTGGCGGTCGGATTCGACTACGTCAAACGCGACCAACCGCTGCGTGAAGGCGACGAGGTTTCCGTCATGCCGCCGGTGCAGGGCGGCTAAATGCGCGCTCAAAAAAAATTTCTGACCCCGGTGTCCATTTCGACCGGTGTCGTTCGTCGTTTCGATATGAAAACGACAACCGTCTGTCTGTTGCTGCTGACAATCGCTACCTGCCGGGCTTTCTCGGCCGAGGCGGATCCGGTCGCGCTCATGCGCGGGAAAGAAAAGACCGGTCGCACCATCTTTCTGGAAGCGCACATCAACGCGCCGCCCGCCGCGGTCTTTCGGCTTTGGACCACGCCGGAGGGAGTGAAGAAATTTTTCGCGCCGGACGCGAAAATCGATCCGCGCGTGGGCGGCGACTACGCCATCTTGTTCGCCCCCAAACAGGATCCGGAAGGAAACTCCCACGGGACCAAGGGGACGCGCATTCTAAGGTTCAAGCCCGGGACCGAGCTTGCCTTTGAATGGATCACTTTTGCCGGCGACGAATCGCTGGGGAAAAACGCGCCGCCTTTCGCGCCGCCGGCGCAGCGCAACGTTTCGCCGCTCCCGACCTGGGTGGAGATAAAGTTCGAAGCCGATCCGTCCGATTCCAGCAAGACGCAGCTGAAGTTCGCGCACTACGGATTCCGCGAGAGCGAGCTTTGGGTGCAGTCCTATCAATGGTTCGGCCGCGCGTGGAAAGGCGTGCTCGATGGACTCGTCGCCGTCTGCGAAAAAGAAAAACAGAGCTGAGGCCAATCGTCATGAACAATCCAACCACCAAAACTTTTATGTATCTGCTCCGCGGCGGGATTCCCGACGCGCAACTGTCGCCGGAAATCATGCAAGGACTGCTCGAAAAATACATGGCCTACATCGCGGACCTCCGCGCGAAAGGCCATTTCATTTCCGGCGAGCCGCTCGAAGAGACGGGGAAGGTGCTTGCCGGCAAACGCGGGAGCAAAATGACCGACGGTCCTTTCACGGAATCGAAAGAAGCCGTGGGCGGCTATTTTCTCGTTCGCGCCCGGGACCTGGACGAAGCGGTCGAGCTGGCGCGCGCGTGCCCCATCCTCGAGAACGGCGGCGAAATCGAAGTGCGTCCGATCCAAATCATTCCCGGCCTGGAGAACTGACCGCGTGGAGCCCGAAGCGAAAGTCGCGCAACTGGTCGAACACCTTTTCCGTCAGGAAACCGGGCGCATCATTTCGGCGCTGACCGGCAGCTTCGGACTCCAGCACCTCGAGTCCATCGAGGACGCCACGCAGGAAGCGATGCTCAAGGCGCTGCGAGTTTGGCCATTCGGCGAAATCCCGGCGAACCCGGCCGCGTGGCTGACGCAGGTCGCGCGCAACCACGCGCTCGATCAACTGCGGCGCGGCACACGCTGGCGCGGAAAATCGGAAGCCTTGGCGCATGCCCAAGAAGATTCCGCGCCGCCTGAGCCGATGTTCAGCGAGGAGGAAATTCGCGACGATCAACTGCGCATGATCTTCGCCTGCTGCCATCCCGCGCTTGGACGCGAAGCGCAGATCGCGCTCACGTTAAAGATTCTGTGCGGCTTCGGCATTGGCGAAATCGCGCGCGCGTTTCTCGTCACGCCGGAAACCGTCGCGAAACGCCTCACTCGCGCGCGCCAGCGTTTGCAGGAGGGCGCGGCACCGTTCGAGATTCCGAGCGGCCCCGCTCTAGCCGCGCGGCTCGATGCTGCGCTCGACGTGTTCTATCTGCTTTTCAACGAAGGCTACAACGCTTCGCAGGGCGAAGCACTCATTCGCCGCGAGCTTTGCGAGGAGGCCGTTCGCCTGACGAGTCTTCTTCTGCAGAATGCGGCCACGGATCTTCCCAAAACCCACGCGCTTCTTGCGCTCTTCCATTTGCAGCGCGCGCGTTTTCCCGCGCGCCTCGACGGCGCGGGCGATTTGCTGCTGCTTTCCGAACAAGATCGCAGCACCTGGGACCGCGCCATGATCGCGCGCGGCATGGCGCATCTCGAACTGGCGCGGGCCGGCGAGGAAATTTCCGAGTTCCATCTGCAAGCCGGCATCGCTGCCTGCCATTGCCTGGCGGAAAATTACGATGCGACCGACTGGCAAAGGATTCTCTTTTTTTACGATCTCCTGCGCGAGATGAATGAGTCGCCCGTCGTCGCGCTCAATCGCGCGGTGGCCATTTGGAAAGTGCGCGGCCCCGCAGCCGCGTCTGCAGCCATCGAAGCGATCGCCCCGCGCGAGCGTTTGCAGAATTACTATTTGCTCTACGCCGTGCTAGGCGAATTGGAGCGCGCTGTCGGGAAGGAGACGAAAGCCCGGGAAAATTTCGAACACGCGCTCCGCCTGACGAGTATTCCCGCCGAACAGAATTTTCTGCGCCGCCGCCTTTTCAGCCCCGTCAGTATCAGTCGCGAAAATTTTTGAAGCTCGTCGCGACGCCGAAATTCTTGCCGCGGACGAACTGGATCACTTCCTGCAAGTCATCCTTCTTTTTGCCGGTCACGCGAATCTGCTGATCCTGCAGCGCGCTCTGCACTTTGAAGCCCTGCGCCTTGATCGCGGCGATGATTTCCTTCGCCTTCGTCCCTTCGAGTCCCTGCTTCACCGTCATCTCCTGCCGTGCGTGCCCGACCGAGGAAATCGCCGGCGTGCCGTGATCGACGTTGCGCAGGTCCACGTTGCGCTTCGACAATTTGCCGATCACAATTTCGACGAGCGATTTCAGCCGCGACGCGTCCTCCGCGCTGAGCACGATTTTGTCGCGACCGGGCTGCTCGATCTTTGCCGCGCTGCCCTTGAAATCGAAGCGCGTGACCAACTCTTTGCGCGCCTGGTTGAGCGCGTTGTCCACTTCCTGGCGGTCGATTTCGGAGACGATGTCGAAGGAAGGCATAACAGGGAAAATCCGAATATCGAAATCCGAAACAATCAGAAGGAAGAAGTCAGAAAATATTGAAACGGGAAAAACAAAAGGAGCCGCGTCCAATTCTGCCGTTTTCCGATTTTAGAATTTCTGAAATTTAGTTCCGATTGTTTCGGATTTCGAGATTCGGATTTCGGATTTTCAGATTAAGATCGTTTCTCCCAGTTTGGGAAGTGTGAACTCCGCTTCTGCCACGCCTGCCTCGCGCATCGCCTTGGCGAGCAGCCGCGGTGGCTCGGCCAGCGGTTCGTCGGTGAGCTTGAACGTGCCCCAATGCATGGCCAGCGAGCGGCGCGCACGGAGCAGCCGGTGCGCTTCCACGGCTTCGCGGGCATCCATGTGCGAATCGCGCATGAACCAGCGCGGCCGATACGCGCCGATGGGCAGCAGCGCGAGGTCGAAAGGACGACCCGGGTGCGTGTCGCGCAACAGCTCGAACAGCGGCGCGCGAAACGCCGTGTCGCCCGCGAAGAAAATCCGCCCGCTGGGTCCTTCGATCACCCAGCCGCACCACAACGTGTTGCGTCGATCCCACGGCCAGCGGCTCGACCAGTGGTGCACCGGCACACAGCGAAACCTGACCGGCCCCTGCGGCCATTCGCCGCCCCAGTCGCTTTCGACGATCCCCTCGGCGCGAACGCCGAAGCGGAGCAGCACGCGGCGCAGACCGAGCGGCGCGTAGCAACGAAAACCTGCCACCGCGTGGCTGCGGCGCGCGAGCGCGGCGATCGTGCCGGCATCGAGGTGATCGTAATGGTTGTGCGAGATCACCACCGCGTGAATCGGTGGCAAGTCGTCGAGCGAAATCCCCGGCGCGATCAGCCGCCGCGGCCCCGCGAATTGCACCGGCGACGCGCGCTGGCTGAACACCGGATCGGTAAGCACATTGACGCCGTCGAGCTGGAGCAGAAAACTGGCGTGCCCAATCCAGGTTGCCTGCACTCGCCCATGCTCGGGTCCATGCAGGCGCGGCAAGTCGGGCGCGACGCGGCCGGGTCCGGTCTGTGGCGCCCCGGCGTCGCTGCCGAAAATTTCCGACTCCTCGCGCGGCCCGAGCCCGAGTTTCCAGCGCAGAAGCTCACGCAGGTTGCGCGGTCGGACCGGGCTGAAGAGGTTCAAATATTTTCCGCGGCGATCACGCGCCGCTGGGGGCAGTTGAGTCATCGGTGCAGAGGAGAAAAAGAGGGACGCGCGACGGTAGCGCAACGATTCCGCGTGGCTACACTGTCGCCCGCCGCCACCCACGCCATGCAGCAGCCTTTGGAACAACTCACCGCACGTGTCCACGCTGCCCCGGAATTGTCGCCGGCGGAAATCGAAATCGCGGTCGCCGAGCTGACCACGGCGGATTTGCACGAAGACTCGGCGGTCGATTTCCTGCGCGCGCTGGCGGGACGCGGCGAGACGCCGGGCGAGATCGTCGGCTTCGCGCGGCTCCTGCGCGAGCGCGCCCGCGAATTTCCCGTCGATATCGCGCGGCTGCCCGGCCCGCTGCTGGACGTTTGCGGCACTGGTGGCGACGGAGTGAACACGTTCAACATTTCCACGACGAGCGCGTTCGTGCTCGCGGCCGGCGGCGCGGTAGTTGCCAAGCACGGCGGGCGCGCGAATTCCTCGCGCAGCGGCGGCATCGACGTGCTCGCCGCGCTAGGCATCCGCGTCGCCGGTGTGCCTCCGACCGAGGCGCGGCGTTGCCTGGAGGAACACGGATTGTGTTTTCTCTTTGCGCCTGATTATCACCCCGCGTTTGCCGCGGGCGTGGTGGCGCGCCGCAGACTTGGCCGCGAAGGGATCAGCACAATCTTCAATCTGCTCGGCCCGATCCTGAATCCGGCGCGCGAGAAGCACCAGCTCCTCGGCATGTTCACGCCGCGGCTGCTGCCGAAAATGGCGGAGGTGTTTCGGTTGCTGGAACGCGAGCGCGCCTGGGCGATCCACGGCACGCTGGGCGACGACCCAGTGGGCAAGGGTCGCGGTATGGACGAGCTTTCCGTGCTCGGCGAGTCGCATGTCAGCCGTTGGGAGAACGGCGCGATCACGCACGGCACAATTTTGCCGGAGGAAGCCAGGTTATCCAAGCACGGCTCGCTCGATGATTTGCGCGGTGGCGATCCGAAAGAAAATG
>CAXTRS010000052.1:0-17950 GCA_964246635.1 uncultured Chthoniobacterales bacterium | reverse complement strand
GTTCACGCCTGCACCATACGCGGTGCGAAGCAGAAAAGGCCACCGCCCTCCCCGTGCCTCACCCCAGCATCCGCCGCAACGTCCGCGTGCCCTCGAAAAATTCCTCCGCCGTCGCCCGCGCCCGCTGCGACAGCGCCGGCCAGTCGCGGATCACGCGCTCCATCGCCGCGCGCGCTTCTTCGAGCGTGCGGACCTCGAAAAAACCGGAGTCCGCCGGCAGGTAGCGCGACACCGCGGCGTCCTCCGTGACTACCGGCCGGCCCGACGCCAGAAACGCCGCGGCACGGTCGCTCACCCAGCCCGAGCGCCAGGCGGTATCGATGCCTTTGATCGCCGTGAACTCGCCCGACGCGCTCGCCAGATAACGTCGATACGCGACGGGCGAACTGGCCACCGCGTGCGGCTCCACGATCTTCCAGCCGAGCGCCTGCAGCCGCTCCGCCTCGCCATCGCCGGGGTAGAGATTCATCGCCAGCTCCAGCTCGGCGTCCGGCACCAAACGCGGCAGTTCCAAGAACGGCTCGAACTTCGCCCGCTTCGTCAGATCGGGATACTGCCCGTTGATGGAAATGCCGCTGAGGGCTTCGTTATACCATTGCCCGATCGTGGTGAACTTCGGCTTGCCCGTCGGCCGCGGCCGGACCCGGTGCAGGGTCGTATCGACGAGCGGGAAAAACGTGCGCCAATCCAGCCCGTTGCGCGGCGTCTGACAATCCGGCGCGTTCATGTTCAGGCCGATGGTCCAGAACTCGTGGTGAAAGCTCTGGCCCATCTCCAGGCCCTGGTTCATCCAGTAGGCGATTTCCGTCGGATCGAGGTCGCAAAACAGGCGGCGCTCGAAGCGTTCCAGCAACGGCGGATGCAGCGAGTAGCTGAGATTGAGCAGCACGTTTGGTCCCGCCAGCCGCGCCTCGATTTCGGCGCGCGTCTTGCCGTAAAATTTCATCGCGTCCAACTCGTGCGCGTCGTTGTTCGCCGGGTTTTGGTAAAGCAGGCACCAGCGGTCGGCGAGGCCGTGCTGCCGCATGCGGTCGGCGAAGGTGCGGAGGCACGCCTGGTCGTAGGCGCGGCCCTCTTTGCTCGCGGGCAGGAGTTCGAGCCAGACGAAATCACGCCCGAGCTTTTTCAAGCCGAGCGCCCATTGCAGGGGCACGGAAAAATTCCCGCCGCCGAGCCGGTATTTCGCCGCAAAGCCGCCGCCGAGAAAGACGGTGGGATTTTTTGAGTGGAGGGAAGCGGAGGCCGCCATGAGAATGGGAAGCGAAAGAGAGAAATCGTCGCGCCGACGGATTCGCCCGCCGCTCTGTCAGCGGGTGCGTCGGGCTCGCGGATCGCCCTGTGGATGAAACCTTTTGCACCGCTGCTGCTGCTGATCGCTGCCGTTTTCGCCACCGTGCCCGCGGCGTTGAAAGCAGGCGAGCCGCGAACGATCGAGGATTTTCGCCCCGCGGCCGTGCGAGCGGGGGCGCGACTGACAGTTCCGGCGTGGCCGGAGAACCCTGCGGCGCTCGAAGCAGCGACGACGACAGCCATTCAGGGAGCCAACGCAGCGCTCGACCGCATCGCGCAGCAGGACCTTCGCGAGGCGACCCTGCGCAGCACGGTCGGCGCGTTGGACGAACTCGTACATGCCGCCAGCGCGGCAGGAAATGTTGCGGCGTTCCTGCGCGAAACACATCCCTCCGCGGCGATGCGCACCGCGGCGGAAGCGGCGATGAAAACGTTCAGCGCCTGGCAGGCCGGGCTCGACTACCGCGAAGACGTTTATCGCGTCGTGAAAGCGTTCGCCGAAACTGAAGCCGCGCTCGCCGGCGAGGACGCCCGGCTGCTGGCGGAGACATTGCGCGCGTATCGCCGCGCGGGTCTGGACCTGCCGGCCGCGGAGCGCGCGCAAGTCGAGAAGCTGCACAAAGAACTCACGCGACTGTGCGCGGATTTCGACGCGAACCTGACCGCTGCGCGAGCGCCGGTCGTCTTCACGCGCGCAGAACTCGACGGCGTGCCCGATTCGTTCCTCGCCTCACCCGGAATCGGAACAGGCGACGACGCCTGCACCGTCCAGTCGCACCTGACCTGGCAAGCCTACGCGGTGCTGGACAACGCGCAACGCGAGGCGACTCGCCAACGGGTCTATCGCGCTCGCGACAGTCTGGCAAAAGACAAAAATGTGACGTTGCTAAATCAGATTCTGACGCTGCGCCACGACCTCGCCCGGCGTCTCGGTTACGGCTCGTGGGCGGATTATCAGACCGAGATCAACCTGGCGAAATCCGGCGCCGCCGCGGTGAAATACATTGGCGACCTGTCCGCCGGCACGCAGTCGAAGTTCGACGCCGAAATCGCCGAATTGCGCCAGATGAAAATCGCCGATACCGGCGACCCCGACGCGCGGATCGCGGCGTGGGATTGGCGCTATTACACGAACCGGCTGCGGAAAGAAAAATTCGCCGTCGATGCCGAAGCGCTGCGCGTTTATTTCCCGCTCCCGCAAACGCTCGCGGGGATGTTCGGCGTTTACGAGCGCATCTTCGGGCTGAAGTTCGAGCCGCTCGCGCAGCCGCAGGATTCGTGGACCGCTGCGGCCGGCGTGTCGCTCTACGTGGCGAGCGACCGCGCGACGAACGAACCGCTCGGCCTCTTTTACCTCGACCTCCTGCCCCGCGAAGGGAAAACGGGCGGCGGCGGCGAAAGCGAACTCGTCGGCGGCCGGCTCCTCGCCGACGGGGCCTATCAGCGGCCCACCGTCGCCGTGGTGCTGAACTTTCCTCCGCCTGCCGCGGCGGACGCGCCGACGCTGCTCAGCCACGCGGAAGTCGAGATCTTGTTTCACGAATTTGGCCACGCGCTCCACGCAATCCTGACCCGCGCGAAATACGCGCGCTTCGCGGGCACTGCGGTGCCGCGCGACTTTGTCGAAGCGCCCTCGCAGATGCTCCAAAACTGGGTCTGGGACAAAGCCGTGCTCGACACCTTCGCGGCCGACTACCGCGACCCGAAAAAGAAAATCCCCGCCGGGATCATCGCGAAGCTGACCGCTGCCCGGCTCGCCACCGCCGGCGCATTTTATCGTCGCCAATTCGCCTTCGCGCTGCTCGACCTCGCCCTCCACGATGACGCGCCGCAAAACGCGGCTACCGCGCGCGAGGATTGCGTCACACGTTCCAACCGCATTTTGGAATCCGTGTTTCTGCCGATCGACCCGGACACCGCGTTCGTGGCATCGTTCCGCGCGCTGAATGGCTACGACGCCGGCTACTACGGCTACGCCTGGGCCGATGCGATCGCCGCCGATCTGGCGACGGTTTTCGAGTCGGCCAAAGAGGGCTATCTCGACCGGGAAGCGGGTCTGCGGCTGCGCCGCGAAATTTACGAACCCGGCGGTTCGCGGGACATCACGGAATCGGTCGAAAAATTCCTCGGCCGGCCGCGGTCCATCGAGCCGTTCCTGGAAAAATCGGGATCACGGCGGCGGCAGATTCGTCACGCTAGACCCGAAGTTGAGCCCAGAATTTCTCCGCGGCCGAACTCAGACGCGCACCGGACCGAAACAAACGAATCTCCACCGCGACGTCCCAAGCCTCGTCGCCCGCGCGCACCAGGCTGCCGGCCGCCAGCTCTTCGCCGGCCAGACTCAGCGGCAGCCAGGCCAGGCCGCGACCCGTTTGGGTCATCGTTTTCAACACCGCGGCGAGGTGGGAAGTGAACACGGTGCGCAGTGCCGGCGCCGTTTTGCCGCGGGGAAAGCCGGCGGCGCGCAAAATCCGGCCCATCCCGGACTCCAGGCTGTAAGCGAGGTGTGGCAACTCCGGGTCCGTGGGCGCTCCCTTCCCGCGCGGAAGTGCCCAGCGCGGTGTGCCGTCTTTGCGCGGCGCGCTCATCGGCGCGAGCACGTCCTGGCCGACGCGCACGGACTGGAATTGGGCGGGGGCCAGCCGGTCGCCCGAGTTTGGGTAGAAGTGACAAAGGAGAAATTGCGCCTGCCCTCCGAGCATGAGCGCTTCGCACGCTTGCATGGTGTCCGAAACCAGTTGAATGGCGCCGACCCCGCCCTGTGCCTCCAAGGCGCGCAGCCACGCGGGAAAAAACGTGAGCGAGAGCGCGTGCGTCGCGGCAAACCGCAGCGTGGCCGCAGCGGCGCTCTCCGCCTGCTGCGCCTCCTCCCTGGCTTGCAACAGGCGGCGCAGGAGTTCGTCGGCGCGCGGTCGAAAACGCTCCCCGGCGGCGGTGAGCTTCACGGGCTGTGCGTCTCGGTCGAACAGCGGCGCGCCGACCCAATCTTCCAACGCCCGGATGCGTCGGCTGAAGGCTGGCTGCGTGACGTGGCGCGCCGCGGCGGCGCGCGAGAAGTTCGCGCAATCCACCAGCGCGAGAAAATCCTCCAGCCAGGCGAATTCCATAGGCGCCATGCCGGCCGTGCATCGGGCGATGACAACTCGGCATTGGCCGAAATCCCGTCGCCGCCACTACTGTCGGCTGCACAACCCCAAACCCTATATGCGCATCACCGAAATCCGAGAGAAAACCGCTCCCATCGCCTCGCCCATCGCCAACGCCTACATCGACTTTTCCAAGATGACTTGCTCTGTCGTCGCCGTCATCACCGACGTCGTGCGCGACGGCAAGCCGGTCGTCGGCTACGGCTTCAATTCCAATGGCCGCTACGGCCAGGGCGCGCTCATGCGCGAGCGTTTCATCCCGCGTTTGCTGGAGGCCGACCCAAAGACGCTCGTGGACGAGGCGCACGACAATCTCGACCCGCACAAAATCTGGGCGACGATGTTCAAGAACGAAAAGCCGGGCGGCCACGGCGAGCGTTCCGTGGCGATTGGCACCATCGACATGGCCGTCTGGGACGCCGTGGCGAAGATCGCGGAGAAGCCGCTCTTCCAACTCCTCGCCGAACGCTACGGAAACGGCACGCCCGACCCGCGCGTGTTCGTCTATGCGGCCGGCGGTTATTATTATCCCGGCAAGGATCTGGACGGCTTGCGGCAGGAAATGCGCGGCTACCTCGAGCGCGGTTACACCGTGGTGAAAATGAAAATCGGCGGCGCGCCGCTGGCGGACGATCTGCGCCGCATCGAAGCCGTGCTCGCCATGCTGCCCGCCGGTTGCCAACTGGCCGTCGATGCCAACGGCCGCTTCGACACCGCGACGGCCGTCGCCTACGCGAAGGCGCTCTCGCAATACGACCTCTTTTGGTATGAAGAAGCCGGCGACCCGCTCGACTTCGCGCTGCAAGCCGAGCTGGCGCAACACTACGAGAAACCGATGGCCACCGGCGAAAATTTGTTCTCCATGCAGGACGCCCGCAACCTCATCCGCTACGGCGGCATGCGGCCGGACCGCGACTGGCTGCAATTCGACTGCGCGCTCTCCTACGGCCTCGTCGAATATCTGCGCACGCTCGCGATGCTCAAGGAAAACGGCTGGAGCCCGCGCCGCTGCGTGCCGCACGGCGGCCACCAGATGAGCCTGAACATCGCCGCCGGCCTCGGCCTCGGCGGCAACGAAAGCTACCCCGATTTGTTCCAACCCTACGGCGGCTTCCCCGACGGCGTGCGCGTGGTGGACGGCCACATCACCATGCCGCCCTTGCCCGGGATCGGATTCGAGGGCAAGGCCGACCTTTACAAGGAAATGCGCGCGCTCAGCGGGAGCTAGGGCGGTTCGTTTGAGACAATTTTTTGGCTGCTCGAAGGGACATTCCCGCCTCACCTGGCCGCTCCTCCTCGCGAGCCTGGCGGGCGCGGATTGACCCTTGTGCGCGATGGCAAATTGAGAGATGAAGGAAGCTCTCGCGATGGCAAAAAATTCCGACTTTTCGCCGGGCGATATCCTCGGCCTGCAAGATGATTTGCGGGCGGCTCTGCGCGGCTGCGCCAGCCTCGAAGAGGCCGCGCAGGGGACGGTCGGGGTCCTCTACGAAGCGTTGCGCGATTCCGCGGTGCTCGTGCGCTTTTTTGCCACGCGACCCTACCGCTCGCTGCCCGACGGGCTCCGGGCTCGCGTGCTGGAACTGGCGTGCATCAATGGCAGCCAGGCCGCGATGCGCGCAGACACGCTTGTCCTGACTCTGCTCGGGACCCGGGGCGCCGAAGCGGCTTGGAACCACCGGCTGCAATCCGCCGGGCACGCCGGCATCCCGTTGCTCTCGACCGAGTTTGTGGACGCGATTCCCATGGTGTCGCGGCTGCTGCAAGAACTGGGCGTCGATCTGCGCTGGTTCGATGCAGAGGATATGAACTTCGTCGAGAAAAAGCTCGCCGGCGGGCTGGCCGGTCTTTTTTATGTGCGCGACGCGGCTTCGACTTGCGACGGGCGCGGCCGTCTCGTCATTCCGGCGCAGGATTTCGTCGCGACACACGGCGTGAAGACCGTGTTCGGCCTCGGCGGCACTTACGCAGAGGGGACGATCTTGACGTTGATCGTTTTCACCCGCGACCTGCTGGAGAAAGCGGAGATTGAACCGTATGTGCGCCTGGTTTCCCTCCTCAAAGCAGCGACGGCGGCCTTGGTGAAAGACGGCAGGATTTTCGGGTGACGACGGCCGAGGGCGCGGACACGCTCTCACGTGATAACCTCATCAAAATTCTTCGGTCTCCTCCCTGGGCTGTGCAGAAACCGGGCGCCAATACGGCCCAAAATTGTATTGTCTTCCGCGGCGCGCCGCATTAAACCATCGGCGTGCCCTCGACACCTTCCCTCACCGCAGGCGACATCCTTGAGTTCATCGCGCCCGGCCTCTGGCGCAAATTCGATCTGCTGCTCTGGCCGCCAGACACCTTCGCGGCGGTGACCGCGATCCTGCACCGCTCCGGCGGCTACACCGCAGTGCTCGACGACTGGCCGCCGGCGGCTGGCCTGGGGCTCGCCCCGTCCGCCGACGCGCAGGACCGGCTGGGGGCCTGGGCGAAGATGATTAAAGGGGTCGGAGCCGCCTGGGGCGAGGCGGCCGGCTTGGTTTATTTTGCCAATGAAGGCAATCTGCATTGCGAGGGTTTCGTCAGTTTTCTGCGCGCCCCGAACTTCGCGCCCGCCTGGCTGACGAGGCTGAAGCGCTGGTGGCGAGTCGTGCTCGCGCACAAACACCAAGCCGTTTTTGACATCCCCGACAGTTCGCCATTTTTTCTTGCACTGCTGCAACTCTCGGCTGCCGCCGATGAAGCCTGCTTCGGGGTGGGGCAGCCCGAGCCGACCACGGCGATGCAAACCGCGGCCAGCGATTACCTGGAAGTCGTGCTCGCCCCACCCGACAGCCCGGAGGGCAGCGCCCGCCTGCGCGCGCCGGCGACTCTCTGCTGGCAAATCCATCCTTCCCGAGGCTCTGTGCTGCCCAAGCTGCACACGCCGCAGAGCGGGCTGACGGTGCGCGCGCTGAGCCATCACCTCGCCTTTTGCAGCGCTTCAGAAGTTTCGCCCCTCTGGTTTGTCAACAATTTCTCCATCCCCGAGCACTCGATCAATTTGCTGGCCGTGCCCTGGCCGGCAGAGGTCAGCCCCAGCCAATTCAGCGCCTGCGCGGAGGATCAACTCGGCTTCGCCCTGGCGGAGCCATACGGCCACTTCACCTTTGCACCCCGGCTGCCGGAAAATTGGCAGAACCGCCTGCGCGCTCTGCTGCGCTCGGCGTTGCACCAGACCAGCCACATCGACGGTGTCGTGCTGCCCGAGCTCGCTTTGCCGACCGAGGCGGAATACGGCGAACTGGTCGGCATCGTGCTCGACACTCTCCGCGAGTGGCACCGCGCCTGGCGCGCGACAGAAACCGAGATTTTCTCGCTGTTCATCGTGGCCGGGGTCGGCAGCGCGCCCGGCGCTGACGGGCGCGCGGTGAAAAATAAAGCCATCTGCAGCTTGCACGTCTGGGACCGCGAGCGCCACGACTGGATTTCGCCGGAGTGGATGAAGAATTCCAAACAACACTCCTGGCGGCTGACCGACAGCCAGATCTGTAATTACGCCTTGGGCCGGCAGCTCGACATCCGCAAAAGCTGGTGGGAACACAACCGGCTCGGCCGGCGCGACGTGACGTTCATCGCCTGGGCCACTTGGCTGACGCTCTGCACCGTGATCTGCGAAGACCTGGCGCGGCCCGACCCGCTCACGGAAGTGATCCGCGCGGTCGGGCCCAATCTCGTCATCGCCCTGCTCATGGACGGCCCGCAACTGCCCCACCGCTGGTCCGGCCGCCACGCCGTCGTCCTCGCCGACGACCCTGGCTCGGCCGTGCTGACGCTGACGAGCATCGGCATGGTCGAGCGCAGCACGCCGCCCGACCGGCCGGCGTCGCGCGTCGTCGGGCTTTGGAAGGATCCGCGCCACGGCGTCACGGAAATCGTGCTGCCCGTCGGCGCCGAGGCCGTCGTGCTGACTCTGGCCCGCGAGCGGACCCAGGAATGGACTGCCGACGGCCGGGGCGACGCCGAATCCGCCGCGCACCTCATCCTTTGCGGCGTGCTGCCGCTGCGCGGAGAAACCCCGCCGCCACCGCCGCCGGCGCCGCCCAGCGGCCGGTGGCGTTTGCCTCTGCGGAGGCGTTGAATATGCTGAGCAGTATTCTCGGCTTGCCGTATCCGGTGGCCACCTGTTAAACGAAACCCAGCCATGGCCATTCGCTCCGCCAACTTTTCCATTGTCTCCCTCCTGGTAAACAACTTGAACGGCCATCCAGACAAATTCGAATCGCTGCCCCCGGCCGATCAGGAACTGGTCAGAAAGCTCGCGGGGGATTACCCGAAAGGCTGGGATCCGGAGCAGCGGCGTTTCGTCAGCGAGCCGACGCGCGGCCCCAAAGGCGACGAGCGCACCAGCAGCGAGTGGCGGCAAGAGGCGGAGAGGGCCTTCAGCGCCAACCCCGCCAGACGCGCTGCCCGGGGCGCGACGAAAAACGGGCACTAACTGCCGCACTCAGCGCACGATTTCGATCGGACAGCCTTTTGGCAGCGCCTGGAGAAACGCGCGGCCGTAGGCTTTCGTCACCACGCGGCTGTCGAGAATGGCGACGATGCCCTGATCGCTCTTTGTGCGGATGAGCCGGCCGACGCCCTGGCGGAAACGCAGGATCGCTTCGGGCAGCGAGTATTCGCTGAAGGGATCGCCGCCGTTTTCTTTGATCCGCTCGCAGCGCGCTTCGGTGAGCGGACTGTCCGGCGGCGCGAAGGGGAGCTGCGTGATGATGACGTTCGAGAGCGCTTCGCCGGGCACATCGACACCGCTCCAAAAACTCTCCGTGCCGAAGAGCACGCTCTCGGTGTCGCTCTTGAATTCGTCGAGCATCCGCCGCCGGCTGAGACCCTCGCCCTGCACGAAAAGCTGCCAGCCGCGTTTGCGGAAAAAGTCGTCGCGCATCCGCGCCGAGAGTGCCTGCATCTGGCGGTAGCTGGTGAAGAGCACAAACGCGCGGCCTTTCGAGAGATCGAGATACTTCGCGGTTTCGCGCGCGAGCGCTTCTTCGTGCAGCGGCGAGCGGGCCTCGGGCATGCGCGCGGCGACGAAGACTTTCATCTGCTTCGCGAAGTCGAACGGGCTGCCGATCTGCGCGGCTTCCACGTCGTCGCCCGTCGCGCCGATGCGCTCGCGGAAGTAGCCCAATTCTGGCCCGCCGATCGCCAGCGTCGCGCTCGTCATGATGACGCTCTTTCCTTCGCGGAAAAGCAGCGGGCGCAGGACTTCGGAGACATCGACCGGCGCGGCGTTGAGCGCAAGAAAGCTCTCGGTCTTGCCGGTTTTTTCGACCCAATAGACGTAGTCGCTCGCGCTCTGGTCGAGAAACGTCGCGATGCCGTCGCGCGCCGCGGCGAGCCGTCGCGCGACATCGGCCATCTCCGCTTTGGTCGGCTCGTCGTCGAGGGTTCGCGCCCGTTCGGCGACGAGCGAGCGCAGGCCGTCGAGCTGACCGCTGAGCGTATCGGCCACCAGTTCCGGCTCGCGCACCCGCGCCTCGCGGCCGGCACGTTTGAACTCCGCCGCGCCGCCGACGCGCTCGAAAAACTTTTCCGTTTCATCGAGCACGTTCGACGTGCGCCGCACGCCGTCGGCGTCGCGCAACACGCTCCAAAGTCCTTTCTTCGTGCGCGGATTATAGAGCCGCAACAGGGTCGCCCGCAAACCGAACTGGCTGACCCCAAGCCCGAGCTGTTTCGCGGCGACCGCTTCGACCGTGTGCGCTTCGTCGAAGATCACGAAATCGTCGTCGAAAAGAAACCCGTCCGGCCGCTCCTTTTTGCTGCCGCTCTCCTTTTCGCTGGCGACGTTTTCCTCACCCGCCAGCGTGGCGGCGAGCAGCGTGAAAAAGAGCGCATGATTCAGCACGACGACGTTTGCCTCCGCGACCTGCCGCCGCGCGTTCTGATAAAAGCAGCCGCTCTCGGGTCCGCACGTTTTCGGATTGCACACGTGCGGCTCGCTGCACACCTGGCTCCAGACATGCGCGCTCGGCTCGCGCGGCAGGTCGCTGAGGCTGCCGTCGCGCGTTTTCAAGCTCCACAAATAAATCGCGTCCAGCTCACCCTGCTCCGGCCCGGTGAATAGCTCACCGGTCTGCTGCCGCGCGCGCGCCAGCCGCCGCGGACAAAGATAATTCTGCCGCCCTTTGAACAACGCCGCGTCGAATTCATCGGGCAGCAATTTTTGCAAAATCGGAATGTCTTTGTAGATGAGTTGCTCCTGCAAATTGATCGTGTGCGTCGAGATCAGCGCCTTGCGTTCGTTCTCCAGCGCGAACATGACGGCCGGCGCGAGATACGCCAGCGACTTGCCCACGCCGGTGCCAGCCTCCGCGACGAGGTGCTGCCCCTGGCTCAGCGCCCGCGCGACCGCGCCCGCGAGCCGTTCCTGCTCCGGCCGATACTCAAAATTCTTCGCCTTCGACATCAACCCGCCCGGCGCGAAAACCGCGCGCGCGCTCTGCACCAAGCCCTCGGGGTCGGCGTCGAAGTCATCACGCAAAGCGATCATCGGAAAATGCGGAATGCGGAGTGCGGAATGCGGAATTCCAGAAATGCGGCGAACGAAAACTTATGCCATCGTGCGGCGTTTTTCATCTGCCTTTCCGCATCCCGCATTCCACACTCCGCATTCCCTTGTCTCTCCTCGACCGCCATCTCTTGCGCGCGTTTCTGCTGCCGTTCGTGTATTGCGAGCTGGGGTTTCTCGCGGTCTGGCTCATCGCGGACCTCGTCAGCAACGTGCAGGATTTCATCGACGCCCAGGTGTCGCCGGTGCTCATCGCCGGCTTCTATTTGGGTCAGCTTCCGGCCATCGTCGTGCTCACCCTGCCGATTGGGCTGCTGCTCGCGCTCCTGTATTGCCTGAGCCGGTTGTCACAGGCAAACGAGATTATTTCCATGCTCGGCGCAGGCGTCAGTTTGCGGCGCATTCTCACGCCGTTTTTCTGTGTCGGGCTTGCGATCACGGCGGTCAGCGCGGCGTTGAATTATCGGCTCGCGCCACAGGCCGAGGCGCGACGCGAGACCGAGCTCGCCGAGATCGAAGCGGGCAACGGCAAGATGGAAAAACGGGCGTTCACCAACGGCTATCTGTTCGCCAATCGCGCCGATCGCCGGCTTTGGTTTGTGCAGCGCATGCCGACGGATTTGCGGCAGCCGCTCACCGGCGTGCAGGTCGTGCAGCAGGACGGAAGCGGACACATCACGGACAAATACTACGCGCCGCAAGTCACGTATGATTCCGCCGCCCGCGCGTGGCGCCTCAGCGGCGGCGCGCGGCTGGCGCGTTACAACTCGGCAGGCGATCTGGTCGGCGAGACGTTTCCACCGGAAACCGTCATCGACGGCTGGAGCGAGACGCCGTGGCGCATCGCCACCGCGCTGCGCCAGGCCGATCATCTTTCGATCCCCGAGTTGCATCAATAATTGCGGCTCAACGCCGATTTCACCCGCGCGCAGCTTGCGCCATTTCGCACGTATCTCGACTACCGCCGCGCGCTGCCGTGGGGCTGCCTCGTCGTCGTTTTTGTCTCCGCGCCGCTCGGCATTGTGTATTCGCGGCGCAACGTGTTTATCGGCGTTGCCGCCGCCATCGGGATATTTTTCATGACGCTGTTTTTGACGAACCTCTGCCTCGCGCTCGGCCGTGGCGACCGCATCCCCTCGTTCTGGGCGGCGTGGACGCCGAACCTGCTTTTTTTCACTGTCGGCCTCGTGCTTCTGCGCATGCGCTCGCTCAATCGCGACCGGCTCCCGCTGACGCCGGGCGAGCTGCGCATCTTTCTTTTCCCCCGATGAGAGCGCTCTTCCTTTCCTGCCTGCTTTTCCTTTCGTCGCTGCCGATCTTGCGGCTCGACGCGCAAACCGATTCCATGAACTCGCTCTTCATCATTTCGCCATACCGGCTGCACGGCACCTGGGTTTTCGACGACCCGCGCGTGGAGCTGCGTGAAGAACCGTTCGTCGCCGGCGCGGACACCATTCTCGATCATCTCTCCGCCAAAATTCCCGGCGCGGAAAAAGGCTTCCGCCTCATCTTTTCCGCCAAGCCCTTCCCAGGGTTTCAAGCGCACTTCGAGCGCCGGCGCGCGGAGCATGAGGGCACCTGGTATTGGTCGCCCGATTTCGGGATGGAAGGCTGGCTCTGCCCGGCGTTGTTCAAGTATTTCGACGCCGCGCCGGAGACGCTTTACGTCAAGGCGGAACCGAAGGATTGATCCGCCGCCCGTGCTCACCGACTGGCCCATCCAAGCCCGCGCCGACGCCTGCGCGCTCACCGGCCGCGCGTTCGCCGACGGCGAGGTGTTTTTCACCCTCCTTTACCGCGACCCGCGCGACGACTCGCTCTCGCGCCGCGACGTTTGCGCAGACGCCTGGCGGCAGCTCCGCGCCGACCCCAATGCCGACCCGCCGTTCTCCTTTTGGCGCACGAAATTCACGCCGCCCGCGCCGCCCGCGCCGGAGACGTTGCCGAAAGAAAACGCCGAAGCGCTGCTGCGGCGTTTTCTCGCCGATGGCCGACCCAAACCTGAGCACGCGCGCGCCTGCTACGTGCTGGCGCTGATGCTCGAACGCAAGCGTCTGCTCAAGCCGATCCCGCCGACCGAGCCGCCGAAAAACGGCGAACGCCTGCTCGTCTATGAGCACGCCAAAACCGGCGAGGTTTTTCTTCTCACCGACCCGGAATTGCGGCTCGACGCGCTCGGCGAAGTCCAGCGCGAAGTCACGGAATTGTTATCCGCGAATTAACGCAGATTAACACGGATTTTCAGGCACCGGAGACCGGCGGCGCCCAAAAAAGTCTTCCGAGAAATCCGCGTTAATCTGCGTTAATCTGCGGATCGTTTTCCTGCTCCATGTTCGCGGATTTCCCTTTGTTCCTGGCGCCGATGGCGGGTGTCACCGACACCGTCTTTCGCCAGATTTGCAAACGGCACGGCGCGGACGTGCTGACCACGGAATTCGTCAGCGCCGACGGCATCCTACACCGCAACGAGCGCACGAGCGATTTCGTGGAGTTCGACCCGGAAATCGAGCGACCCATCGGGGTGCAGCTCTTCGGCGGCGACCCCGCGAAACTTGCCGAAGCCGCGCGCGCGGTGCTCGATTGGAAGCATCCCGATTTCATCGACCTGAACTTCGGCTGCCCGGTGAACAAAGTCGTCGCCAAAAACGGCGGCTCGTCGTTGCTGAAAGACTGTCCGCTGTTGGAAAAAGTCGCGCGCGCCGTAGTCGGCACCGTTGCCGCGCACGCGCCCAACGTGCCGGTCACCGCGAAGATCCGCATCGGCTGGGATGATGCGTCGATCAACGCCGTGCGCGTCGCGCGGCTGCTCGAGGATTGCGGCATCCGACGGCTCGCGGTGCACGGCCGCACGCGCGCTCAGAGTTATTCCGGCGAGGCGAATTGGAACGTCATCGCCGAGGTCACGGAGAGCGTGACGATGCCGGTGATCGGCAACGGCGACATCGCCAGCGCCGGCGACGTGAAGAAGCGTCGCGACACTATTCCGCGCCTCGCCGGCGTGATGATCGGCCGCGCGGCGATGGGCGCGCCGTGGATTTTTTCGCAAACGAAAACGTTTATCGCCACCGGCGAAATTCCGCCGCCGCCGAACCTGGCCCAACGCTGGGCCATGATCCGCGAGCACTGTCGGCTGAACGTCGAGAAGCGTCGCCGCGGCGGCGAGCGCGCGGCGATGAGTTCCATGCGCGCGCGGCTGATGGCCTACACGCGCGGCATGGAGGGCAGCCGCGCGTTGCGCGAAAAACTCGCGCACGTCTCCAGCCTCGACGAGCTCGACGACATCGCCGCCGCGCACCTCGCCGGAGCTGGCGAGGGTTTAGAGACCCACGCCGCCGCGGGAGAAGTTCCCGCGACGGTTTGATCCCCGCCCCGCGCTACTTGCTGTAATCCCGCCGGCGCACCGTGGTCGTCACCGTGCCGCCGTGGCCGCAACGCAGCACCACGCCGCCGGCTTCCGGGCCGTCGAGATGGAAACGGGCGAGCACTTCCTCGCTCGTCGAAGTCACCAGCCAGTGCCGCGCCGGCAGGGGCGGACCCATGTGGCGATCGAAATGGTCGCCGGGCGTCAACTGCGCCAGGAAATAGCGCCGGCCCGACGCCGAGACAACGAACAGCCGCACCGGGCAGTCGCATTCGTTGGTGATATTGACGTAGCAGGGCGAACTCGGCGGCGACAGGTGGACCACGAGATCGTCGGCCGCGCCGGCCAGAGGCGACAGCGCGAAGCAACCGAGAGACAACAGAGCGAGCAGTTTTTTCATGAGTGTGGTGTGAGCAAGGAAGCGTGCTGTTGAGCAGCAGCTTCTCTGCCGCAGGGGAATCGCGCTCCGCCGACCGTTTTGGACGCCAGCGTAGCACCCGCAGAGTGGTCGCCCGCTTCTGGCAGCCTTCTGGAGAAAATATTTTTTCGCGTCCAGCGCCGACTGCTCCAGTCGCGGCAAAAAATGCTTCCTCCTTCACACGCGCGCGAAGTCGATGAAGCCTTTGTCCCGGTCCACCGCGAGCAGCCGCACGCGCACGGTTGCGCCGACTTCCAAGCCGCGCTCGCCGCGCACCACGCGACCCTCGGCCGGCGGACGAAGCAGGCGGACATAGATGCCTTTGGGTGAGGCGCCGGTGACAATGGCGTCGAAGGTTTCGCCCAAGTGCGCGCCGAGCAGATCGGCGGCGGCGATCTTGCGCAGGAGACGCTCGACTTTTTTCGCGGCGTTCTCGCGCTCGGTGCAATGCGCGGCGAGTCCCGCCAGTTCCTCGGGCAAATACGACGCTGCGGGCGTAGCTCCATCGGCGGCGGTTGCGGCCTTGAGCAGACGCTGCACGATGAGATCGGCGAAGCGGCGGTTCGGCGCGGTCGAATGCGTGTAATCGCCCACCGCGAGACCGAAGTGCCCCTCGTTTGTTCCGTCAGCGGCGCCCGGCGTTTCCACGACATATTCGCCGGGGCCGAGGAGCTTGACGATCGTCAGCGACAGATCGACGAAGCCTGCCGGGTCCGCGCTCCGGCGCTGCGCGAGAAACGCGCTCAAAGCCCGCGCGTCCGGGCTTTCCGGCAACGTCGCGCCAAGGCCGGCCGCCACAGTGCGGATGCGCGCCCAACGCTCGGGCGCGCGCACGACGCGGCGGATGGCCGGCACGCCGCGTTCGCGGAGAAATCGCGAAACCGCCACGTTGGCGGCGATCATGAAACTCTCGATGAGATCGCGTGCCGCGTTCGGCTGCGCGACGCGCAATGCGGCGACGCGGCCATTCTGCACGACCGGTTGCGCCTCGATGCTGCCAAAAGTCAGCGCGCCTTGCGCCTGGCGAAATGCGCGCAGCCGCGCCGCCGCGCGCGCTTGCAGCCGGAGTTGCGCCGCGAGTCCCGGCACGCGCGCGACGCTGGCCGGCGGCGGCACATCGGGATTTGGGTCGTCGAGCCACGCGCCGATTTCGGGGTAAGTCAGCCGCGCCGCATTGCGCAGCCGCGCGCGATACACGGCCGCCGGCGCGCGCACGTCGCCGTCGGCGCCGACGATCATTTCGATCACCAGCGCCAGCCGGCCCTGGCTTTCGACGAGCGAAGTGCGGTCGGTGGAAAGTTCCGGCGGCAGCATCGGAAACGTCGCCACGCCGGCATAGACGGAGGTGGCGTTCGCCGCCGCGTGCCGATCAATCGCGGAATCGCGCGGCACGAGCACATCCACGTCGGCAATGCCGATGAGCAACCGCACGTCGCCCGACGCGAGTTCCTCGGCGTATTCGACCTGGTCGAGATCGCGCGAAGATTCGTTGTCGATGGACGACCAGAGCAACGCGCTGAGGTCACGCACGTCGCTCGCGTCAACCGCAGAGCCGTCCGCACTTGCCTGCCGGATTTCCGCGAGCGCCGCGGGCGCAAAATCTGGCTGAAACCCGGCGTCGAGCATCGCTCGGCGCGCACGGGCGATGAGGTTGTCAGCGTCGGGAAACGGAGTGTGCATGGACGAACGCTGGCAATTCCAATCGCATCTGCCGAACGCACTGCGCTGTTATCGCGCTCCGCCCGCAGCGACCAATTTCTGAAAACGCGGATCACGTCGGATCGGATCCCACTCCGGGTGCAGCCGCAGATCATTCACCGTGACGCCGTGCTCGAACACCGGCACGGCGAGAGAATGCTCGAGCAGCGGCAACGCGTGGTCGGCGTCGCCCAGCCACGCGTAGGCGCGCGCCGTTCGCGCCGCGACACCGACGCCGTCAACAGCATCCTTGGATTCCGGCATGAGGTCGCGCGCGCGCCCGGCTTCTTTGAGCGCCGCCTCTTTCCAGCCGAGCATCGCGTAGAGCCCGGCGAGATCGGCGATGCGGAAGGCGTTCTGCGGACTCTCGCGCACCGCGGCCTCAAAGGTGGGTCGCGCCGCTTCGAGCAGCGCCTGCGCGCGGGCGGCGTCTCCGCGTAAAAGCGCGACGCGGCCTTGCAGGAAACTCTTCGGCTGCGGCGCGCCGAACTCGACCGGGAAGGTTTGCAGCGGGCAGGTTTCCAACGCGCGCTCGGCCGCGTCGAAATCGCGCGCCAGCAGCGCGGCCTCTACTCGCGCCAGGGTCACCGCGCCGCCGGGGTCCACGCCGGGGGGGAAACCGGCGAGCGCGGTTCTCAATGCTTCGACGTTGCCCTTCCATTCAAAATCCAAAACCACCCGGCTGAGCTTGAGCCCGACCGAGTCCGGCCCGAGCGCCAGCGCGCGGTCGAACGCCCGCGCCGCCGCGGGGTAATCGCGGAGGGCTTCGTGCGTGGAGCCGAGCGCCCAGAGGATCGCGGGGTCGCGCGGGTTCAGCACGCCGGCGCGTTCGTATTCCGCGATGGCCTCCTTCCAGCGGCCGCGCCGGCGCCACATCGCGGCGCTGTAGCGCGTCACGTCGCTTTCGTTCGGCAACAAGCGCCGCGCGCGGCTGAATTCCTCCAGCGCGCGGTCGTAGTCCCGCTCGGCCCAATAGAGCCAGAGGGCGAGCGCGAGGTGACCCTCGCCGAGATCGGGTTGCAGGCGGAGCGCTTCGTCGGCCGCAGCGCGCGCGCCGGTTTTGCGCTCGGCGGTCGGTTCATACCACCAGTAAATTTTGCTGCGTGTCTCCGAAAGGCGGGCGTGGGCGACGGCAAACGTCGGGTCGAGCACGATCGCCTGCTCGTAGAGATGTTCGGCGTTGCGCCAGAGGTCGAGCGCGGAGAGCGGGCGATCGACGAAGCGGGTCTGGAGTTCGCGGGCTTTGAGGAAAAGCACGTAGGCGTCCGAGTTTTCCGTCGGCTTGCGCTCGAGGCCGGCTTTTTCCTGCGGGCTGAGCGTGGCGCGCAAGGTGCCGGCGATCTCTTTGGCGAGTTCGCTTTGGAGGCTCAGCACGTTCGTCATGTCGCGGTCAAACGTTTCCGCCCAAACGTTGCGATCCGTGCGCGCGTCGATGAGCTGCACGCTGACCCGCACGCGGCTGCCCGCCCGCCGCACGCTGCCCTCCAGGATGTGCG
>CAXTRS010000051.1:0-18056 GCA_964246635.1 uncultured Chthoniobacterales bacterium | reverse complement strand
AGCTTCAGATACTGCGCCTCATACGGGTCGGTGGACCAGCCGCCGTCGTTCGTCGGCACTCGCTTCATGGAAACGAAGATGCCGTCCGCAAGCACGTTTGAGCCGCTGCGGCCATTGGCGCCCCAGAGCCAATAAGTGCGCCGGCCCGGGTCGATCGCGGTGTAGGCGGCGATGTTGCGAATGTTGTATTGGCGGCCCGGCTTGATGCCGTAGTCGTTCACCCCATTGCTGTCTGTGTCCTGGTTGACGTGGAAGTTGCCGCTCGGGTTCACGTCGCGATTCGTGTTGGCGAACGCGAAGACGACGTCGCTCAGAGCAGGCGAAGCGTTGCGAGCTTCGTATTTCGCCACCGCGAAAATCGTCGTGTTGTTGCCGTCATCATCGAGGAAATAACGATTCGCACTGCGCAACGCCGGGCTGAACAGGCGCGCCTGCCCAATGCCGGCATAGACGGGATAAAGCTGATCGTTGCCGAACACGCTGTCGTTCCACGCCGGCAGCAGAGAGTTGAAATTCTTAAAGTCGGCGATGTTCTTGCCGAAGTTCAATTCGTAGCGGCTGTAACCGAACGTGGTCGAAATGCCGAGTTCCTGGCCGGGGAAAATGAGCGGTACGCCGTCCACCGCGCTACAGACCGCGTAGCGCGCGACCGCCTGCCAGGGGT
Organism: uncultured Chthoniobacterales bacterium; assembly: GCA_964246635.1. Classification (GTDB taxonomy): domain Bacteria; phylum Verrucomicrobiota; class Verrucomicrobiia; order Chthoniobacterales; family SZAS-18; genus JAFAXH01. The sequence continues at coordinate 17,392 of CAXTRS010000051.1, read as the reverse complement.
CGTTCGGCGCTTCCTCGTCGTGCGACATGTTGTTGAGCAACACCAGCCCTTGGCCGTAGGCGCTGCGGCGACCTTCGAAGATGCTGCGATAGTCGCTGGCGCTGCCCGCGCTCTTGAGCGGGAAGACGATGTTTTCGTTGAGAATGTCGAAGTGCCGGTTCGAGCGATACGTCACCGCGCCGCCGTCGAGCGACTCGGCCATGAACACGAAGTTCCATTTCCGGGTGCGCGTTTTGTTGATGATGTATTCCCAAAGCTGGGGTGGCAGCCCTTGCCCAAAGTCGGCTCGGAGGCCGTCGATGCCCTTCGCGGTGCGCGTGGCGAAGTCGGCATTCGCGGGCACGCCGGTTTGTTCGAGCCAGTAGAGCGTGTAGTTCGAGAAATAACGCCAGACGTTTTGCGTCACCGCATCGAAGTGGCCGTTGCCGGAGCCGGAGGAATTTTCGTCGCCGATGGAGTAGTCGAACCAATCCTGCTCGTTGTTGTAATTCCCGTCGCCGCTCGGGTTCGCATCGACGAGCGCGGCGTAGCGGCCGAAATAGACGTCGCGCACGTCACCCCACTTGCCGAAGTCGCCGCGATCCGGCGCGACCGAAATGTTGTTCGATCCGGACGCCCGCTGCGCGTAGTTGCCGCTGCGCGAATAAAAGCGCGCCTCCTTGTCGCGGAACAGATCGCCGGCGCTGTTGCCGAACAGGGCGGTGCCTTGCGTGCTGATTTCGCAATCCGGCGCGGTGTGGTTGAACGGCGCATCGAGCATCACGCCGACGCCCGCCAGGTCCGCGGCGGCGACCAGCCCGGCGAACGCGTCGCGCGCGGCCTGCCGGTTCGCCGGATTCGTGACTGCGTTCGGCAGGTTCGCGTTGTAGTTGGTGGACATCAGCGGATTGATCTCGAAAAAGTTTCGCACCGAATACGGACTGCCCGGATCGTTGCCCTGCTGCGCTTCGAGCGTGATCGGATGGATCGGCTGGAACCACATCCAGTTGCTGCCGAGATTTTTCAGGTAGTTCAGGTTCCAATGGTTCGCCGTGCCCTGGTGCGGCGCGTTGGGCGCGTCGTAGAGGTCTTCGAGCGTGCCGCGATCCGCGAAAGCCGTGCTGCTGGCGTCGAGGTTGAAGACGTTGACCTCGTAGAGGTTGATGTTGCGTGCGGTGGTCGGCGACACGACGACGGCGTGGTCGCGCCGGCCGGCGGCGATGTTCGTGTAATAGCGCCAGTTCGGGTCACCCTGCACTTTCCAGCGCGCGGTGATGCGATACGCGCCGGTGCGGGTCGCCGGCAACGTGAGCGAGTATTGCCCGGTGACACCGGTCGGGGTCATCGTATAGGCGCGGTAATAGTGCGAGTCGTCGCCGGCCGCGACGAGGTCGCCGTTGATCGGCTCGATCCCTTCCTCCGTCGCGATGCCGTTCCCGTCGGTGTAAGGCGTGGTGACTTTGTCGCGCCGGTCGAGGTTGGTATAAACCTCGGCGGCCGTCACGTTCGGCTGGCCGGGCGAGAAGATGATCGTGAACGGAATCGAATCGTTGTTCGCTTCGTTCACGAAGACGTGCGTCGTCGTGTAGTTCGCATTGACTCCGTTCACGGTCAGCACCGGATCGCCGACGGTGCCGTTGGTAAACGAAAAAATGTGGCCCAGGGAATTGCCGCCGTCGCCCGCGTTGTAGTCGCCGAACTTCTGCTCGTTGTTCGAGGAATGCCAGAACCCGACCTTGTATTTCACCTGCGTGCCGAGTGTCGTGTTGAGAAGATTCGGCGCGGTGGTGACCCACCACATCGGCGTGCCGGCCACGCTCGTGCTGCCGCCGTTCTGCACGTTGTTGTTGTCGGGATGATCGTAGCTGAACTGCGCGAGTTGCGTGGAGGCGCTGCCGGCGGTGCCGGGCGTCGCGCCGGGCACCGGATCGCTGCCGTCGAGCGTGTAGTAGAGCGTGCCGTTCGTCGCCCAGCGCGTCGCGGTGTTCGTCGTATCGCCGATGTAGCCGACCTTCGCCCAGAACTGAATGTCCGACCCGGAGTTGACCCGGTTGTTGGCGTGGAAAATCCAGCCGGGGCGGTTGCGGATCGTGTAGGGACTCGATGCTGCCTGCGCCTGCTGCGGGCTGCCGCTGGAGGCTGTCCCTTCGACTGTTGCGCCGCCACGATCGCCGGTCCCGCTGGGCGCGTAGAGAAAGGTGCTGTTAATGCCGCCGAAATTGTCGGTCAGGACATAGGCGTAATACTGGATCGGGTCATCCGCCGGAAAGCCCGCGGTGCTGAACGACGCCTTCCAGTATTGATTGTTGCCGTTGTTCGCGTGGAAGCCCAGGCCGACGCTGCTCCAAACCGATTGCGACGCCGATTTGTAATAGAGCGTGCCGCCGACCTGGTTGGCGATTTGCGTCGCGCCGTTGTTCGTCCACTTCTGGAGGCCCTGGTAAATCGTCACCGTGGTCGGAGTCGCGGGATTGCGGCTGATCTCCATCCACGGATCGCGCATGTGCGTGGCGTTGCCGCTGACCGTGATCTCGGAGGAATCCGGGATGTGCCACGCGTTGGCCGGCGTGGCGCGCAGCGAGCCGGCGGGCAGCAGCAGCGCAGCCAGACTCAGCGCCAGGAGTTGCAGCGAAAGGAACGAAGAGCGGGGGAGGGGCTTCATGACTTCAGAGTGAGAAATACACCGAGCGCGCGGGAGATTTCTTCCGCGTTGCGCTCAAGGCAAACGCACCTTGAGACGATAAAAACGCTGCGATGCGGTGGATGGCGGCGAGCCGGTGAGCGAGCCGTCGTCGGTGAACGTGATCGTCTGGCCAGTGCCGAGCATTTCGGCGCTGGCGGGCTGGAACGGCTGGCCCAGGTTGTCCGTGAAGAGCACTTGATAGACGCGATCCTGCACGCTCGGGAATTGCACGCTGGTCGCGCCCTGGGTTGTGCGGCTGATGCGCAAGGCGGCGTTCGCGGAGTCGGCCACAAGCGGGTTGATGCCGAGCAGCCACTCCTGAAGATTCGTCAAGCCGTCGCCATCGGGGTCTCCGTTGGCGCCGTTCGCGCCGGTCGCGTCGTTCGGGTCCAAACCGTAGCGACTCTCGAAGGCGTCGGGTAGGCCGTCGCCGTCGGTGTCGTAGCTGAGAGTCGCACCTGTCTCGAAGCCGAGGGCAAAGTGGAAAGTTGTCGCGCCGCTCGCGCTCACAAGTTCGACTTGGTGCGTTTGCGCTTGGTTGCGCATCGGCACGGTGTTGAGCGTCACGCCGGTGTCGGTGTCGGACGCGGCGGCGTTGAAGCTTGCATTGCCAAACGTGCCGCCGCCGAAGCGCAGGAAGGCGCGCACGGTCGCGGCCGACGTCGTGTTGAAGAGGTCGATTTCCTGCGTGCCGGTGATGAGCGAACCGAGGTGCGCTTGCCCGGCGGTGAGCAAGTCGGCGAGGTCGGGCGATAGGCCGAAGCGGACGAAGAGCCGATTAATCGCGCCGCCGCCGAGCAGAGCATAGTTTCCTTCGAGCTGGCCCGTGCGTGGGGCAAGCGTGATCGTCTTCAGAATCTTTTCGTCCGAGCTGGTGAACTGCCAGCCGGTCCCGTTTGCGGCAGGCGCAACGCTGTAGAAATCATTCACGTAAACGTTCGTGCCGACGCCGGCCGCGCCGGTCTGCGCGAACCAGTCTTTGAAACCGCTCGTGCGATACGCGGCGACCGCGCTGCCCGCGGTGAGGTTGCTCGCGCCTTCCTCCTCGGTTTCAGCGCCGGCGTAGCTCGCGAGGTTGCCGACGACTTGGAACACCGCGCCGGTGTCGATGTCGCGCAACCACGCCGCTGTCAGCCGGCCGCCGAGACGCTCGAAGACGGCGAAAAGTCGGTCGTTGTAAAGCAGGTATTCGTTCTCGCCGTCGAGATCGACGTCGCTCTGCTCGGCGAACGTCGCGTTGAAATACGCGCCGCCGCGCGCTGCCGCGGACCACGCGTTCACGCGTGCGAAGACGGCTGCGGTGCGCGTCTGCGCCTGCGCGGCTTTGCTGAAGCCGGCGAGATTTTGGAAGGTCGAGTCGGGATAAATGTAAGTGCCGGTGCTGAACTTCGAGAGATCGTTGTTCGTCTGGTCGTGGAAGGCGGTCTCGAAGACGGAAGCGTGCGCCGTGGCCCGCGCGAGGGTCAGCAGGCCGACGTTCGGCGCGTTCACCGGGATGCCGACCACCGCGCTCCAGGCGCTGTCCGCCACGCCGCCCGCTACGCCGACCTGGCCGAACGCGGTCGGCATGAGCGTCCCGCTGCGGATGGTGAATTTCTTCGCGCTGAGACTCTCCTCGAGCGCGCTGCCGAAATACCAGTGATCGAAGTTTTCCGCGCTCGCGTGATCGACGTAATCGCGCGCGACCTTCGGCAGCACGAGGCCGGTGCCGCGATTCACGACGCCGAACGCGTCGCCGGTGCCGTCCGGCGGCTGCGAGATGTCCACCCCGTTCGCGGCGATCTTGTCGGGCGTTGTGATGAGGACCCACGGATGGCTCGCCAGCCAGCGGATGTTTTTGTCGTAAGCATCCGCGTTCGCTTTGACCGCAAAATCCTCCCAGCGCATCGGCAGCGTGACGATCTGATCCTGCTGGCCATCGCGCGCCTTGCGGTTGAGCAGCGCGCGGAGTTGCAGTGGGATGCCATTGTCGTCGTTGGCAAAGAGTTGATTGTCGTTGCCGTCGTTCACGACGAACGCCTTCGTGCCGTTGATTTGATTGACGCGATACCCGTCGTTGCCGATCGCCGACTGACGGCCGAACCACTTGAAGAGGTGCCGCATTTGATCGACGAACGCGTAGCGGAACCCGAGGTCGCTCACCTTGTCGAGCGTGCCGGCATCGACGACGCGCTCCGCCGGCCAGAAGACGTCGGTCGAAGGCGTGACGCCGTAAATCTTCGTCAGGAAATCGGCCGCCAGCGAGACGTTGTCGCGGTTGAACGTCTGCGGGAAATAGGCCAGCGGATGATCGGAAAATGTGGTGCCGAGCAAATCGACCAAGCCGGCATTCGCCAGCGTGCCGATGCGCGCGTTCAGCGTCGGGCCGTCGAAATACGTCGGCTTGCCCGGACCTGACTTCGCCCATTGCAACGCGGAGGCGAGCGTCGGCGTGATGTGCAGCGTGATCGGCACGCCGTAGGCCTCGTGCACGTCGAGCGGGCGATAGAGTCCCGCGCCTGCGCCGGTGTTGATGAGCGCCTGCGTCTGGCTGCCGGGCAGGATCGCCTCGTTGCCGTGCAGGATCGGCACGACTTTCACGCGCTTGCCGCGGTCGTTGCTCGTGCTCAGGCCGAACCAATTCCGCAGGATCGCGTTCGCCCCGGAAATGTATTTCTGGTCCTCGTAATAATCGCTGGCGAGGTAGTCGTTGTAGATCGCGTCGCGCACGTCCGAGCGTCCGCCGATGTCGCCGGCTCCGGCGGTCGGTGTGTTCTGCGTGCCGTCTTTCGTCGTGAAGACTTGGTAGAGCAGGTCGGCTGCGTTCACGCCGTTCCAGCCGGCATCGCGCAACGCCTGACGCGAGATCGAGAACTCGACGGTGTCGAGGTCGGCGTTGAAATACGCTTTCTTGAAGCCGTTCGCCGCGTTCTGGTCGCGCGCGATCACGCCGTTGGCGAAGAGGTCTCCCGCGAGGTTGACGGTGTTATGGTCCGCGCGCGGGTCGGTGTCGATATAGACGCGGCCGTTGTTCGTGCTGTAACACGCGACGACCGCCTGCCAACCCATGTTGGTCAGCGTGTCCACGTCGTCCGGCAGCTTGCGCTCGCCGAGGCCGGCGGCGCCGACGTTGATCGCCACGTAGATGTCGAGGTTGCCCTCTTCCGCATACGCCTTGAGGTCGTGCAGATCGACGCGGAAATAGAAATTACCGTCGCCGCCCTGCGCGGTGTCGCCGCCGTCGTGCGCGTAGAACGCGACGAGATCGCGCGACGAATCAAAGCCGTCGCCGGCGTGATACACGTCCGACCCTTGCTGGTTCGGCCCGTCGCCGTCGTAGGGCGAGAGCGCGATGAGATCGTTCGCGGTCCAGTCGGTGAATTCTTTCCGGTTCGTCACCGTGCCGACCGTGACGCTCTGCGCGTCCGGCACCGGTCCGATCGTGATCGCGCCCGCGGGTGGCGGTGGCGCGTTCTCCGGCGTGCGCGGATCGGTGCCGTTGAGATACTCGCTGAAATTGCTGAACCCGTCGCCGTCGATGTCGCCGCTCGGGCCGTTGTTTGTGTTCGTGATGAGCTTGCCGATGCGCAGGTTGTAGTGGCCGATCACGCCGTCGTCGAAGGGATCGAGACCGTGCGCGGTCTTCCAGCCGTCGGGCAGGCTGTCGCCGCTCGTGCTGAAGGCGAGGGGATCGGTTTCGAGCCAGACGACGTCGATGCCGTCGGAACGCGGCACACCGCCCGGGCGGAAGACGGCGTCGAGTTTGGCGCGGTCGAGGCGATTGAAAATATAGACCCGGTTCGGTGTCACCGTGGTGTCGGTGAACTTGTAAACGAAGTCGGAGTATTTCCACGGGAGCTGCGCGGTCGTGGTTTCATCGAGTGCTTTCAACACGACGAAATTTCCGCTGACGTCTGTCTGGTTGCGATTGATGAGCGCGAGATCAACGCGGCCGTTGTGGTTCGCGTCCTCCTGTCCGTCGGGAATGCCGTCGCCGTCGGTGTCGGGATTGTTCGGATCGGTCTCCAGCCAGACCGCGGCGGCGGGGGTTTTCGAGCGGTCAATGCGCGAGGTGTTGTAGATCGTCGGCGGGTGCGCGATGAATTTCCAGCGGTTGCCGGCGCTGTCGAGCAACGGGCCGCTGGCGTCGGGGAGCACGATGTCCACCCGGCCGTTGTGGTTGAGGTCTTCGAGGTTGTCGTTGACGCCGTCGTCGTCCGTGTCCGCCTTGTTCGGATTCGTCATCGTGCCGGCGATCTGGTCGGTGCGGCCCTTGTTCAGATCGAACGGCCACGGGTCGTAGAGTTCGTAGCCGTCTCGGCGCGAGGCGTTGTCGGTTGTGTTGAACAGCGGCGGGTCGAGGTCGGGTTGGAAATTCGGCACGCCGTCGCCGTTGGTGTCGGTCGCGGTGTTCGTGTCACCGACGGCGCCGGCCCAGCCGAGCTCAAGACCGTCGGAGAGTCCGTCGCCGTCAGTGTCCGGGCTGAGCGGATTGGTCTTGCCCGAGATGGCCCAGAGATGGACCTGGCCGTTCGTCCAAGTTTCGGAGTTGGTCGTCGGCAGCGGGATCGCCGTGGTTTCGATGGGCACCGCGCCGATCGTGGCGCTGTAGGTGTAATATCCAAGGCCGTCGTCATCCACGTCCTGCTTGGCGGCGTTCGCGGGGACGAGCTGGCGGAAGACCACGCGCGCGTTGCGGGTCGCGGTCGCGGTGCCGTTCGTGTCCGTCGTTACCGTCGAGACAAATTGGTAGGTGCCCTGCGCGAGACCCGACCAGGTGAAATCCCAAAACTTGCTGTCGCCCTGCGTGGTCGGGCTGCCACTGTCGAGGGTCGTCGTGCTGGTATCGCCCGCTGGCTTGAGGGTGAACGTGAGGTTCACCGCCGTTGCGTTTGCGTCCGTCTCCACGCGGATGTTTTGCGAACGCTGCGCCAGCGTTGGGCTGGCGACATCAGGCAGCACGATCTGATACAAAACGGCGTCGGAATCGAACTCCGGCGGATTGACGATCACGTCTTTCGCCACGACCACCGGCCGCGCTTTGACGAGCCGAAAGGCTTCAAGCGTCGGCGTGTTTGCGCCGGCGCTGTAGGTCACATCGATGGTGTGCAGAAAATCGGGGCTGCCGTTGTAAAGGTTCGACAGCGGGAAGGCGAGTTCGTGGTAGTCGTTCGTGACGTTGTAATTGATCGCATACTGCGCGCGATCCTGCGCCACGCCGTTCGCCGCGGAGCCGGACTCGCTCGAGGCGATCTTGATGAGAAAACGGCTCTTCAGCGTGTCGGTGGTCGTGCCGTCGGCCAGCGCCTTGCTGAACCAGACTTTCATCACGTAGTCGTCACCGACGACCTGCCCGTCGCCCTGCGGAAACGCGACGAACAGGCGCGTCGCCGGGCCGGCGGTGTTGACGGTGCGGACCAGCGTCGTCCAATGGCTCGCGGCATCCGCGCTGGTGTCGTGCGTCATGTTCGCCACCGTCATCGCGGCCGACGAAACTTCGCGCAGGCGCACGACTATCTGCGCCGTCCCGCTCGACGGGATGTTGATGTAATTAAAGCGCCACTCGTTTGGAAACGCGCTCGTCACCGCCGGGTTCGCGGTGCGCTGGGTCGCCTTCACCCAGGCGCCGTTGCCATTGCCGTCCAGCGTGCTCGGCGGCGGGGTGAGCACGGCGTCGTCGTTTGCCGGATCGCCATCGAGAATTTTATACCAGACCTCGGTCACGGTCGGGTCGGTGCGGACGACCACGCCGTATTGCGAGCCGCCGATCGTGTCGCCGTTCGCCGCGGGAAAGGCGATCTGCCCGGCCGGCGGCTGCGCGTCGTAATAAAACGTCTGGACGCTCGTGTTGTAGATCGACGCGCGGCCGGCGCGGTTGAGGAATTGGCGGGCGCGGAGCTGGTGAAACCCTTCGCTGAGTCCGGTCTGGGTTACGCCGTAGTCGTTGTGCGGATGGAACGTCGTCGTCGTTGCGTTGAATCCGGTGATCTCGAACCGCGTCTCCATCTTTTTCTTCAACGCCACCGCAGCCGCGTTGCTGGGAAAGACGCTCGGCGCATTCGACGAAAACGCGCCGATCTTGTAACGCAGCACGGTCCCGCCCGGCAGCGCCGGCAGCGTGCCCTTCCACCAGTCTGTCGTCGGGTAACCGCTCGTGATGATGCCGTCCGGGTTACCGTGCTGGATATAGAACAGCGGCACGACTTGCGTGGTCGCGTTGCCCGGAATGCCGCCGGCGCCTTCCGGGAACGTCGCGCCGTCCGTTGTGTAATACAGAAACGCGGCGTTGACCTCGAACTGATACGCGGTCTTCAAATAGATGCTGACCGGCTGGCCGGCGGCGTTTTGCGGCGCCGGGAAAAACTGCGCGGTCGCGCCGCTCTGGCCGTCGAGCGCAGTCGCGGCGGGGTCATGATAGGCGTAGATCGCAGTTGCGGAGTTCGAGTTGAAGCCGCCGCCGTTGTTCACGGTGAAACCAGCCGTTCCAATCGTGGCCTGATATGTCTCCGCGCCAACCGACCCGATGATGTTCCGCGCGATTTCGCGCGCGGCAAATTTTTCCGCCACGCGCTGGACAAATTTCATCTGCTCGTAGCCGAGAAACGCGTCGGTCGAGAGCGCCGGCGGATGGTCGCGCTTGTCGCCAGTTTGCGGGCCGAGGCCGAGGTGCGAATTGACGTCTATGCCGCCGTCAAGCAGCAGGAGAATGTTTTCCGCCGAGCCGTCGGCGCGCGCGAGAAACGACAGGTTCGTGCCGTCGGTGACGCGCGGTATCGTCATTGCGTATTTGAAGTCGCCGGGCGTGTCCCCGGGCACGTTATACGGATTGAAATTCGGGTCGCCGTCAGGTCCGTCCTTGCGCTCGTAGGCGAACGTCGGCGCGGGAGTCCCGTTTTGCAGAATCTGGATCGCCGGCAGCGCCGTGTTCACGTCCGGCAACTCCGGCGAGCGCCAGGAAAACGCGAAGTAGCCGCCTTTCGGGATCGTGATGTCGCCGACTTGCCCATTCGCGGGCACGGTGTAGTAGAACCCGCCCATCGAATCGCCGCCGTCCGCCTCGCCGGCGGCGTATTGCCAGAGATACGAGCCGGGCGGGAACGTCGTCTGCACCGCGCGGTTTTGACCGGCGGCGCTGTTGCCGTTCATCAGGAACAGCATCACGGTGCCGTCGGCGTCGGTCATCGCGCCGTTCTCGCGTTTGTCGCGCCGCTCGAAGGCGACCACGCTGCCGTCAGCCCATTTTGGGATCTGGTCGCCGCGCGCGAACTGATTGTGGATGTAGAGCAGGTTCGGCAACCGCACGTCGCCGTATTGACCGACGAAGTTCGTGTAGGCATTCGCCGGAAACGGCTTCCCAATTTGTCCGAGCGTGCCGGCCTGATGGTTCCCGTCGGAATAAATTACCGGCAGCCCGGCGCGCGTCATGATGAACGCGTGCTGCAACTGGCGCTTGTTGGCGTAGCCGTTGTCGGCGCTCTGCGCGTAGGCGATGCCGACATGGTGGCCGTCGGTGAAGCCGCCGCCGCCGGGCTGGTCCAACCCATCAAGGGGGCCGTAGGAGAGCACGCCGTTGAGCTTGCCCGAGAGGTTGTCGTCGAGCAGGCGCATGCCGCGGTCGAAATACGGCTGCTGCGCGGTGCCGCCGAGGTGTTCGCCGAAAAAGATCGCGTCGTCGCGCCCCTTCTCGGAATCGAAAAGCGTGTCGCGCAGGTTCGAGTCGCTGAAGCCGCGGGTGATTTTGAACTGCCGCTGCACCTGGCCGAGGTAGCCGTAGTCGTTCGTGTCCGCGCCGTCGCCGATCGCGCCGAAGAAGTCGTCGCGCACGTGTTTGACCGCGTCGAGCCGCAGGCCGTCGGCCTTCGTGCGGTCGATCTCCCAGCGTGCGGCGCGGAAGAGGTAATCCTGCACGTATTCCGCGTAGAAATCCGGGTTCGCCGCAATGAGCGCCGCGGTGATCCCGTTGTTCGGTCCGAAGCCGACGTAGGTGCCGTCCGGTTTGTAGCAGTAATACTCGGGGTTATTCGGCTGGCGGACGAAGCGGATCTTCACGTGCTGGCTGCCCGTGGTCGCGCCGAAGTTCACGTTCGTGGTGCCGGGTTCCTGCGCGATATCGACGAGGTTCGACGTGCTCAGATTCCAGACCTGCCACTGGTCGTTGTAATCCGAGATGCCCGACCAGTTGCGGTAAAAGCCGTCCGCCGTGACCTGGAGATGGAAGTCTTCCGGCACCAGGCCGGGATAGACGTCGATGGGCGTCGAAGCGTTGTAGCCCGGCACGTCGAAACCCCGGTGATTCATCACATTGTCGAGATAAACGCGGATACCGAAACGGTGCGCGACTTCGATCATGCGCAAGAGATCGGCCTCCGTGCCGTAGCGCGTCGAGACCGACCCACGCTGGTCTTTGCTGCCGAGGTCGAACGGATCAAACAGATCGTAGCCGACCGACAACCCGCCGCCGGCTTTCGTCGGCGGCGGCACCCAGATGGACGTGTAGCCGGCCTCCGCGAGTTCCGGCATCCGGTAGGCGATCTCGTTCCAACTCGTGTTGAAATACTGCAACATTACCTCCGCAGAGGCGCGGCGAGCGGCAAGGGGTCCCCACAGCGCGGCAAGCAAGAGCGCGGCAGCTAAGAAAAAAAATAGCCGCTTTAGTCGAAGAAATATCACGGGGAGAACGGCTGAAAAACGGGCGGAGTTTACACGGCCGCCCCTGTTAATCAATCGTTTGTCGCGCCTTCTTCGCCCGTGCTCAGGGCAGGGCGGAAGCCAGTGTTCATCCGACACAAAATTTTTCGACGATGCTGCAAACGAACTGCTTGACCTCGAAGTGTCAAAAGCTACAACCTTCGGCACCAATGAAACGACTTTTCCACGTGTTGAGCGGTGTTTTGCTGCTTTCCGCGCCTGCGACGGCAGGCATTTACAGCGGCAATGGTGGAACTGGCTTTGGCGGTGCGCTAGGCAATTCCAGTCTTACCGTCACGGATCAACAAGGTGGGGGCATCACGTTTGCACTCAACGCCGCATCGTCCATCAACCCTGGCATGGGCGACACCAACATTGTCGTTTTTTACATTAACTCGGTGTCTGGCGGATTCGCCGACACTTCGACCTTCAGCGACAATCTGGACGGGGGCCGCACTGCGATTTCAGGCTTCAATGCCGGCAATAATAGCGGTAACGGCAGCCGCACGCTGGCTACATTTGCCAGTGGCTTCACCGCAGATTTCGCGATTGCGATAGATGCTAGAAACAATTTTGCAGGGCTTTTTGGCTTGGCGAGCGGAGGCAACAATTCACTTACCTTCATCAGGTCGGCGAACCTGATTATCAACGCCAACACCTACACTTTGAGCTTTAACGCAGTTGACGTTGGCTTGGTCCCGAGCGCTGGACAGAGTTTTAGTTTCGTTGCCTCGCTCATCAGTAACACGGCATATCGTTCCAACGAAACGATTGGCACCAGCACAACGGTTCAAGGCAGCACAGGTGCCAACGGGAACGCGGGCTTTGACGGAACTACCACGTTCTCCAACTTTGACACCTATGTGCTCACCGCTGTTCCTGAGCCTGGGCCGGTTGCCTTGCTTGGGGTCGGTGTGATAGCACTAGTGGTATCCGTGCGTCGCAGAATACGGTGGTCTGCTTAGAAATCTCGCGGTGTCCGGTCGCGCCAGTAGCCCGGCCGCCGGCTGCCGTGGGTGACGGCAGCGACCCAAACACAATCGGGGAGTTCGAGAAAGAAAATCGTGTAGCGGAAGCGGCGCACGAAACACTTGCGAAAACCGGTCCTGCGGTGCGGAGGACATTGTTCCGGTGCCGCGTTCAAACGCTCGAAAGCTCGTTCGATTTCGGTGCGAAGCTCCGCCCGAGTCCTTCGGATTGGCATTCGTGATAAACCACGGCCTCTTCAAATTCTGCGGCTGCCGCAGAATGAATCCGGAGCCGTTTCATTGCCCGGCGGCCAAGCGAGCGTCGAGTCGGGTGAAAAGCTCTTCGGCGGAAATGCCGGTGGCGCGACCACTCTGAATCTCCTCTGCACGGCGAGCCAATTCTTCATCCCACGCACACTCGTCTGCCGCGTTTGCTGCCTCGTCGCCTAATGATTCTAGAAGCAAGGTGGCCAATTCTGCGCGGTCGGTCTCGGGTAAAGCCAGCAGATCGGAACGCAGGCGCTCAGCGGCAGAAGTCACAAGGGCAGATTGCGGCGAGCGAGCGATGAAATCAAGCTTCCAGCGACGGCAAAAAAGAACGCCGCCTCCCGTCAGGAAGGCGGCGTGCCGAAAACGCACTAAATGAAGGAATAGATACCGAGCCTCCAGTTTCAAGCCATCCGCCGGCGGCGGAAGAGCAGGAGGCAGCCGAGGACGGAGAGCGCGGCGAGGAGCACATTCGTGCCGGGCTCGGGCACCACGGTGAAGGTGGCGATGTAGTTCGCACCGTTGTTGCTGGCGAAGCGATCGCCCTCATTCGTGCTGGCGCTCGAATACACTTCGAAGCTGTAAGTCCCAGGAGGCAGCCCGGTGAGCAGGTTCGTGCCGAGGTTGGTCAGTTGCCACTTTTGATCGCCAGTGTTGTTGCCGAAGCCGGGAAACTCACTGTTAAACGGGAGGTTGATCGACGTGAAGGTTCCTTGCGGATTGATCGTGAGGTGAATGTTGTAGTTCGTGAATGCTGCGGTCACGTTACTGGTGCCATTCTTGAACGTGTCCACCTCGCCACCATTGAGAATCAGCGTATTGCCGGCACCCGGATTAAACGTCCCAAGGTTGGTTCCTTGGAAGTCGGGGTTCCCGGTGGCTGAGGAGAGATCGTAGAACGTGTTATTGCCGCCATTCAGGCTCAACACGATGTAAGAACCAAAGATGTCGGTTGCGGCAAAAGCTGGACGCGCGAGGGCGCTGAGCGAGAGCGCGGCGAGGGCGAAGAGGGCAACAGATTTTTTAAGCATGAAATCGGGGGTAATGCTGGGGGGTGGCAGAACGCAGAACGCGGGATGCTGTTCAAAATCGCAGGTGGGGTCAACGGATTTTTTTGCGGTTTCGACGTTTTTTCTTCGCGATTGCCCGAGGAGTTCAGCGAAAGAATTCGGCGAACTCCGGACGCGAACGTTCGGCTGTCCAGATCGGGTCTTGCAAGCCGATGCGGAAGAGTGCGGGTTCCAACGTCTTGCGCGCCGCAGACAGGCGTTCGGACGCGGCGCCGGCCTGCCCGCGCGTGAGCGCCTGCGCAGCCAGCGCCAACTGGACGAAGCCGCTGGCGGCCGCGATCGACTCGGCGCTGGACGGCAGATTTTTTTCGGCTTCCGCAGCTTCTTCGCCGCCGGCTTCGAGCTGGGAGAGGGTGAGTTTGTATTGAAAAAAGCTCTCGTTGGTCTCCTGCCGATTGCGGCGGATGGCGGCGCGAAAGTGGGCGATGGCTTCACGCGGGCGGCCCTCGCGGCGCAGGGTATCACCCCAAAGGAATTGAGTTTCCGCGCGCGTGGGATCGAGCGCGGCGGCGGCGGCGAAGGCCTGCCCCGCGCCGGGGTAATCTTCGCGCGTCGCGCGCAAGAGGCCGAGCAGGAAATAGGCATCGGCGGCGTCGATGCCTTCGCGGATTTGCTGCAGCACTTGGCTCTCAGATTGCGAGTAGTTGCCGGCGAAAAATTCGTTCCACGCACCGGCGGTGCGCAGGCTCGGCGCGCGGTCGCGCATGGTGGCGAAGAGAGCGCGGGCGTCGGCGAACCGGCCGGCTTTGAAGGCGGTGAAGGCGTCGTCGATCTTTGTCGATGCGACGGAATCGAGCGCGGGCACGGTTACGCCGGGAGAGGCAGCGTCGCGCGCAGAACCAAGTGTCGCGGCAACGCTGCCGCTGCGGCCGCTGCGCCCGAGCGCGTATCCGAGCACGCCGGCAACTGCGGCGGTGAATAGCAGTAGGAGCCACGCCGACGCTGGCAGTGTCGGCAATCGCCAGCCGACCTTCCCTCGTTCGGATCGCGGGCGCCGACGTCGTTGGAGCGGGCTTGCACGCAGTTCGTCTAGCGACGGCAACGCGTCTGGGTCACCCGGAGTAATATCACCCTCGGGCGGCCGGGCGTCTTCGGTGGCTGCGTCCGCTGGCTGATGGGTCCAATCCGATTCCGTCCAAGGTTGCGCCGAGTCCTCCAGGGATTGCGTGGACGCAGTTGTTCCGGGGTCAGCCGATTCGTTGACTGGATCACTCGGCGTGGGGTCAGGATCGCGACCGGTCGTCGGAGCCGGTTCAGGCGGACGATGGTCGCTGTAACGGCGGCCGAGCCGCGACTTGCGGCTTGGATTCATGGGCAAGGGATTTTGTTCGTCCATCGTTCGTTCGTTCGGCAAAAAAATCGTCGGCGGCACCGGAAGAGATGAAGGCGGGAGAGTAGCGAATCGTTGCGTCGTCGGCGAGTGTTTGTTCCCGCGGCACTGGCGCGCAAAAGAGAGCAAACGCCGCGAGCTTGCTCGGTGGCGATGCACTCGCTATAACGCGCCTTTCCATTCGGCCGCCGCCGTGACGCTGCTCCCTTCACGCCCAACCTCGCTTTGCTCGCGTCTCGCTCCGCTCCTCGTGGGTCTGATCGTCGGGGGTGGCGGCGCGTCGATCCCGATTCCCGGCGACCTCGCTCATGCCCAGGAAACCGCGGCTAGGCCGACGGCGGAACTCTATAAAGAAGGTTTTGCCGCGTTCGCCGCCGGCGATTGGAAGCGCGCGGCGGACAGCCTGCAAGGGGTGCTGAACGCCGCGGCTGCCGCAGTCGCGGATGCGAATTTTAAACCCGACTCGCCTGAGGCCGCAGCCATCGAATCGGCGACCTACACGCTCGGCGCCGCGCTGTTCAACCTCGGCGATCACGCGAAAGCCATCGCGGCGTTCAACAACTACCTGAAAAAATTCCCGCGCAGCCCGCGCGCCGCCGACGCGACGTTCGCGCTGGCGCAGTCGCAAGTGGCGACAAAAAATTTTCCCGAAGCGATCCGGCTGCTGACAATTTGCGAAAACATTCCCGCCCTGCGCGAACGCGCGCTCGCGCTCCTCGCGCAAACCCAAAAAGAGAGCGGCCGCACCGATGACGCCATCGCCGCGCTCACGAAACTCACACAGCCGGAAATCCGCACCGCCGCCGCGGCGGGTGCCGCGCTCGCGCTCGCCGGCTGGCTGGCGGAAAAGGGGGACGTGGCCAAGGCGGTCGCGGTGTTGCACGCGTTGAGCGCGAAAAGCGCGCTGCTCGACAACCCGGCGCGGCTCAATGCGCTGGCCGTCGAGCTCGGCGACCGCTTTCTCAAAGCCGGGCAGGCGAAGGAAGCGATGCCGCTTTACCGGCTCGTGCGTTCGCGCGCAGAACTCCTCGACACGCAGAAAGCCCGCGTCGTCGCGATCGGCCGCAATCTCCAGCACAACCTCGACGCCATTCGCGCCAACCCGCAGCGCGCGCCGGAACTCAACGCGGCCAGCAACGATTTGCGCGCAGCCCAGACCGCCGCGCAGGCGCAGCTCGCCGAGCTCGAAAAACTGCCCGCCTACGAGCCGGCGCTGCTCCTGCGGCTCGGGCGGTGTTACGCGGAAACCGACGGCAAATGGGAATCGGTCGTCGTGCATCGCGAGCTGCTCGAGCGCTATCCCGACGCCGGGTCGGCCGAAAAGGAGGCAGCGCTGTATGCGCTTATCGTCGTGCTGGCGGAAGTCGCGCCGGTCGCCGAGACGCAAGCGGAGTGCGAGCGCTACTTGCGCGATTTCCCGAGCGGACCCAACGCCGGGACGATCGCGTATCTGCGCGGCGCGGCGGCATTCCAAGCCGACGACGTGCAGGGGACGATCACGATTTTCGGCAAGCTGATCGACACGCAGCCGGACAACAAATTCCGCGAGCAGATGCTTTACATCCTCGCGAACGCGCTCTTTCAGCAGGGCAAATACGACGACGCGCTCGCCCGGTATCGCACGTATCAGAGCGACTACGCGCGCGGACCGTTTGCCGAGGAAGTGTTTTACCGCGTTGGGCTGGCGCTGCTCTTTTCGCAGAAATACGAGGACGCGCGGCTGCAACTGAACTCGTATCTCGCGCGCTATCCACAGGGCGCGTTTGCGGCGGACGCGCGCTACCGGCTGGCGGTCGTGCGCTATGCGGCGGAGCAGTTCACTGAAGTCGTCGCGAATTGCCAGGCGTGGGAGAAACAATACCCGGACAATTCGGGGTTGGGCGAGGTGTTGTCGCTGCTCGGCGACGCGCAGGCCGCCCTCGGCAAAACGGAGGAAGCTGTCGCCGCGTATGGCCGCGCGGTGAAAGTCGCGGCGTCGGATGAGTCGCTGAATTACGCGCTGCTCGAAGCCGCGAAACTGCTGCAGAAAAAGGGCGAATGGGAAAAGCTGAGCACGATGTTCGAGGAGTTCGTGCGCGCGCGGCCGGACAGTCCCGCCGTGACGACCGCATTGTCGTGGATCGGCAAGGCCAAGGCGCGCGCGGGGAAGACGGACGAAGCGAAAAAATTTCTCGCTGAAACGATCGGCAAATACCTCGCCGACCCGCAGCGCGACGCCGTCGAGCCGATGTTGACACAGCTTGCCCAGCTTTGTCTCAAACGCGCGGCACCGCCGGCCGCCGCGGCGCTACAGCCCGTCGCCAACGCCGCCGCCCCGCCGGCCGTTCCCTTCGAGCCGGAAAAGGAACTGGACGCCTTGCTCGCGCTCCCCCCCGACGTGCCCGCACCGGCCCGCGCCCGCGCGCTGTATGCGCGCGCGGAGCTCGCG
>CAXTRS010000050.1:5260-18210 GCA_964246635.1 uncultured Chthoniobacterales bacterium | reverse complement strand
ACCCACACTCGGGCCAGACGATGCCCATCGGCGTGCCCGGCGAATTGTGCGTGGCGCCCGCCGGCAACTCCGCCGGCCAGCTTCGCACCGGTGAGCTGGCGCGCTGGCGGCGCGACGGTTCGCTCGAACGGCTCGGCCGCATCTCCGATGGACTGCACGCGCGCGGTTTTCGGCTGGACCTCTCCCGCGCCGAAGCGGCGCTCGGCGCGCTGCCCGGCGTTCGTCACGCGCTCGTGCGGCCGGCGGCCGCGGTTCCCGACGTCGCGGCATCCCCTGCGCTCGTCGCTTATTTGCTCCCGAACACGCCAACGGAAGCGCTTTCGACCGACGCAGCGCTCCGCGCGGCGTTGCGCGAAGGCGGTCTTCCCGATGAGTTGCTGCCGGTCGCGTTCCTGCGGCTCGACCGCGTGCCGATCCGCGAGGCGGATGGCTGCCTGGACGATTCCGGGTTACCCGCGCCGCCGGAAAACCTGCCCGCCCGCCTGGCCGATCCGGCGCACGGCGGCGTGCGTCCGTATCTCGCGTTGCAACACCAGCTCATCGCCATCTGGGAAGAGCTTCTCGGCATCCGCGGCATCGGCATTCGCGACGATTTTTTCAGCCTCGGCGGCAATTCGCTGCTCGCCATCCGGATGCTCCACCGCATCGAGGCGGTTTGCGGAAAAGTCATCCTGCCGGCGACGCTTTTCACCGGCGCGACGGTCGAGCATCTTGCCAACGAGATCGCCCGTCAGGCGGCCGAGGACGCGCCACCGCTGCTGACGATCAACGAAGGCGGCACGCGCCCCCCGTTTTTCTACCTGCACGGCGATCTTTCCGGCGGCGGATTTTACAGCCTGAAGCTCTCCCGCGCGCTCGGGCCGGAGCAGCCGTTTTTCGCGCTGCCGCCGCACGATGTGCGCACGGCGAATGGCGGCGGCACGGCCACGCCGAGCCTCGAAGAGATGGCGGCCGCGCACCTGCGCGCGATCCGCGCGGTGCGTCCGCGCGGCCCGTATGTTATCGGCGGTTTTTGCATCGGCGGACTCGTGGCCTATGAGGTCGCGCGGCAGCTCGAAGCCGACGGCGACGCCGTGGAAATGTTGCTCGTTATCGATGCTGCCGCGGACGACCGCACGCTGCGCAGGCTCCGGCGGCTGGCGCTCGCGTGTGCTTCAATCCTGGGTTGGGACGAGGCGACGACCGTCGCGCGCTTCGGCCGCTGGGTTTTTCTGAACGCGCGCCTCGCACGTTGGGCGCGGCTCGGCTGGGGCGCGCAGACCCGTGTCGTGCTTCATCGCGTGCGCAACCGCCTGCTGCGCGCAGGCTGGGCGGTGCGGCGAATTTTTCGCCCTCCGGCGAACGCCGTCGAAGTCGGGGAGGCCGCTGCGGACGGCTGTGGGTTGAAGGGAACCGGGGAGCCGACCGACGTGCCGACGGCTTTTCTGTGGGCGACTGCGGGCCATCCCGCCCGACCCTATCGTGGCTCGATGGCGCTGCTGCTCTCGGCCGACTTGCTGGATGGCAGCATGCACCTCGCGCGCGATTGGAAAAAAGTGGCGCCGGCAGTGAGCGTGCATCCGCTGGCGGGCAGTCATCTGGAGTGCATCACGGCGCACATCGAAACGCTCGCCGAAACGATGCAGGATTGCCTCGACCTCGGGGCATCGAGCGGCCCACGCCCCAAGCGCCAGGGCCGGCGCGGCGTCGGCGCAACGGCCGCTGCGGCGAACGGTGTCGCGACGTGCATCGCTGCCGCGACAGCGGCGGCAAACAGCACGCTGTTGTGATCGCGTCGGCGATTTTAAGGTAGGGACGCACCTCCGGGGCGTCCATAGAATCGCTCGTGGACGCTTGATTTCCGCTCAGCCAAACGAAGAAGTCACGGACGCTCGGGAGGTGTGTCTCTATCTTTCAAGGTTCTGCTCTCTGCGATGGCCGCGATTCCACTTTCTGCGTTACCCAGCTTGCCGGCCGAAACGAGAATCTGGCGTGCGCACCTTGAAGCAATTCGGGCCGATGAACTCGTCGCCTTGGAATCTCTGCTCGATGCTGCGGAGCGGGCCCGCGCGGCGCGCTTTCGCTTCGAGCGCGACCGGAAGGCATTCGTCGCAGCGCGCGGCGTGTTGCGCCGCTTGCTCGGCGAGACCCTGGGCGTGGAAGCGGAGGCCGTGGCTTTTCGTTTTGGCCGAAACGGCAAGCCGGCGCTTGCCCCAGAAATGGGCCAGGCGCTTCGCTTCAACCTTTCCCACTCGGGCGGTCACGCGATGTTCGCGTTCCATCCGCACTTGGAAATCGGGATCGATCTCGAAACCGCCGGCCGTCTCGAGGGCAGAGACGACGAGCTGGCCGGCTTGGCGGCGCGCGTGCTCACGACGCGCGAACTGGCGGTGTGGCGTGCGCTGCCGGACGCCGCGGCGCGCCACGCGGCATTTTTGCGCGCGTGGACGCGCAAGGAAGCCTACGGCAAAGCGACCGGCGAAGGAGTGTTCGACGGCCTGACCCACATCGAGGTCGCTCTCGATGCCGCGGCGCCGGAGCGGTCGCTACGCGTCCCCGCACGGGATGAACGTGGCTCCGCCTGGGTGATCTGGGATCTGCCGGCGCCGGAGGGTTTCGCCGCGGCGTTGGCGGTGGAGGAAAGTCCACTCGCTGGTCCGAGCGAGTCATGAACTGCGACCGCCTCGCGCCGTGGTATCGCTGGCTGGAATACGCTGCGTTCGGACGCGCCTTGGAACACCGGCGAAACTCCTTTCTCCATCGCGCTCAGACCGCCCGCCGCGTGCTGCTGCTCGGCGACGGCGACGGACGATTCGCTGCGCGTTTGTTGAGCGCGCGCGGCCGGGAGGCGACGATCACGCTGACGTGTGTGGACAGCAGCCCCGCGATGCTGGCGCTCGCCGGCCGCCGCCTCCGCGCGTGGCGGGAGCGCGGCGTTCCGATCGAGTTCGTCCAGGCCGATGCCCGCGCCTGGTTGCGCGGGCGAGCACAACTCGCGGCGGCAGGCTCTGTCCCTCCATTCGATCTCATCGTGACTCACTTTTTCCTCGACTGCTTTTCCGACGCGGAGCTGCCCGCGCTCGTCCGGTCCGTGGCGCGAGTCGCCGCGCCGGACGCGCGCTGGTTGATCTCCGAATTTCGGCAGCCGCCGGGGAATGGTCTGCGCGCCTGGCACGCCGCGATTTGGCTGCAAGCGATGTATTTGTTTTTTCGCTGGACGACCGGGTTAAGGGTCAGCCGATTGGCCGACCACCGGCCAGCGCTCGCGGCGAATGGCTTTCGGCTTAGCGAAAGTGAAACCGGGCGCGTCGGTCTGCTGGTCTCGGAATGTTGGCAGCGCGGGGCGTGAGCGATCAGATCAGGAGAAGCACGGGCAGCGGCGCGAGCAAGACCACGTCGGCGAGCACCCGTCGCGTCTCGCGCGTGAGCCAACCGCGACGCCGGCATCCCTCCAGCCACCACAAACCCGCCGCAGCCAGTGCGACCGGCCACATGATCGACCCGAGAATTGGACCAACTGCTGCGCTCGACGCCGCGATGCCGGCGCAGAATGTCCCGAGCCACTGGCCCGGTTCGGTGTCACCAGCGAAAGCAGGCCAGTCCTGTTCCCAGAGCGAAATCAGCGCGCAGTTCAGGAAGCAAACCATGCTCCAGCAAACCAACGCCACGACGACGCCAGGCGAAACATGCTTCCCGCCTGCCCAAGCGGGAAACCAACTCGTGCCAATGGCGAACGAAGCGCCCACCCAGGCTTCTTTGCTCCAGCCGGGCAACCCGCCTGCCGGCAGCGATCGTCCACCGCGCGCGCTGCTGGCCCAGAGATGGATCAGTCCGAAATAAGCGGCTTGCACGGCGAGCAACGCGCAACCCCTGCGAAATTCGCCCGCCGTGAGCCAGAGCGGGGTCAGCACGGCAAGCGCGCAGATGACGCCGAGCAACAACGTGGCCAGCGCCTGCCGATGCCGCCAGGCAAACCGGTGGCGCGCGCTGATCTCCGCGGCGTCCGGCGCTGGTCGGAGCCGCGCCGCATCCGCCAGCCGGTCGGCGAGATAGATCATCCAAACCGCCAGCGCGAGCACGACGTGGTGAATCCAGCCGAGTTCCACCGCGAGCCAGCGTGCCCACCAGAGTTGCCAGATTACGGCGACCAGCGGCGCGTCCAGACCGAGCAGATGTGGCAGGTGCCAGGGGGGAAAGGACGAAGGACGAAGGACGAAGGACGAAGGACGAAGGAAGTCCGCAGCCCGAAGTCTGAAAGCACTCGTGGCGCTTCCTCCGTCTTCGGTCATTGGGTCATTTGGGCATTCCTTCGTCATTCGTCATTCGTCATTTCGCCCGCATGGTGGCGACTCGAAAGAACGTGAGCAATATCCTCCAGCCTGCGACCAACGTGCCGCGCAGCGTGCCTGAGACTTTCGATTCGCCGCCGGCGCGACAGCGGTGTGCGACGGGGATTTCCAAAATGCGTAGCCTCGCCTGCGCGGCGCGCATCTGCATTTCCAGATTCCAGCCGTAGGTAGTTTCGCGCATGCCGAGCCGCGCCAGCGCCGCGCGACGGATCGCGCGGAAAGGACACATGTCCGTATAACTCACGCCAAGCAACAGCCGCAGGAGCAGACCCGCAGCGCGACCGGCAAAGACTTGCTGAAAATTCATGCTGCCTGCCTCACGCTCGCCGCGCACGCGCGAGCCGATGACGAAATCATGAGTGCCGTCGAGGAGCGGCGCGAGGAGTTGGGGCATCAACTCGGGACAATCGCTGCCGTCGCCGTCAAGAAAAACGGCGATCTCGCAATCGTCCGGCAACGCCGCAACGCCCGCCGCGCACGCCCGGCCATACCCACGCACGGGCTGGCTGACGACCCGCGCGCCAGCTTCCCGCGCGCGGTCGGCCGTGCGATCCGTGCTGCCGTTGTCCACGACGATGACTTCGCGCGCGGCGCCCACCGCCCGGCAGGCGCGCACCACGTCGCCGATCGGCTCCGCTTCGTTCAACGCGGGAATGATTACGACGACAGCAGCGGTGTCGGGCGCGGGCCTCATGTTTGTCCTCAGAGCAACAGCCGCGCGGCGGAAAAATAAAACAGCAGTGCGAAGATGTCCGCCAAGGCCAGCGTAATCGGCCCGGCGGCAATTTTCGGGTCGAGTTTCCAGTGGTGCAGGAGCGTCGGCACGCCCAGCCCGAAGAGCGAGGCGGTGAGCAGCGAGAGCGCGATCGACCCTCCGATGACCCCGGCCGCGCGCGCCTCCCCGCGCCACAGCCACACAACCGCGCAGACCGCCGCGCCGCAACCCGCGCCGAGCAGCAGCGCCGTCGGCGCCTCGCGCCGCAGCGTGTCGAAGAACCACCGGCGGCTCGGCGTCACGGTGCGCAGCGCCTGGATGGTGACAGTCATGGACTGAATGCTCACACTTTCGTTCAGGCCGAGCACCATGGTCAGGAAAAACGCGATGACGAGACTCGCCGCCAGCGTGGCCTCGAACGCGCCGGAGAGCAGCGCGCACGCGGTGCCGCTGGCGATGGTGGCGAGCAGCCAGGGGAAGCGAAACCGAAACGCGCGCCAGGGCGAAGCGCCCCGGAGTTGGGCCAGCCGAAAGCCGAGCGCCTCGAAGACATCGTCGCCGGGCAGCGTGAGCGCCGGGGGCGGGGAAGCCGCTCGCGCCGGCGCCTCGCGGTCGTCGTCATCGTCGTCGGCTTCCAACAGCTCGTCGGTGAACAAATTCACGTCCACAACGCCGACGACGCGCCGCTCGGCATCGACGACGGGGAACACGAGAAATTTGTGCAGCACGAACAGCTCGCACGCCTCGAGCACGGTCGCGTTCGCCGGGATCGCGACGACACGTGGGACCATGATCTCGGTGAGCCGCTGTTCGAGCGGCGCGATAAGCAACCGGCGCGTCGGCAGCACGCCCACGAGCTTGCCCACCTCGTTCACGACGTAAAAATAAACGAGCCGATCGCCCGCCCCGTGGCGACGGATGGTTTCCAGCGCGCCGGCGACGGTCGAGTTGCCCTCGAGCAGCGAAAAGTCTTGCCGCGCGTGCGCGAGAATGGGTTCGTTGAAGTGCTCGGCGTCACGCATGGCGGCGGCGGGGCTTCTCCGTGGCCCCGACCGGGCGTCGCGTCAACCGCGTGCCGCCCACTCGCTGGCGGTGAAGCGGGGCGTGATGCCCTGCGAGCAGTTCCAGTCGAAGGCCAGCACGCGCAGGAGAAACCCGCGCTCGATTTGCGCTGGCGACACGCCCGGCGGGCACAGACGAAGGAGGTCGGCGGGGTCCTCGGTGATCGTGGCTTCCGCCCAGAGTTTGAGCCGATACTGGTTTGGATAGTCCATCAGGAACAAGCAGGCGCGGCCGCTGGCGGCGACGTTGCCGGCGGTGATGTATTGCCGGTTGCCGCGCCGGTCGGCGAAGCCGAGCAGATTGTCGTCTTCCTCGAGAACGCGCAGGAATCCCGGCGAGCCGCCGCGGTGTTGAATGTATGGCCAGCCGTTTTCGCCGACCGTGGCGAGGTAGAACGAATCGCGCGCGGCGATGAAATCCTTCTCTTCGTCAGTAAGTCGCACCCGATGGACGCGGCCTTCCATACGCGCGTTGGCGGCGCGGGAGCCGGTGCGTTCCTGCGCGGCGCGCACGCTCGGGGTGAACGCGAGGTCGCCGAAGTTGCTGACGCGATGGGGCGAGGGAAAAGCGGATGATTCCATGATGGCAGCGCGAGGAATTCTCGCCGGTCTCGTGGATTTTTTTCCTGCTTGCGACGGGCCTGCCGCGGCAGTCGCAGCTACGAAGGATGGACTCGGTGGACGATGCCTTTATTCCGCAGAATGTCTGCGGCTTCACTGAAATAATCCTTCACGTCACCCTGCGCGCGAATCCAATCGAGATAGCGGCCGATGCCGGTCGGGAGGTCAACTTGGGGTTGATATCCTGCAGCCTGGATGCGCTCGGTGCCGCTGGTGAGGTGCCGCATTTCGCCGGGTCGAAATTCGCCGTTTACCTCGGGCGCGATCTTGATGCCGAGCGCATCGCTGATCTGCTCCGCAACTTCGCGGATCGGCACGCCGCGACCGCTGCCGACGTTGACGGGCAGGCCGTCGAGCGCGTCGGTCGTCGCGGCGAGCAGATTAGCCCGCGCGATGTCTTCGACGAACGAAAAATCGCGCGTCTGCTCGCCGTCCTCGAAGAGCACCGGCGGCAGGCCGTTGAGCAGGCGGGTGCAGAAAATCGCGATGACGCCCGTATAGGGATTGAAGATCGATTGGCGCGGTCCGTAGGTGCAGGAATAACGCAGCGCGACGGTCGGGATGCCGATCTGTTTGCCCCAGAGCAGCACGAGTTTTTCCTGATCGACTTTCGTCAGGCCATACACGGTTTCGCCGCCGACCGGCGCGTGCTCGGGTGTCGGCTCGGGTGTCGTCGGTTGGCCACAGGCGGGGCAGTGAACGCTCCAGTCGCCGGCGCGCAGTTGCTCGACGGGACGCACGGCGGGAAAGACCAGCCCGTGCGTGGGGCAGTTCGCCGCGCCTTCGGAATAAACGGCCTGCGAACTGGCGACGACGATCTTGCGCACCGGGAGGTTCTCTTCGCGAATGAGCTCGAGCATCTGCGCGGTGCCGAAGGAATTGACGTGAACGTATTTGGCGATCTCCGGCATATAGCCGCCGTAGGCGCCCTGGTGAAAAACGACGTCGATGTCGGCAAGCGCCGCGCGCATCGTCGCGCGGTCGGTGAGGTCGCCGCGCACGAACTCGGCGCGCTCATTGATCCAAGCCGGCTTGCCGTGCCGGTGGGTTTGCGGCTCGAGGTTGTCGAGCACGCGCACCGCCCAGCCTTCGCGCACGAGCGCGTCGGTGACGTGCGAGCCGATCAAGCCGGCGCCGCCAGTGACGAGCGCGCGCTTGCCCGAATTTGTTGTGCCCACCATGCCGCGCTTATTTCAGCATCAGCCGGCCCGGGCCACTATTGCCACCGCCGAGCTGGGGCCGGCGCGAAAACCAGCCGCCGCCTCCGCCGCCACTGTTCTGTCGCGCTTGCATGATCGCAAGCACACCGCTCACCGCGGCGAGAAACGCCGAGGTCGCCAGCGTCGCGAAGCCAAGCGAGACGAGACGCTGCTGGTCCGATTCCAACCGCGCCTGCTGCACGAGCTCGACGATCATCCAGCGCAATTCGCGCGCTTCGGTTTCACTGAGATTGGGTTCTTTCAGCCGCGCGCCGAGCGTTTCGATGCCGAGTTTGATGGAGTCCTGCGCCTTGTGCGACAGGCCGGATTGCTGAGTCGAAAACGCGCGAAAACCTTCCATCAGCACTTCCAGCGACGGGTTCAGCAAGTGCAGGTAGCGGTGGAAACTCTGCTCGTTCAACGCGCGCCCGGTGAAATACGCGCCGAGCACGGTTTTCACGGTTTCCGCGGTCGCGCTCAACGGGTCGGAAACGCCCAGCGCGCGCACTTCGCGCAACACAATTTCGTCACTCATAAAGAAAGAAAAAAATCCCCACCGCGAGCCGGCGCC
The DNA here is from genome assembly GCA_964246635.1 of uncultured Chthoniobacterales bacterium. GTDB lineage: Bacteria > Verrucomicrobiota > Verrucomicrobiia > Chthoniobacterales > SZAS-18 > JAFAXH01. The sequence goes on along the minus strand of CAXTRS010000050.1, from coordinate 9,715 downwards.
GAAAACCCCGGCACGCGCGCTGACTCTACTCGCGCCGGCGGCGCGGTGCCAGCCAAGAAGCCGCGAGGAGACCGACTATCGCCGCGCCTGCCACGAGCGGCAGCGGATCGGCCGGCTTCGGAGGCAGGGGAATCGTGCCGTTCTCGTCCACTGGTCGCGCGGGCGTGTGCGCATAGCGGCCCTGCTCGGGGGGACGGAAATTCGCCGCGAGGCGCCGCAGTCCTCGCGTCGCTTCCTGCCCGTGCAGGGGAATGCCGTGGCCGCAGGCGAGCAGACGCGCGTCGAGCGCAGCGAGCGTTTCGACCGAAGCGCGCGCGTTTTCCCAATCGGGGGTAAACGGCAGCGGCGGCAGGCGGAGCTCCTGCACGCCGAGCGGCAGATCCGTCCAGGATTGCAGATCGGTCGTGGTGAAGGCGTCGCCGGCGACGAGCGCGCCGTCGCGCTCGCGGAAAAACGAGACGTGTCCCGCAGAGTGCCCAGGCGTGGGCAGCCAGCGCCAGCCGGGAAGCCCGGGCAACTCTGCGTTCTCAGCGGGCAGCGGGCGAACAAAAGGCCGCAGGTCCGTGCCGCCCGAGGGAAACGCCCGGCTGAGCAGGCTCATAAAGCCGAAGGAGCTGCCCGCGGTCGGGTCCTTCGGTGCATAGTCGGCGCGGCCGGTCAGAAACGGCAGTTCCGCGGTCGCGGCGTAGATCGGCGCGTCCCAGGTTTCCGCCAGTTCCGCCGCGGCACCGCGGTGATCGAAGTGGCCGTGGGTTAAATAAATCGCCGCTGGCGGCCGGTCGGCGCCGAAGCGGTCGGCGGCGGCGTTGCGAATCGTGCGCGCGGAGCCGGGCAGGCCGGCGTCGATGAGCGCCCACGGCTCGTCGGTGCCGGGGTCGCCGACGCAATACACATTCACAAAAAGCACCGGCAGGCGCGCGAGATCGGGGGCGAGGTCTTGCATGGTTACGCGAATTCGTTTTTGCCTCCGGCGCGGGACGCAGGGGCTTCAGCGGACTCGCATCCCAGCCTTGTCGTCCCAGCGCAGCGGTGTCGGCAGTTTGGGCAGCGGCGATTCTTTCGTGGGATCGATGCGCACGCCGTGCAGCCATTCCGCCGGGCAGACCGCGATGAAGCGCGCGAACCCGCCGGTGCCACCGCCCAGTTTCGGGTAACCGATGACGACCAGCGCGCCGGCTTCCGGCGCTTGGTCGAGGTGTGCGACGCCCTCGGCCTGGGTGTAGCCGTTTTTCAGCAGCCACGCCTCGCCTTCGAGATCGGGCGTCGTGTCGGTGTCGAGCGGCTCGTGGCCGTGGAACAGAATCCTGCGTTCGAGGTGCAGGAATTTCAGCGCGTCGAGCGAGACGCCGGGGAAAATTTTCTCCGTTGCGAGCGTCGGATCCGGCCAGCGCTTCGACCAATCCGAGCGCACGAAAACCACGCTGCCCTCGGGGATACGGCCGTGGATTTTCTCCCAGGCCGCGATGTCGGCAACGGCGAGCGCATAGCCGGGATTCGCCTTCACTTTTTCGACGATGGAGATCACCACGAGCGGCCGGAGCGCGAAGGTCGGCGGCAACTCGTCGATGGCGGGAAAATCGGGATTCCAATGCGCTGGCGGATCGAGCTGGGTGCCGAGCTGATCGGTGGCGAGCGCGTAGGCGCTGGCCTCAAAGCCGTCGTTGGCGAACGTGTAAGGCTGGCCAGTTTTCGAGTTGACGGTGCGCGAAAATTTTGACGATCCAAAACCGCTCCAAACCGGGATCGCCGGCGTGATCGTATGCGTCAGGTCCACGTATTTTGCGTCGCGGAATTCTTTCACGTAAGCATCCCACAGCGGGTGTGAAGCCGGCGTCTGCGCACGCGCAGTGCAGCCCCAAAGCAGGAGGAGGCCGACGATGCAAGTTGGCGCGCGAGATGTTGATGGAATTTTCATGGTGCCCGAGTTTGGTGATGAACAGAGTGATTGGCAGATGAGAGCGTCGGCAGCGCGTCCGCCGCCAAGCTGTGCCGGCGGCGAAACGCGCGGATGGCGAGCGCTGAGCCGAACCATGCCGCCGCGGGCAGATAGAGGTAGCTATTGAGCAAAAATACTTCGTGCGGCTGGCCGTGCAGCCAATTCGCGTAGAGCACGAACGCGGCGGTCGTGAGCCAAAACAACGCCGGCGAAGGCACGAACGCGAGAAACGGAATGAGCCAGCAGAAATACCAAGCGTAACCGGGACTCAGGAGCACCATGAAAATCGTGGCGAGAGCGCAGGAGCGCCGCAACGGGCTGAGGCCGTCGCGCGCCTCGCGACGCAGCAGCGCCCACGCCGCCGCGCCGCCGAGCGAGAGCAGCGCGACGGCGCGGAAAACGTCGCTGCCGCTGGGATGCGGCTGGCCAAAGAAGGGCCGCATCGGGAGCAGGCTGGCGAGATAAAAACGTTCGCCGTCGCCGAGTCCCTCCTCGCTCGTGTAGCTCGGCAGAAAACCGAGGAGCACACGCGCCCGCCAGAACGCCGGCGATTCGACCGGACGCGCGACGATTTCATCGGGATCGTCACCCGGCAGAAAATCCGGCTTCACCCCGCCGGCGGGCGGGTCGCCCACGGTGAGGTAATACGGCAGATACGCCGCGACGAGAGCGGCCGCGAACGCCGCCGGCATGCGCCAGCCGCGCCGACGCCAGAGCGCGGGCAGGAGCAGGGCGGGAAAAAACTTCGTCAATGTCGCGCCGGCCATCGCCAGACCCACGAGAGTATCGCGTCGCGCGCGATGCGCGAGGAGCGCGAGCGTGATGAGCGCGATCATGAACGCATCAACATGGCCGCTGCCCGCAAATTCCCAGACCGGCAGCGGGTGCCAGGCGTAGAGCAGCGCGCGCTCCCGCGGCAGACCATGGCTGCGCAGCAGGCGCACGAGCGCGAATAGCGTGATGCACTCGCACCCCACCATGGAAAGCTTCATCCACCCCACGCGTTCGCTGATCCGCGTGGTGAAAAAGTAAAACAGCTGCGCGACCGGCGGATAGATCGTCCGGGCATAATCGCGCCGGTTGATGTGCTCGTAAATGGCGCGGTCGCGCAGGTAGCTCAATTCCGGGTCGGCCGGCACGTAGCGATACGGATTGATCCCTGCGGCCTGGACCCGGCCGTCCCAGATGTAACGGTAAAGATCAGTCGAAAGATAGGGCGCTGGACCGAGGAGTGCGACGAGCCGAAACGCGGCGGCGAAAGTCAGACCGAGCAGCCACGTTGACCGCGCTGGCTGCGCGCGCCAGATCGTCCAGGCCGCGAGGAAATAGGGCACGCCGAGCGCGAGCGCGGTGACGGTGAAAGTCGTGATGCGATGCTTCGACTGGTTCAGCGCGCCGAGCAGGAAAAGCGCGAGCAGGACTGATCCAAGGACGACGAGCAAAAGATTGGCAACAGGCGGAGCAAGCGGGGAGCGCGAGGACCGAGGTGCCGGCTGGGATGAATTCTCCACGAGCGTTGTATCGCGTGATTGTGGTGGATGGCGACCTCCAGGCGCCATGATTTTCGGCGCAGCCGAGAAGAACTTCTTTTCTCCGCAGCTGCGGTGCAAATTAATGGCGCCCGGAGGTCGCCATCCACCTACGAAGTCGTTCGCAACAGGGCACGCGGCCACAGCCGCTCCCTGCCGCCCGGCGCGTCCAGCAGACCGCGCAGAAAATCGCGAGTGCGCGGAGCCGAGTAGCCACCGCGATGTCGATCGCGGTCGGCGTCGAATAATTCGTCGCAAAGCACGCCGAGGCTGGCGGCGTCGTCCACGTCATACCAAGTCGGCAATTGTTCGACGGCAATCCCGATTTCGCCGGCCCGCGCGAGGGTTTGCGCCGCGACCCGCTCCGTGCTCCAGTCGATGTCTTCGAACAACCGGCGGTGCGGTTGCTTGAGACCGAGCAGATAATAGCCGCCGTCTTCGCTCGCGCCGAAGACCGCGCGATCGCCAGGACGAGCGAGCGCGGCGACGGCGGCTTCCAAGGCTGCCCGCGGCAGGGTCGGACTATCAGAGTCGATCAGGCAGGCCGACTCGAAACCGCAGGCCAGCAAATCCTCGATGGCGCCGTGCAGCCTTTCGCCGAAATCACGCTCGCGTTGCGCGAGCATCTGAAAACCGGCCGGCAGCAGTCCGTCGAACGCCCCCTCGGCGCCGACCGGCGTATAGACCGCCACGCCGCGCGCAGGCGACGGTGCGGCGCGCACGGCTTCGGCGATGTTTGCCGTGGTGTCGCGCAAAAAACAACCGCTCAGTGCCGCCGCTTCCTCGGGCCGCAACGGCGGGCAAAGCCGCGTCTTGCTCGCGCCGGCGCGCGGCGCTTTGATCATCATGGCCAACGCGCAGCCGCAGGAGATCGTCGTCGTGCGGGGGTCGAGGATGGGGTAAGGAATGGGCATGGCTGTAGCGGGGGGGGTTGTGCGGGCCCGGGGGGGAGGTTTGGGCGGGGGGGGGGGGGGGGGGGGGTGGGCGCCC
>CAXTRS010000050.1:0-5250 GCA_964246635.1 uncultured Chthoniobacterales bacterium | reverse complement strand
GTCTATGACCGCCCATTTCGCTACTGTTGCGCCGTGCGGGCGCGGGGCGGTCGTAGACCGCCGCTACCATCAAATTGCAAAATCCTCCATGGTCTTGACAGGTTGTTGTGCAGGCGGAATGCCGGCCGGGGCCTTCTCGCAGAGTGCATACTGATAGTGCCGGTCCTGCCAGCGCCACAAGCCCTGCCAGGGCTGGGTAAGCACGAGCGCGCCGAACGCATCGGGCGTAAGCACGCCGGCGTCGGCTGGCTCACGGAAGGCGTGCGCACGCGAGCTGCGGCAGAGGGCGCTCAGGCGCGCGACGGCCCACATCACGCGCAGGGGCACCGCGGCGCGCAGCCCCAGAGTCGGCTCGGCGATGAAGCACCGGCCGCCGGGACGCAACACCCGGTGCATCTTTGCCAGCGCAGCCACGCGATCTTCGGCGCGGATGACGGTGAACAGACGAATGGACAGCAGCGCATCGACGGTGCCGGGCGTCAGTTCCTGATCGAGCACGAGCACGTCGGCGAGCTGAAACTGGCAGTTGTGCAAGCACCGCCGGCGCGCGACGCGCTCGGCGTGGCGAAGCTGCTCGACCGAGCGGTCGATGCCGAGGACGCGCAGGTTGCGGTAACGTTCCGCGAAGCGGCAGGCGTAGAAGCCGGGGCCGCAGCCGAGCTCGAGCAGGCGGCTGCCCGGTTGTGGGTCGCCCGCGGGCCAGAGCGCCGCGGCGATGCCGTCGGTGTCGTCGCGGAACACGTGTTCGCGGAAAAACGCGTAGAGCCAGGCGAAACGCTCGAAGAGGCTGTCGTCCTCGCCGCGCTCGCGTTGCGGAGCCGGAGGCGCGGCCTCGCAAGCGGCGACCCCGGACTGCGGCGGATACGCGATGCGGCGGCGCGGGCGTTTCGCGGGCGTTTCGATCATCGGCGAAAAAATGGTGGGAGCTCCGCGTCGCGAGGGTCCGTGCCGCGTGTCGGGCGACCTATTCGCGCACTGGAACCCGTCCGGTTTTCCGGACTGGACGCCCGCCACTCCATCGTTTGCACTCACGCTGCCTCCACCCGCGCGCGCACGCGGTGCAATCCCGTCGCGCCTTGCGGCACGGTGTTGCGGTTCTCAACGATTTGCAGCTTTCCGTCGCCACCGGTGGCGCGCACGACGAGCTGGAGGTTGCCGGCCACCTCGGGCGTCCATGAGGTTGCCCACAGGCTCCAACTGATCTTCGTGCCCGGTTGCGTGATTGGCGCTTCCCGCCAGGTCTCGCCGCCGTCGAAGCTCAGCTCGACTTTCGTAATGCCGCGGTCGCCGCCGAACGCCATGCCGCGCAAGGCCGCGGCTTGCCCGACTTTGAACGGTTTTTCAAAATGGTCGCCGGTGACTTGCGGCGCGTCGAAGCGCGAGGTCGTCGGGATCGTGAAGTTCGGTCCCCAGCCTTGTTCTTTGTAGAACCCACAACCGTGCCGGCGGTGGAGCCGCGCGTCGGCTTCGTCGAGCAGCTCGATGCGCGTGAGCCACTTCGGGTTTTTCTCGCCGTAAAGGCCGGGCACGATCATGCGCAGCGGAAATCCGTGACGCTGCGGCAGCGGCTGGCCGTTCATGCCGTAGGCCAGCAGGGTGGTCGGCTCCATCGCTTTCGCGAAGGGGAAGGTTTCGTAATACCCGTCGGACGCGCGGAAAAGGACGACGGCGACGTTGCCCTTGGGCTTCGCGGTTTCGAGCAGCGTGCGCAGCGGCACGCCTTTCCAAAGCGCGTTCGAGCAAAGCCCGCCGCCGACGCGATACGAGATACAGAGCAGAGTCGTCTCCTGTTCGACTGCCGGCAGCGCCGCGATCTCGGCGAAGGAATACGCGCGCGGGTGCTCGACTTGCCCGACGATGTCCAGGCGCCAGGCGTCGCGCACCACGTCGGGATCGACCAGGTTTTTGCTGACTTGGTAAAACTCGTCGTCGGGCGCGATCGGCGTGATTTTTTGCACCTTGGGGCCGAGGTATTAGCGCCCGTCGTAGGCAAACGTGCCCATGCGAAACAACCGGCGCAGCACCCCGCCGAGCACGAGCGCCAGACCGGCGCCGACCGCGCCGACGAGAAACGCGCGGCGGTTCGTGGTCGGTCTCGCGTCGGAATGGCTGGCTATTCCGGCGTGAGTCTCCCGGATGCGGGTAAGGTAGCCGTGGGCGAGCATGATCGCCCCGCCGCACGCCGCGAACGAAACGAGCAGTTCCAGCGCGGTGACGGCGGTCGCGGCCGCGGGCGGCAGGCCGTGATAATGCGTGAGCAAATTCGGCCGCAGAAACAGCAGGAACAACAGCCACACGCCGAGCACGCCGGGAAAGACCAGGCGCCATCCCCGCGGGTCGATCGGTTCCGTGGCTGGCGCGGAGAATTGCGGGTGTGTGTTCCGTGCGCGTTCGAGGAACAGGGCATACACCATCCCACCCAAACCCGCGACGGCGAGCTGACCCGCGATCGCGCCGAAAACTCCGGTCAGTTTCAACGGCGTATAGCCGCGGGCTTGCACGAGCGACCAGATGAAAAAGTCGATGGAAAGTTTCGGAAACAGCCGATCGAAAATCAGCTCGGTCGGCGTCGCCCAGCCGAAAAGGAGACGCAAGGTTGCCATCGCCAGCAACATCAGAAGCCCGGCGACGAGGCCGGCGAGCAGGCCGGGCCAGAGAATGCTCAGCCGGGAGGCGCGTCGACGGGTGGCGGCTGCGGTTGGGAATGGGGACATGGGTTGCGGGTTGCGAGCTGCGAGTTACGGGTCGTCTTCCTCTCCTGTCATCCTGAGCGGAGTGGAACGGAGCCGAAGGACCTCTCGCTGATCTTCTGTGTGAACGTCGCAAGCGCATCCGACGCTGGAACGACTTTTCAGGGAGAGGTCCTTCGACTGCGCTCCTGCGTCGCTCCGCTCAGGACGACAAAAACGAAGGAAGGCAGAACGCGCGCGAGCAATTCTCCGAAACGGCAGAGCGCGGAGCCGATGGTTTATTCCCTGACCCAACGGCACGCGGCCGTTTTTCGCGCGCTGCCAATTTTCGCTTTGTCGCAAAGTGACCCAGATGCGAAGGCTTCTGCCGCCCAATCCTCGCGTCGCCTTCCAATGAACAAAAAAGCGCTTCATGCCGAGCAGCATCCCGGCGAGTTCTTCCTCGATCCAGATGACCGACCAGCGCTTGCCGCCTATCTCGCCTCGACCGGTCGTGTCGATGCGGATGAGCGGGTGCTCGAGGCCGCGAAAGCCGGCGAGGGCAACATGAACTGCGTGGTCCGCGTGCGCACCGATGCCGGCCGCTCGTTCATTCTCAAGCAAGCCCGCGATTGGGTCGAAAAATATCCCGGCATCCCGGCGCCCCGCGACCGCGTGCTCGTCGAGGATCGCTTTTACACGCTGACGGCCAGGACGCCGGCTGTGGCGGGTGCGATGCCCCGACGGCTCTGGTGCGACGCGGAAGCCCGGCTGCTTGCGCTCGAAGACCTCGGCGAGGCGCGCGATTTTTTCCCACTATACGCTGGCGGCGCCGGGGGCAACGCCGCGGACTTGGCTCATGCGACGTTCGATGCGCTGGTCGATTATCTTTCGGCGCTCCACGCGATCGCGTTGCCACGCGCCGGAGCCGGCGAGGAACTGCTCGCCAACCGGTCGATGCGGACGCTGAATCACGAACATATTTTCGCACTCCCGCTTCGACCCGCGAATGGCTTGGACCTCGACGGGATCACGCCCGGTCTGGCGGGCGTCGCGGCGGAATTGGCCGGGGATGAACGTTACGTCGGCGCGGTCAGGCAGCTCGGGGAGCGCTACCTGTCCGACGATGGCCGCGCGCTGATCCACGGCGACTTTTTTCCCGGCAGTTGGCTGTGCACGGAAGCCGGCGCGGTGCGCGTCATCGACCCGGAATTTTGTTTTCGCGGCGACCCCGAATTCGACGTCGGCGTGATGCTCGCACACCTGCGGCTCACGAACGGATCCGCGGAGTTGACGGAGCGACTGTTCTCGCGCTATCGGCCGGCGACCGACGCTGATTTCTCGCCCACGCTCGCGGGACAATTCGCCGGCGTGGAAATCATGCGCCGGCTCCTTGGCGTTGCGCAACTGCCGCTTGGCGGTGCGGTCGATCTCGCGCGCAAAAGGGCGCTGCTCGCGGAAAGCCGGCGGCTGGTGCTCGCGCCGGAGCGCGCCTGATCGTCCGGCGCTACCGTGGATTGCCCTCGGCCGACACGTCGAGCCGTTCGAACCAGTGTCCCAGCGGCACGAGCGCAAGCACGCCTTCGCCGACCAAAACCGCCGCCGCGGCCAAGGGCGCCACGATCGTGGCCAGCCCGAACGACCCACCCAGAAAACGGACCGCAAAATAGACCGCCAGTCCGGTGCCCGCGGCCGGCACGAGTGTCACGGCAAGAACGAAAAATTGGCCGAAGAAAAAAATCAGCCGCTGACCCATGACTTCGACGCCGTGCGGCGCGCTCGGGCCAGTCTGAAACCACGCCGGCAGCAGGAGCACCGCCGCGTTGGGAATCGTGAGCGACAGAAAATTGAACGGCGGCGCGATCACCGCGACGGCCAGTGCCCAGGAAAGTTGCGGCGTGATACCGAACGCGCGGCCGGCCGAGAGGAAACTGCTGCCGCTAAAGAGCGTCAGCGTCATCGCGAGGAGCAGCCACTGAACCATGGTGAGCACCAGCGTCGGGGCGAGGAGCTCGCCGAGCGCAATTTGCCAGCCCGGCAGCGGGTAAGATTTCAGCAATTCGATGTTTGCGAGGTCCTGCCGCAGATCGTGGCGAATCATCTGCGAGCCGAAGAGCAGCACCATCACGAAAAACTCGAACACGATGGCGCCCACGACCGGTGCCAGCGCGGCCTTGCGCGCGAGCCACGCCGCCGGCAGCCAGCCGTTGAGCGCCACGGCAAGCACCCCGGCAAAAAAGAACAGCGTGACCAGGAGGATGCGCACGTTGAACAGCGGCCCCGCGGCGAGCAGGTTTTTCCAAACGATGGCAGTCAGCCGCACGCCGCCCGGCCGCAGCCGAAAAGGATCGCGCCGCGCGCTGACGGCTCTCGCGCGGGCGCCCTTGCCGGCGCGCAGCGAGGCCAGCCGTTCGGCGTGGCGACGCGAAACCTCGACCGACGCTTCCTCGAACGCGACCTCGGCGCGCATGATCCAGACGTAGTGAACCGCGAGCAGCGCGAGGGCGGGTCCGAGCGTCAGCAGAAACGTGTGGGTGTCCGCGGCCAGAAAAGGACGAAGCGGCACCCCGAAGATCCCCAA
>CAXTRS010000049.1:3666-18230 GCA_964246635.1 uncultured Chthoniobacterales bacterium | reverse complement strand
CCTCCCAACCCGACGAGTCGACCCACAAATCCCGACAACCCCCCTCCATGCCACACCGCCGCCTTCCCAACAGCGTCCCTGCCGTCCTGCGCACCCTGAAAACCGCTCGCGACCGGTATCTCAACACTCCGAATGCCGCCGACCGTGCCATCAGCGCCGAGCAGTTCGCCCAGCTTGACGAAGCCAATCCGCTCGGCCTGCTCAATCGCTTCGTCAAGGAGGCCAGCGACGTGGACGTCACCCGCGCCCAGCAGGCGCCCCTGACGACTTCCCACACCCGGTCCGCGGCCCGGCTGACGATGTTCGTCTCCCACTTCCATCAAGTGCTCGACCTCGGCATCATCCGCGGCGCGTTCAGCAGCGGCGCGCGCTCCTATTACGGCCGCGACATCAGCGCCACCACGATCCCCGACATCTCCACGTATGCCGCCGTGGAGGAAGCGGCCGAAGCCATTGTGAACGGCGAGGCCCGCCGCCAGGAAACAGAGGGCTCCGCCAACTTTGTCGCGATGACCAATCCCAGCGCAGCCGAAGTCGCCGCCGAATTGGCGAACTTTCGGGCGACGCGCGAAACCGCCGAGCAAGCGCAGGTGAAGACCGACCAGCAAAGCGAAGAGCTGCAGGCGCTCTACCCGGCCGCGCACGAACTGGCGGTGGATATCTGCGACACCGTCGAGTTTTTCTACCGCAAAGACCCCGCCGCCAGCAGCCGCCGGGCGAAAGCTAAAGAGTGGGGCGTCGTTTACATCTACGAGGATGGCACCGGCACCGAGCCGCCGGCGGCAGGGACAACCGGCCAAAGCGGAGCGTCGGCCCCAACCGCGCCACCGCTGTGAACTAGTCTTCTCGACATCGCAGGGTGCGGGCATCCGAGACAGCAGGAGAGAACCAGATGGCAAAAGAGAACACCAAGTCGCAACAGAAATTGAGCGGGCGGACGGCGGAAAGCCCGCATCCCGCTCTGACGCTCCGCCATACGCTGCGGGACCATACGCGCGAAGTTTACAGGATGGCTCTGTCGCCCGACGGGCGCACTTTGGCATCGCCGGCTCAGGACAATACCGTCCGGCTTTGGGATGTGGAGAGCGGGCGGGTTCTGAAGACATTTGAGCATCCGGCGAGTGTTTTCTGCGTTGGCTGGTCGCCGGATGGCACAACGCTGGCGACGGGCACCAGCAGCAATGTTTATCTTTGGAACGCTGCGACGGGGCGACGGATTCGGATGCTGGAAGGGCATAGTAACCGGGTCTATGGGGTGGAATATTCGTGGGACGGAATGGTTCTGGCATCCTGTTCTGCCGATCGAACGGTTAGGCTGTGGGATGTGACGACCGGACGGGTGCTGCGAGAACTCAGTGGACATGCAGGCGCAGTTGAAGGCATTGCGTGGTCGCCCGAGGGCAGACGACTCTGCTCCGGTTCCTGGGACGATACCGTCAAGCTATGGAATGCTGGATTCGGGGATGAGATTCGAACGCTCAAAGGGCACGGAGGTGACTTGGATAGTGTTGCTTGGTTGGCCACCGGCCGTCACATCGTGTCGGGTTCCGATGACCGGACCGTTCGCATCTGGGATGCCGAAACTGGGCAGGAGCAATACGTCTTGGAAGGCCACACGGCACAGGTGGTTTCCGTCTCGTTCCTAGACAGCGGACGGCTGCTGGCCTCGCTGGGGCAGAACGGCACGCTGATTTTCTGGCGGACGGAGACATGGGCCGAGGTGCTGCGCATGGAGAAGATCGGCAAGAGTGGCAACCTCTCCAACCTCGCTGTTCATCCCACGCTACCGGTGATGGCCGCACCCGGTCCTTCCGAGAACGAGATCAACATCTGGAACCTCGACCTAGCGCTGTTGCGCGGCGCAGAACCGGCCACGTCCACGGTCTTCTACGTGAATGCCAAAGCTGTCTTGCTAGGCGAGAGTGGCGTGGGCAAGTCGGGACTAGGCATCCGCATTGCCGAAAAAGAATTTCGTACGACGAGATCAACGCACGGCGCCCAGTTTTGGCATTTCCCGACCCGACGGTTGCCAGCGTTGCCGCCCAACGTGCAAGCGGAGTTGACGCTGTGGGACTTGGCTGGCCAGCCCGAATATCGTCTGACCCATCAACTGTTCTTGGACGACACGGATGCGGCGCTGTTGCTGTTTGACTGTTCTAATCCGAACGAACCGTTTCGTGGTGTTCCTTACTGGGCCAAGGCTCTAAAGAAACATGCTCCCAACGCCCGGAAGTTTCTTGTCTCAGCTCGCTGCGACGTCAGCCCGCTGACGGTGGATCGTCCGACGATCAACCGGACGCTGGCGGCTCACAGGCTGGACGAGCATTTCAAGACCAGCGCCATGACCGGCGAGGGCGTGGATCAGGTTTTCCAGCGCCTGATGAGCGAGATTCCGTGGGACAAATTGCCGCGGACGAGCACGCCTAAGTTGTTCCAAGTGGTGCGCGAGTTTTTGCTCGAACGCAAGCAGGCCGGCGCAAACCTGATCGGGATGGAGGCCGTCCGCCAAGCAGCGGCAGAGCGATTCACCGAGCGCGCCGCCACGCAGGCGGAACTGGACACGGTGGTCCAGTTGTTGCAGAGCCGGGGACTGGTCCACCGGCTGGTGCCGCGTCCGGGAGCGGTGTGGGTGCTCCTCAAGCCAGAGAGGATTAACCAATACGGCGCTTCGATCATTCAGGCGGCCCGCAACCATGCCCTGGGCATCGGTGCCGTTGCGGAGCGGGACGTGCTGACCAGCAACATTGCCTTCACGGGCTTTGAGCGCTTGCCGCAAACCGAGGAGACGTTGGTGCTCGAAGGCACGACGGAGTTGCTCATCCGGCATGACTTGGGTTTCCGAGAGATGGGCAATCTGGTTTTCCCCAGCCAGATCAACGTCACTCGTCAGGCGCCAGAGGAGACGCATCCGCGCACCGAGGTGGCCTACCGGTTCTCGGGGAGCATCGAGACGATCTATGCCTCGCTGGTGGTGCGGCTGAGCTACACGGACTATTTCCGGCGCGAAGATCAATGGAAATATGCGGTCGAATTCTCGCGCGCCGGCAGCCGGCTCGGCTTTTCGATGCGGCAGAAGATCGAGGAAGGCACAGGCGAACTGGAAATCTATTTTCAGCCCGGCATCAGCGAGTTCGACCGGGTGACGTTTATCCGATTTGTGACCGACCACCTGCGTGCCAAGGGGATCGACGTTCAGGAGCAGATTCGACTCTACTGCCATGTGTGCTCTCGGGAGGTCACCAACCGCGAAGCCATCGAAGCGCGCATCCGCGACGGGAAGCTGGATATCACATGCCAGTTCTGCGCGACGGCGGTCGTGATTCCCAAGAGCGTGGAAGAGATCTATCGACGGAACCCGTCGCTGGGCCGGAAACAGGAGCAACTTACCAAGACGGTAGAGAAACGCACCGAGGCGGAAGTGAAACAGTTCCGGGGCGATCAGCAGCAATACACGGCGGCGGAGGATCACCGGATTCACCTCTTGCACTTGTCGGACCTGCATTTCGGTGACGACGCGTTCGCGGGCGTTTGCCGGGCCCAACTGGAAACCGATCTGATCCAGGACCTACGCATCCGGCGGTTGGAATATCTGATCCTCTCCGGCGACATCGCCCACCACTCGATCGAGAAGGAATACGATGCAGCCTTTGCGATGGTGAACGGCTTGGTGAAGCGGTTCGGGTTGGATGCCAGCCGCGTCGTGGTGATACCCGGGAATCACGACGTGAATTGGGACAAGTCCGAAGAGGCGTATCCGTTTGTTCCCAAGCGGAAGCTGCCTTCGCCCTTACAGGCGGAACGGTGCATCCCGGCCGGTGAGGCGGGAGCGCTGCTTCGCGACGACGCCTTGTATCGTGAGCGATTTGCCTATTTTAACACGCACTTCTACCGCCGCGTTTACAGCGGGCAGGATTATCCGCCGGAGTCCGCCGACCAAGCTCTATTCGTCGAGCGCCCGGAGGACCGGATTCTCTTCCTCGGACTCAATTCGTGCTGGCAACTCGATCACAACTTCCGCGACCGGGCGAGCATTCACCTGCCGGCGCTCAGCAAGGTGCTGGATCGTTTGCAGGATGGGCGTTATGAGGGCTGGCTCAAGATCGCCGTCTGGCACCATCCGGTGGCGGGGCAGCAGCCGATAAACGACGAGTTCATGCAGTTATTGGCGGTGCATGGTTTCCAAGTCGGGATGCACGGGCACATCCATGAAGCCATCCAGGGGCTTCACCACTACGACGAACGGCGCGACATCCGCATCATTGGCGCCGGCACCTTCGGTGCGCCAGCCAAGGAGCAGGTCACCGGCATCCCGCTGCAATACAATTTGCTCACCTTCGATCCCCGGACCGGTGACATGACGGTCAACTCGCGCAAGAAGGAGAAACCCAACGGTGCCTGGTCGGCTGATGCGCGCTGGGGCGACAAGAACAATCCAAAGGCGTGGTATCGGTTCACTGTGCCAAACTACCAGACGCATGGCCAACCGGCGTGATGCAAGGCGGTCTCACTAAAGACGCGACAGAGTCTGGCGGGAGTTAAACCGGCGCGATGTGCGATCTCCTGCGTCGTGCGGATTCTGTGCGATCAAGGCGCGCCAGTGCCATGGTGGCGATGGCCGGCAAATCACAGGGGGTTCCAGAAAGTGGTCAGCTTGGAATCTCGCTCAGCTGCCTTCTGCTTCGCTGCTCGATAATCACGACAATACTCGAAACAACGAGACTTTGGAGCTAACCTCGGACGCCCGACGCGCCTGCCGGCGGTCGTATCGCGCCAGCCGGCGGCCATCCGCCGCCGATGGACGGCCCTTCGACGCCTGCGAACGCGCGACCTGCGCCCTTCCACGACCACTCCCGCAGCCTCCTTGTCCGCGAGCTCACCGCCGACAGCGAGCCCGACGGACTAAAGCTCGGTGCCGGAGGCCGGCCATGCCAGGCGTGGAATTCGGAACAAGCTACTTGGCCAGCCGCTGTTCGGTGAAGCGCGTGGTTGCGCGGCGGTTCATTTCTCGCCCTCGTGCCGCTCCGCGCCGCTGCACGGCCTCTCGTGAGCCGTGGTGTCTGGACAGTCCACTCGTCCGTGTCGGGATGGTGACCAAGTGAACTTAGCGATACTTGCGATGTTGACTTTAAGCATCATACGCAATGAAGCCGCCTGACGGACGAAAGCTCAGTGGCAGGCTCTGCGGAAACAAGGCGGAAATGCGGAAAGGACGCCACCCGCGCAGCGTGTTCGCTAAAGCGCTAATTAGACGTTGTGAGGCTTCGTCCAATGCCAGTGCCGGCAGTGAGGACAGCGTTCGTAACGCCTCGGGCCGAAGTTCAGGGCCAAGAGGAGCGGCGCATCGTAGTCTGCGCCACACTCCGGGCAGTGCCGGCGGCCATAGAATAACCGACCCGGAGCGATCCGGCCAAACCGGAAGCAGGAGAGCAAAGCGAGGGCAGCAAGAAAATAGCCCACCAGCCACCCCTGCACGGCCAGGGTCCAAAAAGTCTTGCCCAGGCCGCCGACGTTCCAAGCCAGCAGCGCGATGGGAAAGTTGCCCAGCCAGTGCAGCAGCATGGCGGCGGCGATGCCGACGACAAATCCTCGCCGCAAACGCCACAGCGCCACGGAAACAAACGCGCTGTGCACAACGCACGTCATCAGGCGCTCTCCAAAATAGCCGCCGAACTGGTAGAACGGCAGCGCGCGAAACGCAGGCACTTGCGCGACGCGATGCGCGATAAATCCCATCTCACCAAGGGCGAAGCCAAGGCCGATGGCGAGCGCGTAGCGAAGGAAGTTTGCCGGGCGCACATCGCGGAGGATGGCGGGGACGAGCAAGGGCACGAGCTTGGCCGGCTCTTCGGTCAGCGGCGCGTAGAAAGTGATCAGCCCTTGGTAAGCGCTGGAGGTGGCACCGAGCCGGGCGACCAGCCAATGGTCGAGCGGGACGCGCACGCAGTAGAAGACGAGCGGTTGCAGCGGCAACACCACGATAGCCGCCAGCCACAAGCGCCGCTCGTCCGCAGGCTGGGGCAACTTGTGGATCAACGGTCCGAAGACCACGATCGCCACGGCGGCCGTGAGAATCGCGGTGTAGTAAATGCCGGGCATTTCCAATGATTCAGGGTGCCGTGAGATGCAGCGGCGTCTGGTAGCCGCTCATGGCATCCATCGCAGTGGTGACTTGGGCGCGTGCCTGCGGCGAGGCGCGCGAGAAAACCTCGCGGAAAGTGGCTGCGCCAAGGCGTGCGTGCAAGGCGAGCAGCACGTCGCCGTGGTCTTCGTAGCCGGCGGCCGAGTAGGAGATGCGTGGGGTCAGCTCGAGGAGAGCAAGCAGCGCCTCCCGCTCACCCATTTCGGCGCGGCGCAAGCAGGCCATGTAGTTGAAGTGTGCGCGTCGAGCGGCAAGGAGCAACTCAGGGCTGGCTTCGATGCCAGTGGGTGAAGTCTGCGCGGTTGGCTCGCGGGAAGTAGCGCAACCGGCTGTAATCACGCCCAGGACGATGACGAGAGACAAGCGGCACGGCATGACGGTTTACCAACTGGAAAATTTGCGGGGAGCTGCGTCTTCACTGCCGGCTCATCACGCACTAGCGACCACGGCTCTTTGGACCACTTGGGCAGGCCGCGCCGGCTCGAAGCGCTCGGCCGTCTCCATGCGGATGCCGCGCAGCTTCGCTGTTGCGAGATGCGCGCCGTAGAGCCCCTCGGCCAAATAGCAGATCAGCAGCGAGCGCCTGCGGGCGCCGCTCGGGTTCAGGCTGCCCCCGTGCACCAAGTCCGCATCGAAAACCAGCATGTCGCCCGCGCAGCCCGAGAGTTGCACCGAGCGGGATTCGTCGGCGAAGTCGAAGGGCGGCGCCCCACCCGGCGCCGGGCGGTGGCTGCCGGGGACGAGCCGGGTCGCGCCGTTCCAAGGGCCATAGTCGTCCAAATAGGCGAGCGCGTTGACCGTGTCGCCTGGCCGCTGGGCGGAAAGGTCGCGGTGCAGGGGCTGCTGGCCGCCCCCCGCCAGCGGCTCGCGGCCCTCGGCCTGTGACAGGAAGAAGCGTTCGCCGATCAGTGCGCCCACCGCAGCCAGCACCTCCGGCAGGCGGCAGAGGGCCTGCACGTGGGCATCGAGGTCCAGCAACGAATGACGCCAACCCGCGCCGCGCGGCACGGGCCAGCGGTCCGAAGGCTGGACGCCCGCCTCGAAGGCGGCGCGCAGCGCCTCCAGCCGTCCGGCCGGGATCAGCCCGCGCAGCAGCGCATAGCCGTCGCGGTGGAGTTGGCCGTGGTCAATCATGGCTTCTAGCGAGAGCGTCAAGGGGTCGGCTCTGGAATCTCGCTCATTTGCCTTCCGGTGCGCTGCTCAATGATCACGACAAGACTCGAACCGCGAGATCTGGGACTGACCCCGGGGCTCCAGACGAGCACCCAGCGGGAGCTCAATCCCATTTCACGCGATATACCGGCAGGCTGCCATTGCGCCAGGGTTTTTGCTTTCCTTTGACAATGTTCGGCAGGCACTCCCAAGTGACGACGAGTTCCTTCTTCTGACCTAGCGCGAGAACAACCTGCTTGGCAATTTCATTCAGGTCGCGGTAGCTCAATTCCTTCTCGAGCATCCACTCCATAATACGGATGAGCGCAGCCGACTCGATTGACAGTGACGTCTCCCCGCCGGTGCATTGCCGTCGGATGCAACTCGCCAGAATGTAGGGAATATCGTCTGGTCTTTCCCATGGGGCGGGAAGGGGGTGGTAGGAAAGGCGGCTGAGGAACTGTGATTCAGCCTTCTCACGCGAGAGATCGGCAAAGTCCGCGTCCACCAGTAGCAAGCGAACGTTTTTCTTTTTCGCGCGCTCCAGCAGCACGACGCCGTGCGTGATCGCCGAACTTTTACCTGGCTTCTTCAGTGCCTCATCCACCACGACAAAAATGTGGCGGTCCTTGAGCTTGGGGCAGGCCTGTTCAATGCTGTCAATGGTGGCTTCCGGCTTCGCCCAGTGCCATTTGACTTCTTTTAAGTCTTCGAAATCGCAGGCATAATAGCCTTGCTCGGTCGCCATGGTGATCAACCACTTGGCAATATCGGTCTTGCCACTTCCGCCAGTGGCAACGAGTGCCATCGAGCGGTCGTCGGACTGCAGAGCCTTCTTCACGCTCTGGAGGGCGTCCTTGACCTCGTCGGTCACGCTATAAATTTCAGGGACTCCGCTATTCGCCTGAGATAAGTCGATGATGTCGGTTCGAGGCAGATAGGGCGTGGCATACGGGCGGGCCGCTTGCGCGGGACTGAAGGCTTTGTTTCCGTAGGCTTCGGGCGAAGGGAGTTTGTCGGACGGAGGAAGCTGGTGCCAGCCGCTGCGTTGATAAGCCTCGACGACATCCATGGCATACCGCAGCGCACTGGCGAAAGAGCGAGGCTTGCACTGGCCGTCAAGGCAGCAGCCGACCGCCAGCGCGCCTGCAAAGACGTCGGAACTGCCCACCTGTTGAGACTTGCCTTTGTCGGCCGACGCCACACCCGCCTCGACGTGCAGACGCGAGACGGGATTTTGCCGGGTTCCCCGCTCGACCACGAAGACCTGATCGATCCAAACGTCTCCGACCAAAATCACACAGTAATCGACATTGCGGAAGGCCGAGAGCGTCAGCCTGCAAAAGTCGTCAGCAACCTCAGGATTATTAATGTTCTTCGCCCAGTGGGTTATTGAGTGCTTTGTAGAGACCAGCGTGCGCCACTCCGCCAGGGTACACACGACAGCGAGCGAGGGGATGTCCGCGATCTTGGGTGAATCCTGCCTGGATCGAAAGATCAAAGGAATCCCGTGGTCTCGCGAGAATCTCAAGACCAACTCGATAACCTCGGTGTGCAAAGCGCCCAAATGAAGGTCATTGAGCACGATGGCTGAAATCGGGGCCTTTGCGAGGTGCGCCTGGCGCAGATGGTGAGTGATGGATTTGACGGACGAATCGTCGGGAATATGAATCTCGCCGGGGTCCGAGAAGCGTGCCTTGCGCACGTAGCGCTCCCCGACACCCGGCACGGCAGAAGCCTGGACCAGCCGGCTGACAATGACGAGGTTCGCATCGCTGTGGTCGCGAATGCCCCGGAAATCAATCCGGCTTATCGAACCGTCGAGCGTCTGGGAGTTCTCGAGGATATTGCGAAACGAGCCCCACAGCGAAACCCCGATGTGGCTCCAGAGGAAGGTCTGGCCGGAGGTTAAGACATCGATGGTGCGCGCCGTCGTTGCGGCGCCGCCTGCCGTCTCGAGCCGACGAGTCACGCGGTATGCCGCTTCGCCTGTCACAGGCGCCGGATGCGAGGGTTCCTGCTCACTGACGAAGATGGTGTGATCGACGACGAGATCGCCTAAGACAAAGAAATTCACGTCGATGGCGCGAGCGGTTGGCTCTGGCCGTTCGGGATCCTGCGGCAAGGTAGATTTTTTGGGCATTTGCTGATTCTTCCTTTGATATCGCGAAAGAGTTGACGGTATCTGGTTTGACTGGGGGTTTTAGTGGGCGTTTCCTGAATTGCGTCGCGCGCGGGGCGCGTGCACAGGAGCGAGGGGCGCCCACCGGCCAAGGGTTCCGATGGGTTGGTTATAACAGGGACCGAGTCTTGACGCCCAACAAAGTATTAGCCCGCACAGCTATCCGTCTAGCAATATTATAGTGGGTTCCTCTGGCACCAGCGGAGGAGGCTCGGGTTTCGTGACAGAACCAAGGAGAATCCGTCGTGTCAGGTGGACAACGCAGCCGTGTTTTTGGCGTAGTTTGCGCGGCAGCAAACCGTCTCCCCGCCCGCCGCCCGACTTGGTGGTGGCTACTACGGACTTCTCGTAGGTGGATGGAGACCTCCGACCCGTCAGACCCCGGAGTTGTGCGTGTTTTTGTCGCATTGCTGACACGGAGTTCGCTGGCTGGAGCCGATGAACGCGGGTCTGGCGGTGTTGTCTTAAGGCTCACTCCATGCGCCTCGCCTCGATCCTCAAAATCGCCCTACGCGCGTTGCGCCGAAACAAGCTGCGCTCGGCGCTCACGGCGCTGGGCATCATCATCGGCGTCGGCGCCGTGATCGCGATGGTCTCCATCGGCAGCGGCGCGCGGGCGCAGGTGGAGGCGCAGATCGCGGGGCTGGGGCAGAACATCATCCTGGTTTTTTCCGGCAGCGTGACGAGCAGCGGCATCCGCACGGGCTTCGGCGGTGCGGGGACGCTCAAGATCGAAGATGCGGAGGCGATCCGGCGGGAAGTGCCGGGGATCATCGCGGTGAGCGAGGAGGTCAATTCCACGGCGCAGGTGGCGGCGGGGAACCAGAACTGGTTTACGCGCATCAACGGGGAGTCGGCGGATTATTTCGACCTGCGCCAGTGGCCGCTGGAGGCGGGGGCGCCGTTCACGCCGCAGGATGTGCGCAGCGCCAACAAGGTCTGCGTGCTCGGCCGGACCACGGCGACGCAGATCTTCGGCGACGACGATCCCATCGGGCAGGTGCTGCGGGTGAAGAACGTGCCGTTTGTGGTCACCGGCGTGCTGGCGCGCAAGGGGCTCACCACGCAGGGGACGGATCAGGACGACATCGTCATCATGCCGTTCACCAGCGCGATGAAGCGGGTGACCGGCGGCACGACGCTGCGGGCGATCAACGTGCAGGCGGCGAGCCCGCGCGATTTGCAGCCGGCGCAGCAGCAGATCATCGGGCTGCTGCGACAGCGGCACAATATCCGGCCGGGGCGCGACGACGACTTCACCGTGCGCAACCAAGAGGAAATCGCCGCCGCCGCGACGGCGACGAGCGATGTGCTGGCGCTGCTGCTCGGATCGATCGCGAGCGTGTCGCTGCTGGTGGGCGGCATCGGGATCATGAACATCATGCTGGTGAGCGTGACCGAGCGCACGCGCGAGATCGGCATCCGCCTGGCCATCGGCGCGCACGGGAGCGACATTCTGCTGCAATTTATTCTCGAGGCCGTCGTGCTCAGCACGCTCGGCGGAATCATCGGCATCGCGCTGGGCGTGCTTTCCAGCGAGCTGGTGACCCGGATCATGAAGTGGCCGACGTTGATTTCGCCGGTCGCGATTGTCTGCGCGTTTTTCTTCAGCGCGCTGATCGGCGTTTTCTTCGGCTTTTATCCCGCGCGCAAAGCGGCGGCGCTCGATCCGATCGATGCGCTGCGCTACGAGTGAAACGTGGGCGCGGTCCGAGCGGGTCCGCGCTGCGCATGGTCGGCGGCGCGTTGCACCGCTTCGACGAAGGACGGACCCGAGGCGGCGGCGTGTTCCCGCGCCCAACGGTCCGCATAAGCGCACGGGAGGCGGGACAAATCGCTGATCTCAAATTCGACGGGAACTTCGTCGGCCGCAGCGGCGAAAAACGTTCGCTGCGCCGGCTGAAACGGGAAGGTCCGCCACAAGGTGTAAGCGTTCAGCCCGAGCCCGAGCGCGGTCCGCGAAGCCGTCGAGCTGACGGAGAAAACCGCGTCGATCTGCGCGGCGCGTTCGGCCAGATACAGCTCGGCGACGAGGCCGTCTGCCGCGAGGCGGAACCCGCGCGCGGACAAGTCGAGCAGCGCGCTTTCCGTGGTTTCCGCCGGGTGCGGCCGATAGATTTTTTCATGCTCGGGAAACCAGCGCCGAATCGCCTCCAGACAGCGGATCAGGTGCGTCGTGTAGAGTGCGACCGGCAGGTTGCGCACGAGCCGAAACGGCGTGCCGAAGAACACAACCGTCCGCGAATCCGACGCGAATTCCCCCTCGCTCGCGACGCAGGCGCGCAGCGCGCGCGCCGGGGGGAAGTGACCGCGAACCGTTGCCAGACCTTCGGCCGCGCGCGGCGGTCCTTGCGCGGGCGATGCCTGGGTCGCCAAGGCAACGCAGGCGTCGAAAATCTCGCCGGGCTGGCGGGAGAATCGCAGGCGACGCGCGCCGTCCCCACCGCGGCCGCCGCGCCGTTTGACATCGACGGTGCGGTGCATGCCGGCCAGCGGCTCGGCGAGGTGATTTTGCAGCCATCCCGGCGTCGTCCAACGGTAGGCACGACGATCGACGGGCTGGAGCAAGTCGCGCAGTTTTCGCTCCGGCACGCAGAGCACTTTTGTCGCATCGGGGCAGGCGGAAACGACCGCGTTGGCAAGCCGGGTGATGCCAGCGAAGCAGAGAATCAGGTCGCCGCGCGCGAGGTCAAGTTTGCGGAGCGCCTCTGCGCGCTGCCGAAGTCCCGCGATCAACCGGGGCAAATCGAGCAGGCCGCGGCACGTCGGCACCCGGGCGAGTTCGTGGATCGCGGCGAAGCGCGCTCGCCACGCCGGCCGCCAGTTTACGGCATCCCACCAACGGGTCCGCTCGAGCAAAAGGCGGCAGCCGCCCGGAAATCGGGAGGCCAGCGCGTCGGCGGCGACGAGCGCCAGCGGCAGCTTATCCGGCCGCGTGATCACGATCCAGAGCCGGCGCGCGTCGCCACGGTCCTCGACGCCTTCTCTCCGGTCGGACCACGGCAGGGACGAAGCCGTGTGCGTCCCGTCGACTCTCATCACGCGAATCAAACCACGGCTGTCGCAAAAAAGAAAACGTCATCGACTGCGCTCCCCTCGCCTCCCGCCGTGACACCCACCGACACTCCGTTCGCCGCGCTCACCCTCCTGGTCGCTCCGGCCATTCTGACCAACGCCTCCTCCGTCGCCGTGCTGGCGACTTCCAATCGTTTCGCGCGCGCCATCGACCGCGCCCGCAGCCTGCTGGCGCTCATCGAAGGCAACCGTTCGGATCGCGGCGAGCGAGACACCGAATCGGCTGATGCCAAAGCCCTCTCGGCGCTGCGGGTGCGGCAACTCGAGTGCGCGGAGAAGCGGGTGCTTCTCATCATCCGCGCCTTGAAATTTTTTTACCTCGCGCTCGGCTCGTTTGCGGCCGCGGCGATGATTTCGCTTCTCGGGGCGACCGATGTTTTCGCGCTGCACCCCGCGGTGAATCACGCGCTGCTGGTGATCGGGTTTCTCACCGGCATGACCGGCGTGTGCGGCATCGGCGGCGGCGCAGTGCTGCTGATTTGGGAATCCCGGCTCACCTTCTATATCCTCGATGCCGAGGCGACATGGGTGCGCAGCCGGTATCTGAAAAACGAGACCCATTCCGCGAGTGAACTCGGCACCGGCGCGCATTGAATGCTGCCGCGACTCGCAGGTGGATGGCGCTCGGAGATCGCCATCCACCCACGTCAGCTCGGTGGAATGATCAGCTTTTCCGTTCCGCAGAGCCGCTTGGAGAGATCGATGGGCGCTTCGAGCGTGGCGGCACTCTTATCTGCGGGATCGATCTGGTAGCTCCAGACCTGGAACTTCCGCCAGCTCGCCATGCCATAAACCGTCGCGAAGGCGCCATCGACGGCGTCGAGGCCGTGCGCGATCTTGATGCGGCCGATGCGCGGCACGTTGAAGCGCGCGTCGAACGTGTGCCAGCGGTGGCCGAGATACACTTCCATGTAGGCGTGGAAATCCATTGGCGTGCCGGGGTCGTAGAACGCGATGTCGGAGACATACCCGGTAACGTAGCGAGTCGGGATGTTGAACGTGCGGGAGAGCGCGACGGCAGTGTGCGCGAAGTCGCGGCAAACGCCGAAGCCGTCGGCCACGGTGTCGGCAGCGCTTTTCGTCGGCGAGCCGCTGAAGGTGCGGTATTCGATGTTGTGGTGAACCCAATCGCAGATCGCCTGCACGCGCTCGTGGCCATGCGGCACGTGGCCGAATTTTTCGAAGGCGAAATCGAGCAGCTTGTCGCTGTCGCAATACCGGCTCGGCAGCGTGTAGCGCAGCAGGTGGTCGGGCAGTTCCTCGACCGGCACGGGCGGGCCGAAGCCTTCGGAATTTTCGACCGCGCTGGGGACCCGGACGAGGGAATCATGACGGATCCGGTTCAGCCCCGGACGCAGCCGGATGCGGTGAATGATGTTGCCATGCCAATCCTCGTATTCGTGCGCGGCCTGCGGCGGATCGAACGTCTGCGATTCGGTCTCGATGTGTTGAAAGAGCGTCTGCCGCGGTTTGAGCGTGAAGAACACCGGCGTGGGGAAGTCGGTGTGATAAACAAATTCGCATCCGGCGCGCACCAGGAGGTCGAGCTTCGGCTCGCGGTCGGGTCCGCTCGTCGGCGGCGCAGAATGCGAAGGCGGGTCGGCGTCCGGTTTGGTCGAAGGCGAGGCGAGTTCCGGTTCGGCGGCAGGCGCGGCAGTGGCGGTGGGCATGGGAAAAAGGCGGTGGGCTGGGGAAAAAGAAATAAGCCGCGGCTTGCCGCGGCGCCATCGGCGCAAGTGAATTTTTTTTTCGCGGCTGCAAGGCGCCCTGGCCGGGTGCGCGGCGGAACCGCCTACTCCCAAAGGATTATGGACGCGCAGCGATCCTCCTACGCATTCTCCCGACCCAACCCAGCCACCCCATTCGATGAAACCACCCCCTCGCTGCCACTGGCTCGCCTACGTCTTCACTTCGGTTGCGCTCGCGTTTCCCGGCGTTCCCGCGCGCGCCGCTTCTCTTGTGCTCGACAACCTTCAAAACGGCCCGTTTACCCTCGCCGCTGGCACGGGCGTGAGC
>CAXTRS010000049.1:0-3645 GCA_964246635.1 uncultured Chthoniobacterales bacterium | reverse complement strand
GGGTTCCGATCAGCCTGCCGCCGGGGCAGCAGGCGGTTATCGCGCAGAGACCCTCTACAATCCTCTCGGTCCGCCGAACGGACCCGCGGTTGCCACTGCCACACTCATCACCCCCGGCGGCGGCATCACGGTCAATTCCGGCTCCGTCTCCTTCTCTTTGGCCTACGGCCAGCGCTACAACGGCGGCGCGAGCACGGTCGGCACTGATGGCACGGCCCTCAACGTCGATCTCACCAACACCGATCGCATCCGCTTCGATTTCACCGCGGTCAGCGGCACGGTGCGCATCCTCGCCTCTTACTCGACGACCGACTTCCGCTTCCTGAGCAATGGCAACTCGGGCGACCCGGTTTTCCAAGTCAGCGGAGGCGGCATCGTGGATCTGCCTTACACCGCGTTGCGCACGCCGGGCGGCGGCGCCGCATCCAACTTCAATCTCGCAGACGTGGATTTCATCACGCTCACTTTCCAACCCCAACCCGGCGCGAGTTTCAACCTCGCCAGCGTCTCGATCGTGCCTGAACCCGGTTCGACCACCTTGATCAGCGTGGTAGGAGCCGTCGCGGCGTTGCATTGCTTCCAGCGACGGCGGCGGAGTGGCGCACCGCGCTGAAATCTCAGCCCCCGTTTGCGCAGGCCCCGGCCGCGACGCGGTCGAGAAAGTCATCGAACAGGGGCGCGTATTGGCTGCCCCGCTCCGGGTGATATTGCACGCCCACGCAGCCTGCCGGATAACGACGCAGGCGCACTTGTTCAATGATGTCGTCGCCCTCGTGCCAGGCTTCGATCTCCAAGCCATCGGCGGGCCGGTCGATAGCTTGGTGATGCGAAGAGTTCACGCGCGCGAAGCGGCGCGAGTCAGGCACGGCGTCGTTTTGGTAACGCAGCGGCTGGGCGTCGCGGTCGCGGTCCGCGGGATCGTTGTGGCCGGGGATGTCGAGGAGCAGCGTGCCGCCGAGCGCGACGTTGAGCAACTGATGGCCCTTGCAGATCGCAAAGATCGGCAGCCCGCGCTCAAGCGCCGCGGCCACCGCAAGGAATTCCCAGGCGTCGCGTGCCGGCTCGACATCTTCGTCGAGCGGCGCGCCGGACGGCACGATTTGATGCCGCAGGAAGGGCGCGTCGATGTCGGGTCCGCCGGTCAGCAAGAGGCCGTCCATCGCCGCGAAATCTCTCGCGCGCGGATCGCCCGCCGCTTCCAGGGTGCGCGCGTTAAGCACCGTGATCTCCGGCCGGCGGGCCAGCCACGGCGCGAAATACTTCTCGTCGCACTCGCGGATCCAACTGGCCAGCATGGGCGGGGTCGTCGTGGACATGAGCGGGTCGATTATTTCGCTTCGTTCAGCGCCCAGTTGTAATCCTGGAATTCGATCTTCGTATCTTCCGCGATGGGTTTTTCTTTTCCATAGCGGTTGATCATGGCAACCGTGCCGCCCACTCGGGCGAAGTCGTCTTTATACCAATCGAAAATTTTGGAAACCTGCGCGACCCGACCCCCATCGGACCGCTTGGTGAGCTTGGCGCCTTTTTCCGTCTGCATGAAACGCCGCGCGTTGCCGTCGAACTGTGCGCTGAGCTTCCCCGCCGAGTAAGGCTCCGCGGCCAGCAACGGGCAGCTCACGCTCGCGCAATTTAAGGCGAAATGAACTCGCGGCTCATTGAAGCGGGCGCGGATCACGTCTTTTTCCAAATGATTGAAACTCATTTTTTCGCCGGCCACCGTGATCCGCTTGCCGGTGAAAAAAAGAATCGGCGCACTTTTCAGATCGCGGCCCTTCGGATACTCCGCGAGTTTTTCGTGCAGGATCCAGGCGTTGTAAGCGTTGATGTAAAACGCGAGCTGACCCGCATCCGCCGCCGTCGAAGCCGGCGCCTTGGCGATAGCATCGACGACGCTTTGCAGCGCGGCCATGTCGGCGGCGTTGTTTTTCCAATCGGCGTAGCGCACGCCTTCGCCGGCGACGTATTTGCGCAGCAGCGCGCCGTATTGCGCTTCGTAGCCAGCCTCAGCGGCCCGGAGGGTTGTGGCAGTGAAAACCGCGCCCGCGAGAACGACGACGAGGAGCGCGAGCGAGACCAGGCGGGAATGGAGGTTGTTCATACACAGGGATTTCGCCCCAGCCTCGCGTTTGGATTCATCCGGCGCAACCGCGCCGCGAGTCGCCCCGTAAGCAAACCCGCGGAGGGGGTGGGATTCGAACCCACGGGACCTCTCGGCCCTCCGGTTTTCAAGACCAGCGCAATCGACCACTCTGCCACCCCTCCCTCGCCGCCAAGATGCGCGGAAGCGCGCGGCGCGGCAACGAAAAATCCGCGCCCTCCCCGGCGGAGGCGCAATCCTTTTCTCCGCGCGGAGTTTGTTTGACATCGGCTGGCCAAACTCCTACGTCTCCGCCTGACGACGCACGGTTTTTGGCGGCACGGAGCCGTCGGTTCCGCCTACGGGCTGGCTCGGGCTGGCAGCCGGTTTTTATGTCCTTTTCCTCCCTCGAAACCCAACCCACGACAGCCCCTTCCATCCTGCTTTTGGAAGACAACGAAACCTTGATGGCCGTGCTGACCGACCTGCTGCGCTCGGCTTTGCCCGGCTGCGTGTTGCTGACTGCCAGCAGCATTGCCCAGGCGCACGCGCGGCTGGCAGAAGCCACGCCCGGCGTTCCGGGTTTGTTCGTGCTCGACATCAACCTGCCCGACGGCATCGGCCTCGATTTTCTTTGCGACGTGCGCACCACGCATCCCGACGCGCGCGCGCTGGTGATGACGGCCGCGCCCCTGCCCAGTTACCGGGTCCGCGCGCGCCGGCTCGGCGTGCTGCACTTTCTGGAAAAACCTTTTTCGCTCGACGGTTTCATCGCCATCGTGCGCTCGCTGCTCGATCCCGCGCGGGCGCCGGAGCCGGCGCTGTTTGCTCCGACGCTGCGGGAGTTCGACCTGCCCGATCTTGTTCAGATTCGCTGCCTTGCCGGCGCGACCAGCGTGCTCGAATGCCGCAGCCCGCGCGGGGATGAACGCGGCGCGATTCACTTCCGCCGCGGGCGCATCGTGCACGCGAGCCTGCGGCCGACGGCGAGCCGATCAGCGCACGGCCGCGCGGAGGAGGCTGGCACGACCGCCGTCGGCGAGACCGAAGGCGCGGAAGCATTTCGCCGCATGGTGCGTTGGAAAGGCGGCGCGTTTTCCGAGACGCCCGCACCGTCGCGGCCGGAGCGCGGCAGCATTTATCGCGATTGGCAACTGCTGCTCCAGGAGGCCGCGGAGGATACCAGCGACGAGAGCGGCGAAACTGTCGGCGCGCAGTCGCGGTAAGCGCGCGCTTTTTTCCTGACGCGCTCGTTTCCCATCCCGGCGCGATCCCTGTTCTCCTATGGTCCGGCCGAAGGTTCTCATCGTCGATGACAGCCCGATGATGCTGCGCTTTGTCAGCGGCGTGCTCACCACGCGCCTCTCACCTGCGCCCGAGGTCTTCACCGCGCGCCGCGCCGGCGAAGGGCTGCTGCGAGCGGCGGAGGCCCGGCCCGACTTGGTGTTGCTCGATTACGAATTGCCAGACTTGGACGGCGACATTTTTTGCGAGCGGCTCGAAGCCGCCGCCCTTGCGACGCGCACACCGCTGCCGGCCATCGTGGCAATGTGCAGCCAGGGCGC
>CAXTRS010000048.1:10126-18291 GCA_964246635.1 uncultured Chthoniobacterales bacterium | reverse complement strand
CGCCGAGCGCCCCGTCTTCAAAACCAAGGAACAGAAGCGTGCCGAAGCCGAGGCCCGCAACGCCTTGGCCCGCGCCCGCAAGGTGCGCGAGGAGCGCGTCGAACACCTCGAAATGCAGATCGCCACGCTGGAAAACCGCCAGCGCGCCCTCGCCGCCGAACTCGAAGACGCCTCCACCTACAACGACCCCGGCCGCCCCTTCGAGTTGAACCGCGAGCTGACCGGCGTCACCGAGGCGCTCGACCGCCTCACGCGCGAGTGGGAAAGCATCGCAGAAGGCATCGCGGAGAACGCTTGACGCAGCGGTGTCGGTTTAAGACAAAGTTGGGCTAGCAACCTCGCTGGCGCGGCGCCAGCGCGGGCCTCGTGCTCCATGCCAACTCCCGACGTCCCTGCGAAGAAGGATTTCTTCATCAGCTACAACAAGGCCGACAGGACTTGGGCGGAATGGATCGCCTGGCAACTGGAGGAAGTCGGCAAATACCAGGTCACGATTCAGGCGTGGGATTTCGGGCCGGGGTCCAACTTTGTCCTGGAGATGAACCGCGCGTTGATAGAATGCGACCGCATCGTCGCGGTCCTTTCCCCAGATTACCTCACTTCGCTCTACACGCAGCCGGAATGGGCGGTCTATTTCGCGCAAGACCCCACGGGCGCGCAGCGTCTCGTCGTTCCGATCCGCGTCCGCGAGTGCGAGCTCAAAGGATTGCTTGCACAGATCGTTTACGAGTCTCTCGATGGAAAGTCCGAGTCCGACGCCGCCCGCGCGCTGCTTGACGCGGTGAAGCTCGGCAGGCGCGAGCCCGCCGAGTCACCCCCCTTCCCGGGAAGCAGGCCGCGTGTCCTCCCCAGCAAGCCCCGCTTCCCCGGCGCGCTGCCGGATGTCTGGAACGTTCCGCATTCCCGCAACCCGAATTTCACTGAGCCGGGCACCGTGCTCGCCGACCTGCACCGCGCCTTGCAGTCGGGCACGCCCGCTGCCCTCACGCAGGCACTCGCCGGCCTCGGCGGCGTAGGCAAGACGCAACTCGCCGTGGAATACGCCTACCGTTTTGCCCCGGACTATGCCGCGGTCTGGTGGCTGCGCGCCGAACAGCCGGAGTCGCTTTCGGCCGACTACGCGGCGCTGGCGACGGCGCTGGACCTGCCGGAAAAGGGAGCGACGGAGCAGCCGGTCATCATCAAAGCCGTGCGGGCCGAACTCGCCCACCGGCGCGACTGGCTGCTCGTTTTCGACAATGCCAACTCGCGCGAGGAAATCCGCGGTTTCCTGCCGGCGGCGGGCGGGCACGTGCTCATCACGTCGCAAAATCCGAATTGGAGCGGCGTCGCCAGCAAGCTGGAAGTCAGGAAGTGGCCAGCCTCGGTTGCCATCGAATTCCTGCAGAAACGCACCGGTCAACTTGATCCTGCCGCCGCGGGCGAGTTGGCGCAGGAAATGGATTATCTCCCGCTCGCCCTGGAACAAGCGGGAGCCTATTGCGAGGAAACCGGGAAAACCCTGGCCGGCTATCTAAGGCTCTTCCGAGACCACCAAGCCAAACTCCTGCGGGAAGGCATCCCCAGCACCGGCTACGAGAAGACCGTCACGACCACTTGGGAACTCGCCCTGCGCGAAATCGAGAAGGCCTCGCCCGCGGGCGCCGGGCTGATGAATCTCTGCGCCTTTCTGGCTCCCGAGGACATCCCGCGCGACATCCTGGTCGCCGGCGGGGAGTTCATGCCCGAGCCCGTGCGGTCTGCGGTGACTGATGAGCCAGCCTTTGACAAAGTAGTAGCTTCAGTTCTCCGCTATTCCCTGCTGGATGTGCAAGGCGATGCGTGGCTCTCTCTCCATCGCCTGGTGGGGGCCGTCGTGAGAAATCGACTCGACCTAATCGGCCAAAAGCGTTGGGCCGAAGCGGCGGTTCGCGTCGTGAACCGCGCGTTCCCCTTCGACAGCGACGATGTGGGGACTTGGCAAGATTGTGCCCGTCTGCTGCCCCACGCGATCGCGGTGATCTTCCATTCGGAGCACTTGGAAGTCGCTTTAGAACAAGCGGTCCGGCTCTCAAGCCAAATTGGCACCTACCTGGGTGGGCGCGCAGAATATCACGAAGCACGCATCGCGTTCGAGCGGGCGCTGAAGATCGGCGAGAAAGCCTACGGAGCCGAGCACCCGACGGTGGCCATCGTCATCAACAATCTTGGAAACGTGCTGCGGGACTTGGGCGACTTGGCCGGGGCACGCACTTCACTCGAGCGGGCGCTGAAGATCGACGAGGAAGCCTACGGGGCCGAGCACCCAACGGTGGCCATTCGCGTCAACAATCTTGGAAGCGCGCTGCGGGCTTTGGGCGACTTGGTTGGGGCACGCGCGGCGTTCGAGCGGGCGCTGAAGATCGGCGAGAAAGCCTACGGAGCCGAGCATCCGGCGGTGGCCAATCTTATCAACAATCTTGGAAACGTGCTGGGGGAATCAGGCGATCCGGCTGGAGCACGCACCTCATTCGAGCGGGCGCTGAAGATCGACGAGAAAGCCTACGGGGCCGAGCACCCAACGGTGGCCAATCGCGTCAACAACCTTGGCAGCGCGCTGCAGGACTCGGGCGATCTGGCCGGGGCGCGCGCAGCCTATGAGCGGGCGCTGCACATCCTGCGACGGTTCCTTGGACCGGATCATCCCAACACGCGACTTGTTCAACAAAACTTGGACTCGCTCGGATAGGACTGTCTCGAGAGCAGACCTTCTCTATTTAACCGCGAACGGAATCCGACTTGAGGGAGAGCATCCTCTGGCCGCCGAACGGCCGTCAATGCCGAGGGATCAGCGGGAAGTTCGCGCGAGATCAGATTCCGCCACGGCGGGATGGCGTCACGAGTGAAACGCGGGCGATCCTCTTCCGGCGGAATCCCGACTCGCACTGTGCACGCCGGATTCGCTCTCCCGGAGATGTCATCCACACGCCAGCGTATGACATCTCCGACCGCGGAGATCGCATCCCTCCCGGCGCGCATGGCATGCGCCGCAGGCCGGATCGCTTGCGCTTTGCCCAGGAGGGCCACCGCTGGGTAAATTTTCTCTTGCGCAAACCCGTATTTGGGCTTATCGCCGGATTAGTCTCAGTAACCCAAACAACCTATGGCTAAAGACCAAACCAAACGCATCCGTCCCACGATCCTCCAGGAAGACCGCGACGCGCTGTCGGCGATCAAGGGCTACAAAACCCCGCCCTACCAGCCGTCGAATGATAAATACACGCTCGACCAGCTCCAGGCAGCACGAGACGCAGTGGTTGCCGCCCGGGAAATCGAAGTCCAGAAGCAAAACGACGCCGACGACGCCCGCGATGCGACCGTGGCCGCCGAGTGGGCCTTTCACAACATCATGCTCGAAGGCAAAAACCAAGTGAAGGCGCAATACGGGGAAGACTCGGACGAGTATGCCGGTGTCGGCGGGACGAAGAAGAGCGAGCGCAAATCGCCGGGACCCTCGGCTAAGACACCAGCTAAGGCAGCGAAACCATCGTAGAGACGCAGGGATCGCTCCCCTCCCAAGGCGTTCCACCGCCGCCGCGGGCTACTCCCACTCGATGGTGCGCGGCGGCTTGGAGGAGATGCCGTAGCAAGGGCGTCTTGGGGTCGATCTAAGAATTTCAATCTCTTGCATCATGCGGCCAGGGGAATAAAAGGTGTTGCAGAAGGAGCGTGATTCCTAGACCGGCCCCTTCTGCACGCTCCCTGCTGCCATGACCCTTGCCGACCTGCCCGCCGTGCAGGCTCTCTCCAGCGAGGAGCAACTGGAGCTAGTCGCCGACTTGTGGGACCACATCGCCGCCCATTCCGACGCTGATCTCTTGCTGGTATCCCCCGCAGAGGCCGCATTACTCGACCAACGCTTAGCCGCGCATCAGGCCGCGCCTGACAACGCGCTGAACTTAGCCGAATTCAAGCGCCAGCTCGCTGCGCGGTTATGATGAGCGAGGGGAGCAGCGAGCCGGCTGCGCTGCCCGCGCGGCTAAGGACCTGAACTACTCGACGACATGGCCGAAGCGTTCGCGTGGTATGAAGTGCAAGCCGAGGGTTTCGGTCATGAGTTTACCCGCGCCTTCTTCGCCGCCGTGACGCGAGTCGCCGCCAGCCCCAACTGGCACGGCCGGTGTATGCCCCGGCTTTCGACGCGTGCGCCTGCGCCGCTTTCCGCATTCGCTCTGCTATCGGGCGAAGGCGACTGAGACAGTTTTCTTCCTGCTCTTTCACGCCGCGCGTGATCCAAAGGGACTTCGGCGCACGCTGTGGGCGCGGCGCGAGGCTGGGTAATCCGGCACATGAACGGACGAGTTCTGGCTATTAGCGTCTTCACAATATAGAGACAAAGACTTGGGCGAAGCATTTTCAAGATTCATGGCCTGACATTGTTTCGTTACGGTCGGCAGGCTTTTTCATCTTTACGCTTGCTTTCCGCAGAGCTTGTCGCTGAGCTTGAATCCGTTCGGTATGTTCCGATCGTTATTCGGCGTCCACATGGTAGTCTTACCCAATAAATAATATGAGCGACAAAGAAGCTGTAGAAGAGGTCTATTTCGAGATCGTGAAAAGATTGTTCATGGCGCTGCACGATGGATACATTTTGGCGAAGTCCAAGACGGATAAAGATGCCGCGATTGTAAGGTTCAAGGCTGGCCTCACGGTTGCTCGCGACGCCAAGACAGCGGCACAAGCAGCAGTTTGAAGCGTTCGGCCACAATCTATTTTGTGGCAGCCTGGTCCTGGGCGGAGGCAAACCTCGCCGGGCAGCAGGTTTTTTTTCAGCTTGTGGCACCTATCCGGCGCAGTGGCTGTCGAGGGCCGGTGCTCTGTTGGACCTCGGAATTTGGTTCACGAATCCACGATCCTTTTCGCGCGGTAGGGGACGGCGGTCAGAAGCCTATTCCCATTCAATGGTGCTCGGCGGCTTGGAAGAGATGTCGTAACAGACGCGGTTGACGCCGTTGACTTCGTTGATCACCCGGCCGGAAATGCGGGCGAGCAGTTCGTTGGGAAGCCGCGTCCAGTCGGCGGTCATGCCGTCCTGGCTTTCGACGACGCGCAGGGCAATCGTGTTCTCATACGTGCGCTCATCGCCCATCACGCCGACGCTGCGCACGGGCAGCAGCACGGCGAAGGATTGCCAGACTTTGTAATACCAGTCGGCGGCCTTCATTTCGTTGACCACCACGGTGTCGGCTTCGCGCAGGATGCGCAGGCGTTCCTCGGTGACTTCGCCGAGGATGCGCACGGCGAGGCCGGGGCCGGGGAAGGGCTGGCGGTGGACGATTTCTTTCGGCAGGCCGAGCTGCTGGCCGACGAGGCGGACTTCGTCTTTGAAGAGCTGGCGCAGGGGTTCGATGAGCTTGAAGCGCATCTTTTCCGGCAGGCCGCCGACGTTGTGGTGGCTCTTGATGAGCGCCGCCGGGTTGCCGGAGATGGAGACGCTCTCGATGACGTCGGGGTAGAGCGTGCCTTGGGCGAGGAATTTGTAGTGGTGGCCGGCGGCGGCGCCGCGGCCTTTCTTGGCGGTGCGGCCCTCGGCGCGGTCGGCGGCGACGAGTTCGCGGGTGGCGTGCTCGAAGACGCGGACGAATTCGTTGCCGATGAGTTTGCGCTTCGTTTCGGGGTCGGTGACGCGGCGCAGCTTTTTTAGGAAGCGCTCGCTGGCATCGACGTATTTGAGCTTGATGTGGAAGTTCTCGCCGAAGACGCGCTGGACGGTCTCGGCTTCGTTCGCGCGGAGGAGGCCGTTGTTGACGAAGATGCAGGTGAGCTGGTCGCCGATGGCTTGATGGAGCAGCACCGCGGCGACGGAGGAATCGACGCCGCCGCTGAGGCCGAGGACGACGCGTTCTTCGCCGACTTCGGCGCGGATCTGCGCGCAGGCTTGCTCAATGAACGAGCCCATCGTCCAGTCCTGTTTCGCGCCGCAGATGCGCAGGACGAAGTTTTCCAGCATCTCGCGGCCGCGCGGGGTGTGGACGACCTCCGGGTGGAACTGGAGGCCGTAGAGATGACGGCGGGTGTCTTCGACCGCGGCGTATTCGGAGTTGGCGGTGCGGGCGACGGGTCGGAAGCCGGCCGGCATGCGGGTGAGCTTGTCGTGGTGGCTGTTGAGAACGTCGAGCTTGTCGGGCAGGTTGTGGAAGAGCTCGCAGTCGGCTGCGGTGACTTCGAGTTGCCCGGTGCCGTATTCCCGCCGGTCGCCGCGCGCCACCTCGCCGTCGAGGTGAAACGCCATGAGCTGCATGCCGTAGCAGATGCCGAGGATGGGCAGGCCAAGCTGAAAAATCGCCGGGTCGGGGTGCGGCGCGTTCGGCGCATAAACACTCGCCGGCCCGCCGCCGAGGATGAGTCCTTTCGCTCCCTGCGCGGCGAGTTCCGCCGCCGGCGTGTCGAACTTCACGACCTGCGAATACACCTGGCACTCGCGCACCCGCCGCGCGATGACCTGCGTGTATTGACCGCCAAAATCCAGGATGAGGATTTTCGAGCCGTGAAACGTTTCGCCGGTGGTCATATGAGGTAAGAAGAAAGTGTCCGCAGATTACGCAGATTTACGCAGAGGGATTTCCTGAGGAGAGTTTCTTCTTTCTGCGTAAATCTGCGTAATTTGCGGACATAAAAACGTCTCAGCGTTTCACGATCATCATCCCCATCTCGTCGCCGCGCTTGATCTGATCGACGACGGTCATGCCATTATCGAGCACCTTGCCGAAGACGGTGTATTGCATGTTCAAATGCGGCGCGTCCTCGAGCACGATGTAGAATTGGCTGTTGGCCGAATTGGGGTCGTTCGTGCGCGCCATCGCGAGCACGCCACGCTGGTTGGTGTAAGCGCGATTCACTTCCAACGGCAGCGTGCCGTAAGGGCTGCCGCCACCGCCGACGCCGGGCGCATCGACGCCGGCCTTCGATTTCGGATCGCCGACTTGCGCGACGAATTTCGGCACGATCCGATGAAACCGGATGCCGTTGTAAAACCCCTCCTCGGCCAGCTTCAAAATCCGCTCGACGTGCTTGGGCGCGGCGTCGGGAAGCAGCGCGCAATAAATGGACCCAGCCGGCACATCAATGCGGATGATCGGGTCCTGGCGGCCGGCGTAATTGGCGTCTTCGGGCTTTGGGGCGGGATTCATCTTCCGATTAAATGGAAAATCGGGCAGTGCGCCAGTGAAAAAAGGCTAAAGGCTAAAGGCTAAGGGCTAAAAAAGAGAGAACCCGGCGCGCAGAATCGTTCGCATTCGCCTTGCTACTGCATGTTTAATTCCCCGCCTTTTTAGCTTTTAGCCTTTAGCCTTCTCCCATGATCCCCCCCGCCCTCCTGCTGCACGGTTATCGCAGCGGCGTGTTTCCGATGGCGATGGAGCGCGGCGAGATTGGGTGGTTTTCGCCGGACCCGCGCGGCATCCTGCCACTGGAGATTGGCGGATTCCACGTGCCGCACGGGCTGCGGCGGACGTTGAACAAAAACAGGTTCGAGCTGCGGGTGAACACGGCGTTCGAAGCCGTCATGCGCGCATGTGCGGAGCGGATGGAGACGTGGATCAGCGAAGAAATCATCGGCTCGTATTGCGCGCTCTTCGAGATGGGCTACGCGCACTCGGTCGAGTCTTGGCGCGAGGGCAAGCTCGTAGGCGGGTTATACGGCGTGTCGCTGCGCGGCGCGTTTTATGGCGAGTCGATGTTTCACTCCGAGACCGACGCGAGCAAAGTCGCGCTGGTAAACTTGGTTGCCCGCCTGCGGGTGCGCGGCTTCAAGCTCCTCGATGTGCAATGGACCACGCCGCACTTGCGCACGTTCGGCGCCGTCGAGATTTCGCGCGCCGAGTATCTCGAACGCCTGGCGCGCGCGATGAAACTGCCGTGCGAGTTCTTCTGAAACGCCGGCAACCTCGCGCGTGCGCAATCGGCCGCGGGAGACCCTCAGGAGAAATCGCGACCTCGACAACGGGATTCACCCCAGGGATAGTCCGAAGCATGGAATCGCCAGCCAACCCGCCTTCGACCCCGCCGCCGCCAGCGTCCCCTGACCGCCCGGCCACCTCGCTCACGCGCGAGGTGATGGGACACCAATGGGCGGAAGAGGAAGCGGAAATCAAAGCGAAGATCAACCGCGGCGCGAACTGGTTTTATTGGATCGCCGGGCTTTCGCT
>CAXTRS010000048.1:0-10116 GCA_964246635.1 uncultured Chthoniobacterales bacterium | reverse complement strand
GGGCGACGATGTCTTCGATCGACGAGCTCCGCTTCGCGCTGACCGGCGGCAACCTGGTTTTTCTCGCCGGCCTGGCCGTCTCGCAAATTGCCGATGGATTCGCCGCCAACATGGGGTTCGCCGGCCCTTATTTCGCTCTCGGCATCGACCTCATCATCGCGGTGTTTCTTTGCATCTTCGGCTACCTTTCCACGCACGGTTCGCTCACCGCACTAATCGTCGGCATGGTGCTCTACGCCCTGGATGGGGCGATCTTCCTCTACTTTTCGGAATGGGCGCCCGCGGCGTTTCACGCGTTTGCGCTGTTCCAAATGTGGGGCGGCTGGGTGGCGGCGAAACAACTGGCCAAACTGCGCGCCGAGTCCGCGACATTTCCCGGTTCGACGCTCCCACCCTCCCCCTGACCGTCCACGCTCAACGCGAGCCGACATTTTCGGCTTCGCGCACGCGTTGGGGAGTCGGAGCGGGACGATCCGGCAGCGTATCGGCCGGCACCCGCGGCGTGGGCCGCTGCCGCGGGATGTTCCCATCGCCATCGTCTCCGCCGCCGCCCGAGTTTTCGCGGATGTGTGGATCGCAAAAGTGGTCGAACGCCAGCCAGAACGAACGGGCGTGGCGCGCGAGCAGCAGGTTGACCACCAACACCGCCGAGATGCAGACCCAGAGCATAGATGCCAGCGAAGCGTTGAGGATGTATTCCATGTAAAGATAGATCGCGAGACCGACGATCGCCCCGAACCCGTAGCTCACCGCCCAGGTCGCCATGAGAAAGTAGCCGACCTCGCGCGTGTAGGCGTAGCCGCAGCGCGGACAGCCGTCGAGCGGGGTGAACAGGTCGGCCGGCTTCCGCATGCGGTGGAGCGGCGGGAAGATCGGGGAGATCCCACACTCGGGGCATTTCAAGAGCAGCGCCCGCCAGAAAAATTTCCCTGCCAGCCGCCACGTGCGCGGCTCGGGGGCGATGGAAGCGGAGGGCTGGGCAGAAGAGTTTTCCATGGGAACCGGTGATGTGACATCGACGGGACGACCGGCGCGGCACTGGCGGCGTTCGTTCCTATGGCAAATCGCAGGCCCGCGGACGCGCGCTCTTGTCGAGCGCAATGTTCGCGTGGCTGCGTGCGCTTTTCTCCCAACCGTCGCCTTGGCAGTGAACGCCACGCTCGGGGCTACGCGTTTGTCCGGGACGCTTCCAAATGCCGGAGTAAATGGTAAAGCGCTTCGAGCCGGCCGACTTCCGCGCCAGCGTTGAACGTGCGCCGATACGGCTCGCCCCAGATCGCGTCGATTTCCATCGGTCGGCCGGCGAGAAAATCGACGAGCGTGCTTGGCCGATACGCACCCACGCCGCGCGTGCGTTTGATGTTAGTCGCGGCAAAATCTCCCGGCATCGCGTGGCCCAGCTTCCCGGCGGCTGCGATGATCTCGTCCATCAATCGCCGAACCAGATAAAGGAGCGAGTCGTCAGCGAGCAACTCGGCCACGCTCACGACGCGGGTCAAGTCTCCGCCGCCGACCCGCGCCTGGGCGGTGGCGAGGACGGTGAGGCCGTTGAAGGGGATGTTCCAGACCAGCTTGCGCCAGCGTTCGCGGTCGAGGTCGGCGACGACGCGCGCCGGCACGCCGCAGCGTTTGAACTCCCACGCCAGATCGTGCGTGCGCGGACGCGGATAGCCGGCGTGTTCGCCGAGGATGAGGCTCCCCTCGCCGTGGTGGACGATGACTCCCGGCGCGACCTTCTCGACGCCGACCAGACAAATGCAACCCAGCACGCGCTCGGCGCCAAAACGCTCGGCCAGCGCCTCCTCGTTGCCGAGGCCGTTCTGCATCGTGACCAGCAGCGTGTCCGCTTTCAGCAACGGCGCCAGCAGCGCGGGCAGCGCGGCGTTGGCGGTCGTCTTCACCGCGATCAGCACAACGTCGCACGGACCGATGGCGTCCGTCGCCGTATAGGCGCGCACCTTTTCCACGCGAAAGTCGCCGGTCCGGCTGCGCACCTGCAGACCGTGTCGTCCGAGCGCCGCGCGTTCCTCCTCGGACCGCACGAGGAAGTGCATGTCGCGGCCGAAGCTGGCCAGTTTCCCGCCAAAAAATCCACCGACCGCGCCCGTGCCGACGACCGCGATGCGCAGATTCGGGAGCTGGTGCCGGGAGCGCATGGGAAGTCGTCAGCCTCCGGTGCGTCCGTTCAACCGCCGCGCCGTGGCGATCGTATTGCGGTGCAGGCGGGCGGTGTTGCCAGGCTCGCGATTGTAGCCGCCACCGAAGAGGACGACGAGCGGGACTTCGCGTTCGCGAAAGAGCGACACGACGAAGGTGTCGCGCTCGAGCAGGTCGCGCACGGAAAGCCGCATCTGTCCGAAGCGATCGTTTTGGTGCGGGTCCGCGCCGGAAACCCAGATCGCCAGATCGGGCCGAAAATTGTCCATGCTTTGCGGCAGCGTTTCGCGCAGCGCCGCGAGATAAGCGATGCCGCTGACGTAGCGCTCCAGTCCGACATCGAGCGATCCCGGCACCTTGCGGCTCGGATAATTGGCGGCGACATGGATTGAATAGGTGAACACGTTCGGGTCAGCCCCGAGCAGTGCGTGCGTGCCGTTGCCTTGATGTGCGTCAGTGTCCACGATGGAGACCCGCAGTTGGGGCCGTTCGTTCTGCAAATCGCGCACGGCAATCGCAACGTCGTTGAGCACACAAAAGCCTTCGCCGCGATCCGCGAAGGCATGATGCGTGCCGCCGGCCAGATTTGCCGCGATGCCATCGGTGAGCGCAGCGCGGCAGGCCAGGCGCGTGCCTTCCACCGCCAGCCGCGAGCGACGGAACAGCGCCGGTCCTGGAGGGAGGCCGAGGACTGTGCGTTCCTTCGCGGTGAGCGCGTCGTTTTCCAAGCGGTCGAGATAATCCGCGGTGTGGATGCGCAGGAGGTGTTCGCGAGCGCACTCTGTGACCGTCGTCACGTCCGCCGGCCCGATCACGCCGTCGCGCAGCAGAAGCTCGTGCGCCTCGGGAAATTTCCGCATCGGAAAGGGATGACCTTCGGGCAGCGGCAGATAATAGCCCGGCGAGTAAAAACAGCGCACGGCGCGACGGTGACGCAGCCTGCGCGAGGGGGCAATTTTTCGGCGGCGAAATTTTCTCGCAACCCCTTCGGCGCCCGCGCCCGTTTGAGTTTGTGAAATATTTCACAATTCCGGCTTGCGCCCCCTCACCCGCGGGAATCTATTCAGAACACTCTCACGGCACGCCGCCCGCACGTCGGCGCGCGTTTTTCGTTTATGGCCACGGCTCTGCGCACCACCGAAATCGAAGCGCCCGATACCCTGGCGCGCGCCAGCGCGGCGCTCGGCGGCCACGACGAAGTCGGCGACGACACGATGGGCGAAAAGTTGACCCTGAACATGGGTCCGTCTCACCCGGCGACGCATGGCGTCCTACGGCTCCTGCTGGAGCTCGACGGCGAGATCATCACCAAGGCCACTCCAGACGTAGGTTATCTCCACCGCGGCGACGAAAAGATCGCCGAGAACATGCAATACAACCAGTTCGTGCCCTACACGGACCGGCTGGATTACCTGGCGCCGCTGGCGAACAACGTCGCTTACGCGCTCGCGGTCGAGAAGCTGATGGGCTGGGAACTCCCGCCGCGAGGCAAGGCGATCCGCGTGATCTGCTGCGAAATTGCGCGTATCTCGGCGCACCTGCTCGGGCTGGGCGCGTTCGCGATGGACACCGGCGCGATGACCGTGTTTCTCTACACGTTCACGCAGCGCGAATATCTCTACAATCTCCACGAACAACTCACCGGCGCGCGCTTCACCACGAGCTACACGCGCGTCGGCGGCCAGATCCGCGATTTGCCCGAGACTTTTCCAGGTCAGTTGCGCGCTTTTCTCAAGCAATTCACGCCAAGTCTGAACGAAGTGGACGGCCTGCTTACCCGCAACCGCATCTTCGTCGATCGCACGAAAGATGTCGGCGTGATCTCGGCGGAGGACGCGATCGGCTACGGCTTGAGCGGCCCGAACCTGCGCGGCTCCGGCGTCGAGCACGATCTGCGCAAAAAGCAGCCGTATCTCGACTACGAAAAATACGACTTCGAGGTGCCCGTCGGGACGGTCGGCGATTGCTACGACCGCTATCTCGTGCGGCTCGAAGAAATGCGCCAGAGCGTGCGCATTCTCGAGCAGGTCCTCGACAATTTGCCCGACGGCCCGATCAACGTCGTCGATGGGAAAAATATTCTCCCGCCCAAGCCGTCGGTGCTGATGAAAATGGAGGAGCTGATTCACCATTTCATGGTCGTGACGGAAGGCATCAAGGCGCCGCCGGGCGAGGTGTATTTCGGCGCGGAAAATCCGAAGGGCGAGCTCGGCTTTTACATCAACAGCCGCGGCGGCGGTGTGCCGCACCGCTTGAAAATCCGCGCGCCGAGTTTTTGCAATTTGAGCATCCTCGACAAGTTGCTCCCCGGTCACATGATGAGCGACGTTGTCGCCATTCTCGGCAGCCTCGATTTCGTGATGGGCGAGTGCGACCGATGAGTGGCGGAAGAAAAACTCACGCGTTTCCGTTCTCCCACCCTGCGCTTATGCAAAAACCGCTCCTCATCCTTTGCGTTGCCCTCGGTCTGGTCTTGTCCGGACCGGTGGCGTGCCGCAAAAACGCCGCGCCCACCGCGCTGACCACGCGTCTGACCAAGGCCAACTACGACTTGGTCCGCCCAGGCATGACGAAGGCGCAGGTCGAAGGAATTCTCGGACCGCCCACCACGGTCGAAGCTAAGGATTTCGTCGTCTATAAGCGCACGAATTATCGCTATCAGGAAGGCAACACCGTGGTGAACCTCTCGTTCAAAAACGAAGAATTGGAGAACAAGGACACCAACCTCGGCACGGGCAACCCCTGAGCTGCCACTGCCGCCGCAATTTTCGCATTTCATCCCGCCGCGTCATGGAGCTATCGGCCGACTTCACCCAACGGATCGACGAAGCCGTCAGCCACTACCCGGTGTCGAAACGGAGCGCGGCGCTGCCGTTGCTGCACCTGTTTCAGGAAGAGTTCGGTTACGTCAGCGACGAAGGGGCGGATTGGATCGCCGCGCGGCTCGAGTTGCAACCGATCAATATCCTCGAGTTGCTGACGTTTTATCCGATGTTCCGCCGCCAGCCGGCGGGAAAACACCACATCCGGGTCTGCCGCACGCTGTCGTGTGCGATGGGCGGCGGCTATGAGTTGCTTGCGCAGTTTAAGCGGCTCGCGCAGATCGAATCCGAGAGCAGTCACAATGGCGCGGGCGGCCACGCCAGCCCGATCACGCGCAGCGCAGATGGAAAATACTCCATCGAATTCGTCGAATGTCTCGCCAGTTGCGGCACGGCGCCCGTTTGCATGGTGAACGACGATTTTTACGAAGGCGTGACCAGCGAATCCGCGGCGGCCGACATTCTCGCCAAATACCAGTAAGCCTCGTTCCCATGGCCACGCCGTTTTCCCGCGCCCCACACCCGAAAGAGCGGCGACTCGTTTTCAAAAACGTCGATCGCGATGGCTGGACGCAGGACATCGACTGCTACCTGCGCGATGGCGGCTACGAGGATTTGAAGAAAGCGCTGACGATGGCGCCAGCGGCCATTGTTGATGAAGTCAAAACCAGCGGTCTGCGCGGACGCGGCGGCGCCGGTTTTCCGTGCGGCGTGAAGTGGAGCTTCATCAAGCCCGGCGGGCCGAAGCCAACGTATCTTATCTGCAATGCCGACGAGTCCGAGCCGGGGACATTCAAAGATCGCTACATCATCTATCAGGACCCGCATCAGCTCCTCGAAGGGATGATCATCTCGTGCTTCGCGGTCGGCGCGCACTTGGCTTACATCTACATCCGCGGTGAGTTTCCCCTCGGCGCGAAAATTCTCGAGCAGGCGCTCGCCGAAGCGCGCGGCCGTGGGTTCTTGGGGAAGAACATTCTCGGCTCCGGTTTCGACTTGGAAATCTACGTTCACCGCGGCGCCGGCGCTTACATTTGCGGCGAAGAAACCGGCCTTATTGAGTCACTCGAGGGCAAGCGTGCGTATCCCCGCATCAAGCCGCCGTATTTCCCCGCGGTCCTCGGGTTGTATCAGTGCCCGACGATCGTGAACAACGTCGAGACGCTCTGCAACGTGAAGCACATCGTCCGCATGGGCGGCGCGGAATACGCGCGCATCGGCCGGCCGAACAACACCGGCACGCGCGTGCTCTGCGTGAGCGGCGACGTGCAGCGGCCCGGTTATTTCGAGTTGGAGGTCGGCGCGGTCACGATGGGCGAACTCATCAATGACCTCTGCGGCGGCATGAAGCCCGGCCGCACGCTCAAAGCGGTGATACCCGGCGGCAGCTCCGCGAAGATTTTGCGCGCTGGCGAACGCTTCAAGGTGAAGCAAAAGAACGCCGAAGGCGCGATGGTGGACAAAGAAATCGGCCTCGAAGAAATCGTCATGGATTTCGACACGCTCGCCGCCGCCGGTTCGATGGCCGGCTCCGGCGGCGTCATCGTCATGGACGACACGCGCGACATGGTCTGGGCGCTGAACAACATCAACGAGTTCTACGCTCACGAAAGTTGCGGCCAGTGCACGCCCTGCCGCGAAGGCTCGCTCTGGATGAAAAAAATCACCGACCGCATGATGCACGGTGACGGCGCCACGCAGGATCCGGCGGTTTTGAAAAATGTTGCCGACAACATCGCCGGCAAAACGATCTGCGCCTTCGGCGAAGCCTGCGCCTGGCCGACGCAAAGTTTTCTCGCGAAATTCCCCGAAGAATTCGCCGCGCGCTCCACCGAGCCGGTCACACCGCGCGAACGCTCAGACGGCATTGTGCTAGACCGCGGCCGGCCGGTCGTGGTCACGCCGAGCGGACATTGAATTTCCTTCCACACTCCATTTATGGGCAAGGCTCATGCCGAAATTCTGCTGAACAATCCGCGCCATCCAGAGCTGCGCGAGATCGCGGTGCTGGCGCTGGCCGACACTGGATCAGACTTTCTGTGCCTGCCGCCTACCGTCGTAATGCAACTCCAATTGGAGAGTAACTCCACCCGACAAGTCGTTACGGCAGACGGCCGCACGCAGATGTGTCGTTACGTCGGGCCCGTGCATGTGCGTTTCGACAATCGAGAATGTTACGTTGGCGCGCTGGAGTTGGGCGACGAGGTGCTACTGGGGGCAATCCCGATGGAAGACATGGATGTGCTCGTTCATCCCAAGCTGAAAAAGCTGGTGGTCAATCCCGATTATCCAAATTTCGGTCACGGCTCTGCAAAGGGTCTCAACCCAATCTGAACGCTCCTGCGAAATTTTCTCCGATGAGCGCTGTTTCCGAACCGCCAAACGCCGCTGCGACCGCAGTGCCCATGCTGAATGTCCAGATTGACGGCGTCTGGCACGAGTTTCCGAAAGGCACGCGCGTGATCGAAGCGTGCCAGCAAGCCGGCAAATACATCCCGCGCTATTGCTACCATCCGAAGCTCTCCTCGCCGGGCAACTGCCGGATGTGCCTGATCGAAATGGGCATGCCCAAAATGGGGCCGGATCGCAAACCCGAACTCGGGCCCGACGGCAAGCCGACGATCAACTGGATTCCGCGCCCGCAGATTTCCTGCGCGCAGGATGTCGCTGAAGGCATGGCGATCCGCACCGATTCCCAGATGGCGCAGGACGCGCGCAAAGGCGTGCTCGAATTTCTGCTCATCAATCACCCGCTCGACTGCCCCATTTGTGACCAGGCGGGCGAATGCCGGTTGCAGGAATTTTCCATCGAATACGGCAACGAAGGGTCGCGGTTCCTCGAGGAGAAGGTCAAAAAGCCGAAGCACGTCGATCTCGGCCCGCGCATCGTGCTCGACGACGAGCGCTGCATCCTTTGCTCACGCTGCATTCGGTTCACCAAGGAGATCGCCAAGGACGACGCGCTCGGCTTCGTGGACCGCGGCAGCTACTCCTCGCTCACCGCGCACCCCAACCGCGAGTTCGACAACAATTACACGCTGAACACCGTCGATATTTGCCCGGTCGGCGCGCTGACTTCGAAAGACTTTCGGTTCAAGATGCGCGTTTGGTTCCTGAAAGAAACGCGCAGCTTTTGCACGAGCTGCAGCACCGGTTGCAACACGGTGATCAGCAGCCGCGAAAACACCGTCTATCGCCAGACGCCGCGCGAAAACAACGACGTGAACTCATCGTGGATGTGCGACTACGGCCGGCTGAATTTCCACTATCTCCACGCGCCCAATCGCCTCACCGAGCCGCTGATCCGCGACCGCGACGGCAAACAAATCGCGTCGGACTGGCGACACGCGCTCGAGGCCGCCGCGATGCAGTTGCGCGCGGTAAAAGAACGCGGCGGCCAGATCGCGCTGATGGCCTCCGCGCGGATGACGAACGAAGAACTCTTCCTCTGCCAGCGCCTCGCTGACGCCCTCGGCGTCTCGCTGATGGACGTGAAGGCGCGTCCGCAAACCGCCGACGGCATCCTGCTCAGCGACGACGGCAATCCGAACACGCGCGGCGCGCAGCTCATGCGCGTGACGCGCGAACACGCCGGCTCGCACTTTCCGATCATCGTCGATGCCGTGAACGCCGGGAAAATCCAGGCGCT
Source organism: uncultured Chthoniobacterales bacterium (assembly GCA_964246635.1). Lineage (GTDB taxonomy): Bacteria > Verrucomicrobiota > Verrucomicrobiia > Chthoniobacterales > SZAS-18 > JAFAXH01. Next base: position 1,488 of record CAXTRS010000048.1, on the reverse strand, counting down.
CGTTAGCTTGCAGGAAGACCCGGTCGAGTGCGGCGTCCGCCCGGAGGCGCTGGCGGCGTTGCCGTGCTTCGTGATGCTCGGCCTGCTCGGCGGCGCGGCGAGCGCGGCGGCGAGCGTCGTCCTGCCCGGCAGCGGATTTGCCGAGAAGCGCGGCTCGATGATCAACGCCAAGGGCCGCTTGCAGCGCTTGAACAAGGCGATCAACGCGCCCGGCAACGCGCGCGACGATTGGGAAATCCTGCGCGATCTTCTCCAGGCGCTCACCGGCTCGAACGGCATCTACACCATCGAAGACCTCTTCCGCGCGATGGCCGCCGAAGTGCCCGTGTTCGCCGGCTTGAGCCTCAGCAAGATCGGCGACCTCGGCGTGCCGTTGGCGCTCGACGAAAACGCGCACAGTGACGACCGAACCGCCCCGCCTCGCGCGCCCACCGAAAACGCCACTGCCACGGTGCCCACGAAGTAATCTTTCTTCCTTTCGCTCGCCATGCCGCCGCTCGCTCTCGCCGTTTCGCCCGACGTTCAGTTCGCGATCGTCTCGCTGTTGAAGATCGTCGGCATCATCTTTCTGGTGATCCTGCCGCTGGTTTCTTACACGGTGTATGCGGAGCGTCGGGTGAGCGCGATGATCCAGGATCGGGTTGGACCGAATCGCGTCGGCATCGCCGGCCTGCTGCAACCGATCGCCGATGCGGTGAAGTTCCTTCTTAAAGAGGACCTCACGCCGGCGCATGTAAACAAATTTTATTACTGGCTGGCGCCTTGCCTCGCGATGGTGCCGGCGATTCTGACGATCGCGGTCGTGCCGTTTGGCAGCACGCTGAACATCGACTCGTGGTTCGCCGCGCTCAAAGACCTGCCGGTTTTAAGGCACCTCCCCCTGCTCAACAGCCTGCTCGACTGGCTTTCCGACGTTCGCTTGGGGACGATGAACATGGTCATCGCCAACGTGGACATCGGCGTCATGTTCGTCTTTGCCATCGCCTCTCTCGGCGTCTATGGCATCGTCCTCGCCGGCTGGTCGTCGAACTCGAAATACCCGTTTCTGGGTGGAGTGCGCTCGACCTCGCAGATGATTTCTTACGAGCTATCGCTAGGCCTTTCCGTGGTGCCGATTTTTCTCGCGATGGGCACGCTGAACTTGTCGCAGATCGTGCAAAACCAGATTTTCCACGGCTGGACGGTGCTGCCGTTCACGAGTTGGCGGATTCACTTCGAGCCGTCGTTTCACGTCACCGGCTTCGATCTGCGGTCGCTGCTGCTCTGGGTGCCGATGCTGATTTCGTTTTTCGTTTTCACAGTGGCGATTTTTGCCGAAACGAATCGCCTGCCTTTCGATCTGCCGGAATCGGAAACCGAACTCGTCGCCGGCTACCACACGGAATACTCGTCGATGAAATTCGCGCTCTTTTTTCTCGGCGAATACGCGGCCATGATCACCGGCTGCTCGATCATCGTCACGCTTTTCCTCGGCGGCTGGTATTTTCC